>JAJEAX010000116.1 GCA_022822565.1 Candidatus Latescibacterota bacterium
AAAAAATGGATCGTTTTCATAAGCTATGGATCGAGCTTTCGATAATACTTGAATTGATGATTTGGCAACAAGTGGGGATGCAAAATTTTAATAATATCAGCCAACACAACATCTGGCTCAATAAGCCCCGTCTCCCAATAATCATTGCCCCCATGCGCGTTGAGCCTTGCATTGGCATTGAAAACATTACCATTCTCAAACGCCGCGAATTTTCTGTAACGCGCGTCCTCGGCGACAACATCGTCTCGAGATCGCCACTCATTTTTCATCGTGATCCAGCAATCCGCATCGTGTGCCTTTTCGTAAACCGTTTCAAAATCGAGCGCCAAACTCTGTTGTGAATCACTATCGCCCCACAGATAATTTGCACCCGCATCCCTCAGCAATTGTGCGGGATAGGTTTTACCTCCAGCCATAAACCAGGTCCCGCGCCAGAGAGACCCTCCAAAAACCGTAGGACGCTTATCCATCGGCAAATTCTGCGTCAGTGATCTAAACACCTCATACCTCACAACAATGCTATCAAACTGGGCCGACGCCCGCTTTTCTTTATTAAAAAAAGCACCCACAAATTTGATCCACTCCACGCGCCCCAGCAAAGAAGATTCCCCATAAGCGGCGTTAATCACAACGGGCACACCAGCCTCTTGCAACACGACAAGCACATTATCTTGCGTGTACGTATCTGCAATAACGAGATCGGGTTGAAGCACCAGAACCCTTTCCAAATCCATAGCCCTATCTCGACCAACTTCGGTCAATTTACCCTCCGCAAAGCGCTGTCTGACAGCCTCCGTATTGACGTTTTTGATCTTATCAATCCCAACCAGACTATGCACTTCACCGAGCTTTTCGAGATGTGGCAAATGCGTCGTAGATGTCGCAATCACAGTCCGCACGGGAATCTCTATTCTCGGAACCCCCTCATACCCATCGGGAGACTCATTCCCGCGCTGCACCAGGACATACTGAAACTTCTCCCCTGTTCCACTTCCGGGCGCGAACACCGTTACAACCTTATACGCATCGAAATAATCAACGCGAAAACCCTGTGCATATTGCAAAGACAATTGCGCCTGAGCAGGTATGGCCCAAACCCCGATACAACATATCAGCCATATTTTCAGATTCACACACACCTCCATTCACAAAAAATCCCCGATTTCCTTGTAGAAATCGGGGACATATCAATACGCGACAAAACCACATACAAAGCGCATGCATTATCTCACCTTTTTCCCAATCCACGAAGAAACCAACAAGGTCTGAGATTCGGGCAGGTCTTCTGGCTTCTGGGTCTCGTGCTTCTCACGCCTTCCCGGTTTTTACCAGTGGCATAATGCGAGAAACATCCCCAGTTACAGCGGCGGGACCGCAACGGAATTTCACCGTTTTCCCTATACTGCAACCCGAATCCGAGAGTATTGATTTAATTTTTTATTATAACGCAACTTCCTCCACTGAAAGACCGCGATCTTTGAGATACGGCAAAAGACCTTTTTTATTCACCGTTCGCAGTGCGCGGGCAGAAAGTTTAATACGCACAAAGCGACCCAGTTCGGGAACGTAAATGCGCTTGCTCTTCAAATTGGGTTTCTGCACCCGCTTGACTCTTCGTTTGGAGTGGGACACGTGATTGCCACTCAGCGGTCCCCTACCCGTAATACTACAACGTCTGGCCATGGGAAAATCCTCTTATATTTATCGCTATCTATCTTCCCGATAAAGCACATGCTTCCGCAGTATGGGATCGAACTTCTTCAATTCCAGACGATCGGGATGATTCTGTCGATTTTTTTCTGTGTGGTAATGGTGCGAACTCTCTGTACTTTTCATTTTAATGAGAACGCGGCTGCCCTGTCGCTTAGCCATATCAACCTCCAGTATCTTTATTCGTTAAACCGCCAACACGCGGCGGAGCAAGAAGTTGAAATATACAGTGTTACCTTTATAACATCAAGAAATTTGTATTATTTTTAGTCACAGTCAAAATCCGTTTGGCAAAAACAGGTCCTATTCGCTATCATACAGTTTGCGTTTCCAAACACACAAAAAAGGAGAGAACAATGGCCGAAGAAACGATCTTTAGCAAAATTATTCGACGCGAAATCAACGCAGACATCGTCTATCAAGACGACCTGGTAACCGCATTTCGAGACATCAATCCCCAGGCACCCACCCACGTATTGATTGTTCCGAATAAATTGATCCCAACAATCAATGACGTAACAAAAGAAGACGAACCTGCTCTCGGGCGCCTGATAACTGTAGCGGCAAAAATCGCAGCAGAAGAGGGCATTGCAGAAGATGGATATCGCCTCATTATCAACTGCAATCGCGACGGAGGCCAGGAAGTATATCACATCCACATGCACCTGATCGGCGGACGACCTCTGGGCAGGATGTTGGCAAGTAGTAGCCAGATATAGGCCCCGTGTTTTGCTTTTTCTTTCAAATGTAAAGCCGCATGGTAATCCATGCGGCTTTGCTGTAAATCGACGCAAGACCCTTATTTTTTAAGGAGTACCGGAGGGCGGTGGTTCAGGTAGCAGTCGGTCCCGAAGTACTGAGGGTGTTGGCCTGTGCCATTCGTCTTGTAAAGATTGCATGGTGGAGGGTTGCTCGATAGCCTGTAAGTAGGCTTCAATGGCCTCAACGGTGGTTCGCGCCCCATTCGACGACACGCGCCCGGCAACCAGACTCCTTCCACGGAACCCGGACAAGTAGGATATGATCAATGCCCCGTCAGTGAACACATGGGCTGTCCCATCGCCATCTATATCCAAAACTGCCTCGGCGAGCGGCGCGAGGTAGGCTTCAATCTGTGCGGCAGTGGTTCGCGTCCCATCCAACGACACACGCCCGGCAATCAGACTCTCACCGCGAAGCCCAAACAAATAGGCCGCGACCAATACACCATCCGTAAGCGCGTTGGCCTTTCCGTCGCCATCTATATCCAAAACTGCCTCTTTGCTGAGAACTGGCTTCGACGCGCCAAAGAATACCGCAACCTCTCTGCGCTGAAGGGCGGGAATATGCGTATTGAGTGATGTGTCGCTCAGGGGATTGCCCGTCACATCAACCTCGTCTCCACTGTCTAATCCCGTATTTGTTACCAGGGGCGCGAGATCCGATATCTCATTGCCGTAAAGATACAGCGTTGTCAGACTGGTTAAACCCGACAAAGCCGATATATCTGAAATTTCGTTGTCGTAAAGCCACAGCGTTGTCAAACTGGTTAAGCCAGACAAATCCGAGATATCCGAAATCTCGTTGTCGCCGAGATACAACTCTGTCAGACGGGTTAAGTCAGACAATCCCGAAATATCAGAAATCGCATTGTTCTCAAGCTCCAGCCAGGTCAGACTGGTTAGGCCAGACAAACCAGAAATATCAGAAATCTCGTTGCGACCAAGGTGCAGCCATGTCAAATTCGTTGAGCCAGATAAACCAGAAATATCCGAAATATCATTGCCGCCGAGATGCAACCTTGTCAGACTCGTTGAGCCAGATAAACCAGAAATATCCGAGACATCGTTATTGTAAAGCTCCAGCCAGGTCAGATGGGTTAAGTCCGACAAGTCTGAGATATCCGAAATATCATTGTCGCCGAGATACAACTCTGTTAGACTGGTTGCGCCTGATAAACCAGAAATATCCGAAACATCATTGTCCTGAAGCCACAGCACTGTCAAACGGGTTAAGCCTGACAATGCCGAAATATCCGAGATATTATTGCCCCCGAGATACAGGTATGTCAGGTTGGTTGCATACTCGAGTCCAGTCAGATCGCTAATTCTCCTCGGTTGTGCAATAAGGGTGTCCAAAGTCGCCATCTCTGCCCTGGTGATGGCTTCACCTCCGCCCTTGTCCAGAGCCGCCTCGATTTTCCTGCGGAGGCCAGTGTCGGGAATGTTCACGACCGCGTCGTTGCCATTAGCAGTAAAGGTCACATTCTGCGTAATTTCTGTGACAGACGCTGTAACGGTGTTGATTCCCGCTGTCGGCCCAAGGGTGAGCATTGTCTGTGCCCGACCACTGGCATCGGTCGTGGCTGTTGTTACACTCAGCGAGCCGCTGCCGGTGGTAACGGCAAATATAACCGGCACCCCCTCAAACAAAGCAGGCGAAGTGGCCCCATCTTTCACTTCAACGACAAACGGATTCGCCAACGCCGCACCCATCTGCCCCTCCTGATGTGGATTATCTCCAGAGACTTTCGCAAGCGTCGCAGGTGTGCGTTTGTCGCAGAATATCCCAACCCCTCTGCTCGTAAGCGTGGGATTGTACGTGTTGAGTGACGAATAACTCAGGGGGTTTCCCCTTACATCGATCAGGTCTCCACGGCCCAATCCCGTGTTTTTTATCAGAGGCACGAGATCCGATATCGCGTTGTCGGAAAGCTCCAGATAGCTCAGCTCGGTTAAGCCCATCAAATGCGAGATATCCGATATTGCGTTGCCGCGAAGATATAGCTGTGTCAAGTTGGTTGCACACTCAAGTCCGGTCAGATCGCTAATGTTCTTGTGCTGCGCGGTAAGGCTCGTCAACTTCGCCATCTCCACCGCAGTGATCGGGGCACCTGCTAACTTGCCCAGAGAGTCTTCAATCACCGCCCGGAAGTTGCGGTCGGGGATCATCACCACCGCCTCTGCGCTAGTCGTCACTGTCTGTGCTACTGCGGTCAGCGGAATCGAGAGCAACACTGGAATGAGCAATGCTGCCCACGCGTACTTCCACAGGCCAGCGAGGTTCATCAAAACTCTGGTGTCTGACATCGCGTTAAATCTCCGGTTGAGTTGGTAACAGGTCATGCTGAATCTCCCTTTTGGGTTATGGGTTTTCCATCGAAGGCGCAGACGTCCGTCCGCTTGCGATTCATTGAAAGCGAGAATAATTCATAAATTTCTAATTCTTAAGTACTGTTACGCAGTATTCAGATAAGTCATCACCAAATACACCATCTGTTGGGCAAGCGCGTCACACCTTTGCATCTAACAGATGTCCAAATTCATCAAAATTGGACACAGGTATCGCTGCACTGTGTAACTGCTTGAGGTGCTGCACAGTGTCAATTGCCGCAATGCGGTCAGAGGCTCTGAGGGTTGGGTCTATTTGGGAATACACGCAACAGTCAGAATCTAAAGCAAATATTATGCCAATGTCACAACTTCGCGCGACAAATTGTATGGACAGCAACCAAATACCCTTATTTTATCGTCAATATGGCTGTATTGTGCCCTTGTTCACGGCTTGAATTTAAGGATCGCGTGTTTGGCGCAGAACAATCTCGGATGCAAAAGTGTACATTTTGAGCGATAAATGGGCAGTCATGTGAAAGATATGTTCCGCTTGCCCTTATGTCTGCCGCAGCGTTTATCTGGCATTACTTGCGTAACGTCAGTTCTCAATTGGTATTTTTGTCTGGTAAGTTGCGGTTGGAAGGAGGAACCGGATCGTACCCACCTCTGGCAAACGGACGACAGCGCAAAACACGTCGTATCGCAAGAGAAAGAGCATACGGGAAGGGATGCTGGCGAAAAGCTTCAAGCGCGTAGTGCGAACATGTGGGATGATAGCGGCAGGGACTGGGCGCAATGGCAAAAAAGCGCATCAGAGGTGCCAGCACATATTGATAGCCTTTGATGAGCACACACGCGGTGGTGGAAAACATTCTATCGACAATTTTTATAGGATTGACCATTTTGCATTTTGAGGTATATTAGGCGGAACTTTTTTACAATTTCCGCCACGGAGAACCGAATGGAACTACCCGACATACAAAACTCACATGACAAACGCGGCATTGAAATCGACCAGGTCGGTGTATCCAATGTGCGCTATCCCTTGACCTTGCCGCTGCGCGATAACGGCGAATTTCACACAGTGGCCAATCTATCCATGACCGTGAGCTTGCCCCACCATCAAAAAGGCACCCACATGTCGCGGTTTATGATTGCACTGAATGAGCAACACAAACACTTTACACCTGATAGCGTCCACATTGTCCTCGAAGAAATGCTCGAATTATTGGAAGCCGAAGAAGCGTTTCTCAGCATGGCATTTCCCATTTTTTTAACGCGCAAAGCGCCTATCACGGGCATTGAAGGCATGCTGGACTACAACTGTGAATTTAAGGCAATGTTGACAAATGAAGGCATGCAAGACAAACTAATCGGCGTGCGAGCCAACGTGGCAAGCCTCTGTCCCTGCAGCAAAGAAATCAGCGACTACGGCGCGCACAATCAACGTTCCGAAATCACAATGGACGTGCGGCCTTATGAGGATGAATTTATCTGGTTTGAAGATTTGATCGACATCGGCGAATACCATGCGTCGTGTCAACTCTATCCCATTCTAAAACGCACAGATGAAAAATACGTAACCGAGCGCGCGTATAACAACCCCAAATTTGTCGAAGACATCGTGCGCGATGTGGCGACAGATTTGCTATCCATGATGGACGAAGAGCGCATCGCGTGGTTTTACGTATCGAGCAACAACTATGAAAGCATCCACAACCACGATGCTTATGCCAAAATTGAGCGCGGCGTGCGCGGTCCGTTATTGACGCACCGCAAAGAAGCGGAAAACGTGTTGATGGTCTAAAAAGTATAAATTTGCTCAAAAAAAAGGACCTATGAGAAGGCCCTTTTTTTTACCTATGCCGCTGTGGCAAGCGCGAGTTCGTGAATGCGCTTGACCATAGAGGCAAAGCCATTGGCGCGGTTGATACTGAGGTGTTTGGCGAGATCGAGCCTTTGAAAAATACTGCGAATATCAGCCGTGAGAATTTCCCGAGCGGTCTTGCCCGAATACAGCGACAACAAAATAGCGACCAGACCCTTGACAATCTGGGCATCGCTATCTGCGCAAAATTCGATCACAGGAGGATCGCCATCTCGAACATCGGTTACGAGCCAAACCTGGCTCACACACCCCCGCACGAGATTGTCATCAACTTTGTATTTCTCATCAAAAGGCGGCAACTGGCGACCGAGTTCAATAATATACCGGTAGCGATCTTCCCAATCTGAGAGAACATCAAAATTTTGCATAATGCGGTCAATCGTAATATCCATAAAACCTCTCACCGCAACACCCGCGCAATATCGCGCGCAAAATAGGTCAGAATAAGATCTGCGCCCGCGCGTTTAATACTCACCAGAACCTCGTCTCGCACCCGATCTTCATCCAGCCAGCCATTTGCGAAAGCAGCTTTGAGCATCGCAAACTCGCCGCTGACATTGTACGCGGCAACCGGCACGCCAAACTCTGTTTTCACCCGATAAATAATATCCAGATAGGGCAATGCGGGCTTGATCATAACGATATCCGCGCCCTCCTCGATATCCAGAGCCACCTCGCGCATGGCCTCATCGCCATTTGCCGGATCCATCTGATAGGACCGGCGATCGCCAAATTGCGGCGCGGACTCTGCCGCTTCGCGGAATGGACCGTAAAAACTCGAGCAGTATTTGGCCGAATACGCCATGATGGGTACATGGTCAAACCCCTGGGCATCCAGAGCAGAGCGAATAGCCCCAACGCGCCCATCCATCATATCAGAAGGCGCAACCATATCTACGCCCGCGCGAACATGGGAAAGGGATTCTTTAACGAGCAGATCAACCGTTTCATCATTATCCACATCGTTATCCACAATAACACCGCAATGCCCGTGGTCCGTATATTCGCATAAACACACATCCGTAATCACATAGAGATCAGGCGTAGTTTCTTTAATCGCAGATATAGCGCGCTGAATAATGCCATCATCGCACAAAGCCCCACTGCCCCGCGCGTCTTTGTGATCGGGAATACCGAAAAGAATCACCGCGGGAATGCCCAAATCAGCAATTTCTCTACACGCCTCAACCATGACATCTATCGACATCTGATGGTTGCCCGGCATAGACCCGATTTCTTTTTTAACGCCTCTGCCCGGGCACACAAACAGAGGCATAATCAAATCGTCAACGCGCACATAATTTTCGCGCACCATTCGGCGCGTCGTCTCACTCTGACGCAAACGGCGCATGCGGGTAATGGGAAAATGCATAAAAACCTTCTTTCGTCTTCTTCTACGCCAACTGCTTCACAGCTATCGTCCCTTCCGGCGCAGTACGCACCTCATAGCCCGCATCAATCAGTTCCTGACGCAGACGATCGGCAGTATCGTAATCTTTAGACGCGCGGGCCTCATCAATCTGTTTGCAAATCGCCTCGCTGGTATCTGTCTCATCCGATGATTCAGCCTTGACCAATCCCGAAAGATCGGCAATCCCCAGCACACTATTGATCTTATCAAACACATCCAGCGCTTCGGACGGGTCATCTACCTCTTGCCCCATCCAGTTATGCACCACAGCAAGTGCTGCACTGATATTGAGATCACTGGACAAAGCACTGAGAAAATCGGCAACAACGGGATGATCTCTGCCAACCTCCGTCACACTGCCATTCGCCGCCTGGGCGAGGCCCTGCCCAAACTCGTGAAATCTTCGCACGGCATTGGCCGAATCCTGAACACCTTTTTTCGTAAAATTGGTCTGCGTGCGATAATGCGTCTTAATGAGTTCGTAACGCAACACCGAAGGATGAACGGGACGCCCGGTCACCTTGCCCTCGAGCACATCGCGCACCGTAAAAAAATTGCCCTTGCTCTTGGACATCTTCTCGCCTTCCACCATTAAATAGCGCGGGTGAATCCAGTACCTCGCAAAATGCGAATGCCCCGTCGCACAGCACGACTGAGCAATCTCGCATTCGTGATGCGGAAAAATATTATCCTCGCCCCCCGTGTGAATATCGATAACCTCTCGCCGTAGCATCTTCATCGCCATGGCCGAGCATTCGATATGCCAGCCCGGATACCCCTCGCCCCACGGAGAAGGCCATTTCATAATATGCGACGGATCGGGCTTCCACAAAAAGAAATCAGCCGGATTGCGCTTAATCGCCTGGTGTTCCTCAAGCACGCGCCCCCCCGAACCCGCGATGAGCTGTTCCAGATCATTGCCCGACAGACGACCGTATTCGGGAAAAGAGTCAACACTAAAATAAACCACACCATCATCGGCAATATAAGCGTGCCCCTTATCCAACAACTTCTGAATCATCACCTGTATGGCATCGATATGTTCCGTGGGACGCGGCATATTGCGCGGATAGTCGTGCGCCACTTTAATCTCAAGCAAACGCGCATCTTCGACAAATGCATCCGTAAAATATTGCGCCACCTCAAACGGATCATCGGGATTAGAAATCGCATCATCGGGCAACTTACCCGACTTCTTTTCCTCTTTGAGCTTGCGCGCAGCCACCGCAATTTTGTCCTCACCAGTCGCATCGGCTACATCGTCATCCGTCATATGTCCCACATCGGTAATATTCATCACATGGGTAACATTATAACCGGCCAAATCGAGAAATCGCCGGAGCACATCGGCAAACAAAAAAGACTTGAAATTGCCGATATGGGCAAAATCGTATACCGTAGGGCCACAGGAATACATCGCCACATTCGGAGGATCGAGCGGCTCAAAAACTTCTTCGCGATTCGTCAGCGTATTGTAAAATCGAATATTCATTTGTGAGTCCCAAACATAAACCAAGGTCATAATTTTGTCAATTCTGAGGCCTTTTTCGGCGCAGATGGATGAGATAAATTCCCGTAATCACGAGACCAATACTGACCCATTGATGCACCGTAAGCCCCATAAAAACTTCGGGCGTGAGACGCACAAACTCGACAAAAAAGCGGGCAACAGCCATCAAAACGAGATAAAGACCAAAAACCCTACCGGGTCTGAGACGATCGCGCAAAGCCAACAGAATCCCGAAAATACAAACCATCTGAATCATCTCGTAAATCGGCGTCGGATGAACAAAATCGAGCGTGGGCGCAAGACCATTGGGATAAGCCATGCCCCAGGGCAAATCCGTGGGAATACCATAGCATCCATCGCCCGAAAGCTCACATCCCCCTCGCCCAAAAAAGTACCCCACCACAAGAGCTGGCGCAATCGCATCCAGAGCGGGCCAATCGAGCGCGTTATACCGACGAAGCCAAAGGAGCACAGCCACAGCCCCGCCTAAAAACCCACCATACCAGGCCCAACCCACAGAGGAAAAAATCGTACCAAAAGGATCGGCTAAAAAAGCGTGGGGATACTCGAAAACGTGAAAAATTTTACTCCCCACAATACCGCCAATCACAGCGGCAAACGCAATGCGATCTGACAGCGTGGGATCAAGACCGAGACGACGAAACTCGCGCTTGAGCACCCACGACGCACAAAGCAAACCAACCGCGAGCATCACGCCATAAACGCCAATGCGAAACGGACCGTATTCAAAGAGAATTGGAGACATAGTATGTGTCAGACCGCCTTCTTTTCGAGCAAGAACAAAAACTCCCGATTTGGTTGCTCTGCATCTCTCAACCATTCATTCGTCCACTTCATCCCCGCCATCACATTCTTCTTATAATTGAGCGCAACCACATCTATCAGCTCACCATTGCGCCGCATCACATCGTTCAACGCCCTGGCAGTCGCCCGCCCGCCAGAACTATACGACAGAATAATCCATCGCGCTCGTGTCGCCGCAATGAGATTCTCAATCGCCTCAACCGCGACAAGACGCCCCCCATCACCGCGCCGAAACTCCTCAAAAACAGACGCTGCTACCGTATCCGACGTATCCCTGCGGCGATTGGCCCTCCCAAAAAGAGCCGGTTTATCCGCACAAATCACACTCGTCCACACATGGTAATACGAAGCATATCGCACCCGCGACGGCGGCATCTTCTCGTTATTTGATCCATAGGGAGGATCGAAATACGCCAGATCAACGGATATATCGGGAACGAGATCAAAAATATCCCTTTGAAACACCCGATGCTCCCCTGATGATCGAAAAACATCTGGCACCTTCAGTACAAGCTCTTTATAAGAACGCGGCGACCAATCCCTCAGATAAGAAACAAAATGCCCCAAACTACTATCCACGCGATCAAGCGCCAAAATCAGACTCGTAAGCGCCACAGCCTCATCGACCG
>JAJEAX010000121.1 GCA_022822565.1 Candidatus Latescibacterota bacterium
TAAATTTCTCAGCGTGGGCACGGCGCCGCCCGGTGGTGCGTTTTTTGTCGTGGGAGGGGCGATTGCTCAGGTTGTCAACGATCACATGCCCTGGGAGGTTTCTGCCGAGGCCACCAAAGGTACGCAGGAGAATATTCGCCGCCTTTCGAGTGGGGAACTGGATTTTGCGCTGGCCAATGCTGCCATTTCCTATTTTGCCGTGCGCGGAGAAGGCGCGTGGGGAGAGAAACAGAATATCAATGCGGTTATGACATTGGCGCCGAATGTCGCGCTTTTTATTGCGTCACAAAGCGCGGGTGTGAATGGTTTGGGCGACCTCAAAGGCAAGCGCGTTGTCGTTGGGCCAGCGGGGGCGGGTTTTGAGTATTTCTTAAAACCCATCCTGAATGCGCACGGCGTTACGTATGACGATTTTACTCCACTTTACAATACGCAGGCGGGAACGGTTGACATGCTCGCCGATGGGTCGGCTGCTGCGGCTTTTTTAGGGGGCGCAGTACCCACGGCTTCGATCACTCAGGCCAGTGCGTCTCAGGATATTTATTTTATTCCCTACGATGAATCGGCCAAACAAAGCCTGTTTGAGACCTATCCATTCTTTTTTGCCGCGACGATTCCCGCAGAGACGTACCGGGGGCAAGCAGAAGATTTCGCCGGGATGAATGTCGGTTCTATGCATCTCATCACGCGGGCGAGTTTGAGCGAAGATACGGTTTACAATTTTACCAAAACGCTCTATGAACGCCGCGAGGAAGTCGTAAAAAAACACCCGGCAGGCAGGGCGATAAATCCCAAGAATATCGTTCGGGATACGGGTACGCCTTTTCATCCGGGTGCGATAAAATATTTCAAAGAAATTGGTATCTGGCAGGATTAAAAAAAGCAACCACAGATAGACACAGATGGACACTGATCAGGGCACTCGGAATAACAATGATGTAACCATCTGTGTTTATCCGTGTTCATCTGTGGTTTCAAAATGACGCGCCTCCATTCCCACCTGTTTCGCATTCTCTCTATTCTCCTCGGTCTTTTTATTCTGGTCGAAGTCAATCATCCGCAACTCTCACCACAAGCCCAGCTATCGGTTTTTGCCCTGCTGGGCTTGTGTCTTGTTTTTCTCAAATATCCGATTCACTCCAACAAATCCCTCCAAATTCTCGATTTGTTTTTTTTTCTGGCTGTTGTTTTCTGTTTTGGTTATGTCCTGATCCAAACGGAATCCTTCTTTCAGTTTTCCTGGCTCAATGGTCAATCCCTGGGCAATCGCGCGGGACTCGAACACGCGCTCGATCACGTTGTTGGCCTCATCGGGCTTATTCTGGTTCTCGAAGCCACCCGTCGCGCCATTGGTCTCACCTTGCCCTTGCTCGCACTCGCTTTTCTGATTTATGCAGCTTATGGATATATTCTGCCCGATTGGCTCTTTCCCCATCGAGGATATAACTGGGAGCGCATTGTCTCTCAGACCTATCTCCACTCTCAGGGCGTTTTTGGCATCGCGTTGAAGGTGATGTTCACCTACGTTTTTCTTTTTGTACTTTTTGGCACTGTGCTCGAAGAGACCGGCGCGACGGGATATATTTTGAACACGGCTCGCCGCATTTTTCGCAATAGTACCGGGGGACCAGCCAAAGTGGCTGTTATTTCTTCGGGTATGATGGGGTCACTTTCGGGCAGTGCCGTGGCCAATACGGCGACCACTGGCACGTTTACCATTCCACTGATGCGCTCAACGGGTTTTCGTCCAACTGTTGCCGGTGGTATTGAAGCCGCAGCGAGTTCGGGCGGTGCGCTCGTTCCGCCGATTATGGGGGCGGGTGCGTACATGATGCTCGAAATTGTCGAACCGGCTGTCACGTATTTGGAAATTATCAAGGCGGCTCTGGTTCCGGCGATCCTCTATTACGCGGCTCTTTTGCTGATTGTTCATTTTCACGCCAAACGCATTGGTGCGTCTGCAGGCGATGGAGATGTTCAGGAACGTCCTCCCAGACCCCGGGGCCTGGTATTTCTCGTCGCTTTTATCACACTTATTGTATTTCTCATTTTGGGATACACGCCTTTTCGCGCCGTGAGTATCGCTCTGATTTTTGTCCTCATTGTCGGTGCGTTTAGTCCCACAACGCGCGTTGGTCCCCGCGCTATGATCCGCGCATTGGAAAAGGCCGCACACGGCGGTGTTTCGCTTATTGCAGCGGCTTCATGCGTGGGTATTATTATCGGTGTTGTGACGCTCACGGGTATTGGCACAAAATTGCCGAGCACTTTGTTGCCACTGGCGCAAAACAATATCATCCTGGCTTTGATTCTCCTGATGATCTCCACCATTATTCTGGGTATGGGCTTGCCTTCTGCTGTGTGTTATCTGCTTATGGCGACTCTGGTGGGACCTGTTCTGAGTGATCTCGGCATTGTGCCACTGAGCGCGCATTTGTTTATTTTTTATTTTGGCATGATGTCTATGGTTACGCCTCCCGTCGCGCTGGCTGCGTACACGGCTGCTGCTATTGCAAAGGCGAGTATTATGCAAACTGGTGTTACGGCTTTTCGCTTTGCCCTTGTGGGTTTCGCTTTGCCTTATGCCTTTGTTCTGCATCCAGAAATTTTGCTTTTGTCCTCTGATATTTTCGCTATAATCGCCAATATTCTCGTTGTTCTGCTCGGTATTTTTCCCCTATCAGCCGCGGCAGCCGGGCATGCGTTTGCCCCTTTGCCCACTTATCAGCGCGTCTTTTTACTCGCCGCGGCCCTCCTCTTGTTCCTCACGCCATCGGGGGATGCCCGCCTTTATTTGCAGGGTATCGCACTGCTCATCGCCGGTGTCATCGCGGTCTCAAACTATCGGTCTGCCCATCAGGACTGAATGGTCAAATTCTCTGATCCGGATGAAAGAGAAAGAACGGTGCTTTCATCGGGGCACAGGTTGATTTGCGCCATTGTATTTCCCGCAGAAAGCGCGATTAGATTTTCTGATACAGTTATTGAGAAGTCGGGATCATTCTCGTTGGGACCGCGGACAGAGAAAACCGCGGCAATCCGACAGCGTTCTACGCGCTCTGTCTCTGCTGTAAAATGCCATCGCTTTTCTGGCAATTCTTTATCGAGAGTCGGATAGCCTTTATCTGGTGCTACGGGCCATTCGTTTGTCTGGCTAAGGCGAAGGTCTGTTGATGCAAAAAGTTGACCTTTTAATGATGCGCCCTTGCGGTTGGATGTGACAGTCGTCGCATCGAGATCAAATTTTTCGAATGCGTGTAGCAACCACTGGAATGTCGATGCATCGGGGGCTTCCAATTCATCGATGAGAATTGTGATTGACGGACGGATCATAACGAGATGTCGTCTGTATCGGTTCAACCGGTCTCCATAGGCGTTTTCAGCTTCGCCGCAGATATAGCCAAACGGCTCTGTGGTCTTAAAATCGATGATTTCGCCACCGCGGTTGCCATCCCGGTTGATCGCTCCTTCGCCATTGACGAGAACGCAGTTGTGTGAAATCGAGTGTTGTGCATATTCGTTGTGAAATGGCGTGCCGTGATGCGGGAATCGAAGACCTCCGGCGCAGATTAAAGCGCGTCCGCCTTTCATTACTGCAAAATCATTCTGGCTCGCATGGCCGTGGCTTACGCCGCCAAAGGGCGATGATCGAAAGAGGACCATAAAATCACTATCCGGATGTTCGATGTCGCTGTGCAATGCGCCCCAACCAACGCCTCGAAAGACGCGGTCTTGTGGTATTGTATCTTTTTCTTTTGGGATGGGCTTGTCTTCGAGGAGAATGCCGGGAAAGGGATCGATCTCCGCGGACCGACCTTCAGGGTCGTGTACCTGGTTTGCCCAGGCGCGCAGCCGGTGATTTTGCAATCTGAGACCGTGAAATTGGAGAAAGGTTCTGGCCTGTGAGGCGCGAACGGGTTGATCTTCAGTATCGCCAAATGGCATGAGTTCGCCAACTGGGGAAACGACGTAATAAAAAAACCACGGCATGTTCTGATAATAGGGTTTGAGCCATATATCGTGCCCGGTCGCCAATGTCCATGAGTGAAAGGGTATTGCGTCCCGCGAGTTGTAAGACAGGCCATAGGGGACGCCCTGTGCCCAG
>JAJEAX010000180.1 GCA_022822565.1 Candidatus Latescibacterota bacterium
TTTCCGGAGCCTTTTCTCAGGGGGGAGACGCGGTTTCACCGCAGGTGGTTGCGCGAGCATTCCGCAAGAGTCATATATGAAGACCTCCGCGACCTGGAAAATGTGCGAGAGGTATCCATGCTGGACCTGTTGCTGTCTCACCTGCCCGCCTGTGTGGGATCCCCGCTTTCTGTCAACAGCCTCAGCAAACTATTACAGGTGGCTTACGAAACTGTCGAACGCTGGCTCGCGATCTTTGAAAGGCTATACCTGTGCTACCGCATCCCACCTTATGGAGCAAAGAGAATCAGAGCCGTACGCAAAGAAAAAAAGCTGTATTTCTGGGACTGGTCGCGCGTAGCAGACCACGGTGCCCGGTTTGAGAACATGGTGGCCGGACACTTGCTGAAATACTGCCACTATGTCGAAGACACTGAAGGATATGACATGGAATTGCGCTTCATCCGAGATACCGACAAGCGCGAGGTAGATTTTGTCGTTCTCCGCGATGGCTATGCGGAATTTGCCGTCGAGTGTAAAACCGGCGAGCGCGGTACTTCTCCCGCATGCAGGTACTTCAGGGAGCGAACAGATATTCCGCGATTTTACCAGGTACATCTGGGCACAAAGGATTTTGGTAACGCAACAACCAACACCCGCGTTCTGCCGTTTTCTACCTTTTGCCGTGAGTTAGAGCTACCCTGATAGAATAAAAAATTCACCCGATTTAATACACTCCAACGACGACTGATTCCTGCAACTCGGAGAACAAACCCAGATTTCTCACGCCATCCCAAGGATAGGCGTCAATGGGTTTGGCGCGTTCTGCCTCATCGCGTTCGAGAAAGCGGGGCATAAAAAACTCTTTCGTAAGCGTCGTCAGCATCACGCGCCCGACTTCGTCGTAATCAACCTCTTCATCGGGATTATCTGGATTCACCAGTTCGATAAACGCGCGGGGCAAGGGTGGGTAATACGTAATCGCGTAATTGTCTTCGGGTTCCAGTGGCTTGGAATAAGCCAGCCCCATCAGGGTATTGCCATAGGTGGGAACAAAATCAATGCCGGGAATAAGCTCTTCTCTCGCAAAGCGATTAAATTGTGCATTCATCTCTGTGCCACCGCAAAAAATGCCGCTGATCCCGGCTTTTTGCAGGGAAATTTTTTCGCACAATTCTTCGAGAAGTTTGGGGGTCGTGAACATGCACTTCACATTATCATTGGCGCGCAAAATAGTGAGTGCCTGATCGATAACATGGGCTTTGTAGAGTTCCAATTCCTGGAGGGCGCCGCGCTTGATCAGCTTGTTGACCCAGCGGGGATCGAGATCCACGAGAAAGCAAATCCCACCGCGAATCTGGCAGAGATATTCCACAGCCAGACGCAATCGCCGGGGACCTGTTGGCCCCAGCATCAACCAGTCTGCACCCTTTGGAAATGTCTCTTCAGAAAGGTGCTCGCTGAACATTTCGTAGTCGATCTGAAAATCATTTTGGCTAATCCGATATTTGGGAACTCCTGTCGAGCCGCCCGTCTCAAAGACATAAGTCCGCTGTGCCTCACTCCCCCTCGGGATCCATCGCCGCACGGGACCGCCGCGCAACCATTCGTCCTGGAAATGCCCGAGATATTTCAAGTCACTATATCCACCGATCTCTCGCTGCGGATCAAAATCCAATTCCTCTGCAAATTCCAGCCAGAAAGGACACCCCGTACTCGGATTAAAATGCCACGCGACCATATCCCGCACATGGGCGTCAAGGGTATCGCGCGCTTCTTTGACGCTATCAGCAAAAGGTGTTGCCAACACTTCCATATTGTATCCTCTTTACTCGCCCTTAATCGCATACAGCGTATTGCGCGTGCCAATGTAGAGCATGCCATCTTTTGCAATAGGCGTGGTATATACGGCGCTGCCCATATTGATTTCGTTGATGAGTTCAAACTCGGTTCCGGCTTTCAAAATCGCCACATCGCCATCTTCATCGCCGATATACACCTTTCCATCCGCGACAAAAGGCGATCCCCATATCGCGGCAAATGTGTCGTATTTCCAGTGCTGTGTGCCCGTTTTAACGTCAAGACAATAGACAAAGCCGCTCAGATCTGCCGCATAGAGCAGGCCATCGCTAATGCCCACCGTAGAAATAGTTCGGTTGTAATTTTCATTGCCAAAGTGCCACGCCGCATGGCTTCCCGTCACATCACCTGTACCCGTCGCGTCAATAGCCCACAAATGACCAATGCCCTCACCGTGTTCGGGATCCTGCCCAACACCGATAAAAACCTTGTTATCGTAAATAACGGGAGTGGAAATAATCGCATTGCGCGTACCGCGCCCACCCAATTCCCACACCGCGTCTTTTGGATTACAGTCAAATTTCCAGATCAAATCGCCGGTCTCGGGTTCCAGCGAATAAACCCAGCCATCGCCGCCGGGGCAGATCACCTGCGGCTTGCCATTGATAACGCCATAAGCTGGATTGGACCACTGCCCGTGCAAGATGTTTTCGCCGGGATAGTCTTTTTCCCAAACCAACTTCCCGGTATTGAGATCAACCGCAATAAAGCTGGGCGACAGAGGCGACGGAATGGCGACATGACCTTCATCAACACCATTGGCAGTGATGACAAACAGCAGATTGCCCGCCCCCACGGGCGAACAGGTCGCCAGATTGTGAGGAAATACATCCAGCTCTTCCATCATGTCGTATTCCCAGATAATATCCACACCGATATCGCTCGTCTCTTCTTCCTCAGTGTAGGGACCATCATTTTCCCCATCCAAAAAACCCTCTGTATCCGCGCACACAATGCGACATTGATTGGAAATATAATACATCCGATCTCCGCGAATATAAGGCGTGGAGCATATACCTTGCTGCGGCCAGTCATTGACGCGGCCAGCCGGCAGCTTGGGATGCGCTGCTTGCCAGAGAAATTTTCCATCGGATTCCCGAAAAGCCATGATCACGCCCTTGTCACCCATAATTTTGGGATTGCGCTCAATCTGGTTATTTGTGCCCATAAAGATCTTTCCACCGATCCTGATGGGACCGGCGTAGGACTGTGCGCCGAGATCTGCTTTCCAGGCGATATTTTTCCCTGTTTCTGTATTCCAACTCGTCGGCAAATTTTTTGCATCTGACACGAGGTTGCGATCTGGTGTAAATCCCCACATGGTCTCTTCGGCAATTCCTGCTGATGCAATCAGACCAGCGATGACACATCCGCTTAAAAATCTTTTCAATTTCATTTTATTCCTTTATCTGTAAGGGTTTATGAAGATTACCACAGTTTCACATTATCGTAGTAAATCGTGGCAGGCGAATAGCCGTAAAGGGCGGGGCTGCCTTCTTCTATCGGCAGGGGATCCTCTACTTCAATACTCCACGCATCGGGTTCGGGATCGCCTTTTTTCCAAACTTTGCCCCGGATGATGGCTTTGCCATCTTCGATATCAACACGCATTTTCATGGTGTACCAAACGCCCATGTCCCAGTGGAAATCGATGCGTTTTGCCATGCGTAAATCCGACGACCACGACCGAACTTCGAGGCGCTGGTGAATGCCCTGAAGGTCGAGGATATAGCGGTGGGCAATGAGGCCCATATCGGGACGACGACGTTTGTTTTGCGTGCCCATAAGATCGGCCTGAATAGTATAACCACTGAGTTTGTACGGCGCCACATAGAGATTTGAACGATCTAAGCCGCGTGCAGCTGGCGGTTTTGCCAGGACCTTGTTGCCATCTTTTTCCTCC
>JAJEAX010000150.1 GCA_022822565.1 Candidatus Latescibacterota bacterium
TCTTATTATCCTCTGTAAACTCCGCATCCGGATCGGCGCCACTTTCCAAAAGCAACTCTACCGTATCGAGATGACCGTGCCCGCCAGCGCAATACAACACCGTATGCCCGCGATCATTTGCGACATTGACATCTGCGCCATGCGCGATCAACAAACGCACAATCTCCGTATCGCCATTGCGCGCCGCGTGATGAATGGGATGATCGCCGCGACCATCTATCGCCGTCGCCAGATGGGGATGCTTATTGAGCAACGCCTGCACCCGTGCTACATCCGCGAGAAAAACCGCCACCAGGAACTGCCGCGACAAATCATCAGCCGGACGAACATGGGAATCCAGCGCACCGTATTGAATAAGCAGCGAAACAATATTTTTATTATTCGGAACCTCACCAGCGTAGTGCAGCACATAGCCATCATGAGCAGATAGGTCGGCACCCGCCTCAATAAGCAGACGCACGACATCCTCACGTCGCCAGAGTCCCGCGTGAAAAATCGGCCGCCATTCGTATTCATCGTCCGCGTCAACAACAGCGGGATCGGCTGCGATCATTTCGCGCACAGCGTCGATATCCCCCTGTCTGCATGCATCGTGAATTGTCAATTTATCACTCATCGTTCACCTCAATTATTTGTGTGCATTAAATTACTCATACGTTAGTCCTCTGTCTCAACAAGGGACCAACGCTTGCTCATGCGTTTAAGTTCAGGAAGATGCTCAGGCCAATCGTGTAAAGTCGCTGGATCAAAATCAGCTCCATTCGGCCACACCAGAGTATGGACCTCTGGATCAATCCGAACTTGATTAAATAACGATACATCGCGAAGTGGACCGAATAACTCACCTTCCAATATGGCTTGGAAATCGATAATCTGTTCCGAATCATCGTCAAAACAAACTCGAAGTGTATAGGGTGCCTGTATTTCAAAAAATATCACGCGATATATAGGATGGCGCATGTCAGTCTCCTTTATCGAAGAGGAGCAATTTTGAAAGGTGCTTGACCAGATTGTAATCGTTCCCAATCTGTTAGTAATTCTTCATGGTGCAACTCTATCCAAGCCTCAATTAGACGCTGCTGTCGCCGGGGAAGTTGACCCGCAATTAGCTCAATGGTATCAATTGTATATACCCCAACATCTCCTTGATAATAAGCGTGAAAATGAGGTCGGTGATGAGGTGCATTAGGCTCAGCATACATGCGTATTATGATACCGAAAAATCGGGAAATCTCAGGCATTTCAATCCTTTTTAGAATTAATGCTTATCGTCGCAGGCGTCTTCGAGCAATAACAGAATGAAAACAAATATCGTCTCGGGGTTCCAATCTGCGATAGTACTCCAACCTGAATGACTTCTGCAGACTTTTGAGAATTGTCTCTGTCCTTCTCAAAGAAAAAAACCGCTTCGGCTCATAAGTGTCCCGCTCCAAAATCCCCTCAAAATCCTCGCCCCCCCACACGCCAACATACATCAACCCATCCTCCACGAGCCGAGCCGCAATCAAATCGAAAATCTCACCTATATCTGCCTGCGGGATATGCAACAGACAATTCAGAGAATAAACCGCATCAAAAGTCTCGCTCAACTGATCGAGATTATAGCAATCCAGAACGCGAGCGGAAACCCCCTTCTCTCTCGCCAACTTTACCATCGTCGGCGCGTTGTCAACCGCGAAAACCCGAAAACCCTGCGTTTGAAAAAATTTCGCATCGTGACCGGGACCACATCCCAGTTCGAGAATAGAACCTCGTTGTTCATCTCTCAACCACCTCAAAAACTCGCTTCTCTCTCGCACCTTAAACTCATCAGTAGAACTATGCTCCCTCTCCAGAGCATATCTTTCATACGAGGCAATCAGACTATTGGTGAACTTCATGAAAGCCTCCTCAAAATGGATTGGCAGATGGGAATAGCTTGATTTTCAGTCACTGCCTCTTTATTATGCCTTGCAACTGCCACAAAACCAAAGACATTTTTTGTAGATAGGGCAAAAAACTTTATGACAACAGATCAAATCAAAGCGCGTCTTGAAAGCGACAAAATTCAAAAAATTAAACTCGCAGGCTTCGACATCGACGGCGTCATGCGCGGCAAATACATATCGCTCGACAAGTTCTTTTCTGCCATCGAAAAGGGCCTGGGCTTCTGTGATGTGACATTTGGCTGGGACATGATCGATCAACTCTACGAACAACCCACCGTCACGGGCTGGCATACCGGATACCCGGACCTCCTCGCCAAAATTGACCTGAATACATACCGCGTAATACCCTGGGAACAGAACACCGCGTTATTTTTACTCGACTTTTACGAAAACGAAAATCAGCCACTTGCCGTATCCCCGCGCCAACTGCTCCAAACAGTCGTCCGCAAAGCGAATGACCTGGGATTCCAGCCATACATGTCCGCGGAATACGAATACTTCATCTTCCGGGAAACGCCCCATTCTCTGGAAGACAAAGGATTTGAGAATATGACGCCACTCTCACCTGGCTGGTTTGGCTACAGTGTATTGCGGGCATCTGCGGCTTCAGAATTTGTTCACGCAATAATCGACGGAATGGAAGCGTATGACGTGGAACTGGAAGGAATACACACCGAAACCGGACCCGGCGTATATGAAACTGCGATTCAGTACGACACGGCGTGCAACGCCGCAGACAAAGCCGCGCTATTCAAAACTGGCGTAAAAGAAATACTATCCAGACACGGACTCGTCGCAACCTTTATGGCGAGATGGAGTCCAGACTACCCCGGTTGCAGCGGGCACCTGCACCAGAGCCTGTGGAATTTAGAGGGAAACACAAATCTATTTGCCGACGAATCAGATCCGCAAGGCCTGTCTCAAATAATGAAACACTATATCGCCGGACAAATCGCTGCAATGCCCCACATGATGGCACTGATATGCCCGACCATCAACGCCTACAAACGGACAGTCCCTGGAGCCTGGGCACCGACCAACGCCTCCTGGGGAATAGAAAATCGAACCACATCTCTCCGCGCAATACCGAGTACATCCCCCAAATCCACGCGCATCGAATATCGCCTGGCAGGCGCCGACGCCAACCCCCACATCTCAATGGCCGCCAGCCTTGCCGCCGGACTATACGGCATAGAACATCAACTCGACCCCGGCGAACCATTCACGGGAAATGCCTACGAAGCCCCCGAAGGGCGATTCGAACCACTGCCAAAATCGCTTGAAGAAGCGACAGATCGGTTAAAAAACAGCGAAATTATCCGCGCCTGTCTCGGCGACGCATTTGTAGATCACTTCGCAATCACGCGCGAACATGAAATTGCGGAATATCGCCGCGCCATAACGGATTGGGAACTCAAACGATACTTTGAGATCATCTGAACGCCTCCACAATATAATTCCCCACCCGCAGCGCGTTTGCCGCAATCGTCAAACTCGGATTGACGCCGCCAGACGAGGGAAACACGCTCCCATCCGTCACAAACAAATTGTCAATCCCCCTAAACCGGCAATTTTCATCCAGCACACTCGTCCCTTCATCATCGCCCATACGCACAGACCCCACACCGTGGGAAAATGTATCAATGCGATATGTATGAAAAAAAAGCGCGCCCGACGCGCGCAAAATCCCTTTGGCCTTCTCCACGAGATAATCGCGGCGTTCGCAATCTCGCGCAGTGTACTGATGTATGACCTGTGCGCGGCTGATCCCATAAACATCCTTCTCATCTGCCAGCACCACGCGATTCTCAAACTGCGGCTCATCCTCTGCAACACACAACAGATTCTGCAAAAAGCCAGCAGCTATTGCCGTCAGATTTTTAAGCCCAAAAGGCGCGTGGTGCTTCAGAGCTATAGGCGACGGCGTGTAAATATCCTGAATCACCCCAACGGCGCGGCCGTCCTGCTCTCGACAATCCCCGTAAAAATCCGAAAAACACACCTGCTTGTGAAACACCTGTTCGGGATTCGTGCGAAACGGAAACACCCCCGCCACAACAGCATTGCAATGTCGCATCAAAAAACGCCCAATCAAATCGCCCTGCGGAAACGAATGCAACTCTGAC
>JAJEAX010000117.1 GCA_022822565.1 Candidatus Latescibacterota bacterium
ATCCGCAGGCATGTCCCCCGTATAAGCATGTGCCGTAATGATTCTATACGGCAAACACTACGGGGCAGGCTCTGCGGGTGTAAACAGGGATGGACGCAGATGGACGCAGATAAATGGCGAGAGATAATGGGGGGCTGGAGAGGCTCTTTGTGCTTTGTACTTTGCTCTTTACTGTTGCTATTTATGGCCTGTAAACCGCTTGAGCGCACGCCGCAGTCCGATCCCGATCTCACCCTTTCTGCCGATCCCTATCCTTTTGGCGGCGATTTGACGCTTGTTGACCACGATGGCAATTCGTTCCATTTGGCGGATCAAGAGCGTCCGTTTCTTCTTTTTTTTGGCTATGCGAGTTGTCCCGATGCATGTCCTCAAACGATGGCGCGGCTTGCCAGTGCTTATACGATTTTAGGCGAGGATGCACGCGATCTCAGGACACTTTTTGTGAGTGTTGATCCCACGCGCGATTCGCCCGAGATGCTCAAATCTTATTTGTCGCATTTTGACGTGCCAGCCGTTGGTCTTACAGGGGTGCAGGATAGTATTGATGTGGTGGTTAAACGCTATGCCGCTCATTATGAGATTGGTGAGCGCAATTCCGCAGCAGGATATCTTATCGACCATTCCCTCTATACTTATCTTATTGACCAGAACGGCGATTTGCGTTTCTTTTTTCGCCCGTCCCATACCGCCGAAGATATCGCAACTGTGGTTCGTCAATTGTCCAGGTAGATTCGCGACGAGACTAAGAAGAATCTGGAATAAGGAAATCAGAAACCGCTCGACGCGGAAAATATCTCACAGGTTGTGAGAGAATTGGAACACAGTTCAATATGACAACAGACTGTTGCCATATTGAGCAAGGTCGCGCAAGGTTGAGTGCCAATGAACGCATCTCAAATTGTTATAGATACCAGTGCTTTTATATCGGCCTTGCTCTCACAACAAGGAGCGGCTTATCGGCTTTTAATGCTTGTTGATAGTGGACTGTTCGAGATGAACCTTTCGGTGCCGCTCGTTTTTGAATATGAGGCTGTGGCACAACAGATGCTTGATCAAACGCAGCTAACGGATCAGGATCTGGAAAACATCTTGGATTACCTCTGTACTGTAGCCAATAAAAGGCAGATTTTCTTTTTGTGGCGACCCTTTTTGCCTGATCCAGAGGATGACATGGTGCTCGAATTAGCTGTGGGTGCAGGATGTCAGTATATTGTGACCTTTAATCGGCGGCACTTTGTGGGCTGTGAACAATTCGGAATCCAGGTTGTGACACCGCGAGAGTTTCTTAGACAGATAGGACAATAGCCATGACAACTATAAGTCTTACTATACCCGATTCCCTTCACGCAACGGTCCGTGATATTGTCGAGCGTGAAGACATGTCGCTTGAACAGTTTATCATGTTGGCAATGGCTGAAAAGGCATCGGCAATTGCTACAGAGACTTACCTTGAGGCGCGTGCTAAGCGAGGGAGCAGAGAGAAATTTTTGGCAGCAATGGCAAAGGTAGCGGATGTAGAACCGCCAACAGAGCAGGACCGGATTTAATTTGGACTACGAAAGAAAATATTCATGAATCCATCCAAACGTCATTCTGAGCGATGTCCAGAATGTAAGATACGAGTCCGCGAACTCCTAGAGCGCATATATGGGACGTGCCTGAAGAACCACAAGTTTTTTTGGCCAGCACACTTCTCCTTCTACGAAGGAACCGCCATTTTTCCCACTCTAAGGAAGGCGGTGAAGGCCCTGGAAGCGTACCGGGGCTTCAACTTCGAAGATTTCGTAAGAGCCAAAACAGTGGCTCCCTGTGACTTCTGGGTCCCCAACCCCGGTTTTATTGTGGAGTTCGATGAGAGCCAGCATTTTACAAGCCTACGAAAGTTGGTGCTTTCAGCATACCCTGATGATCACCCCGTGGGGTTCTCTAGAGATCGCTGGATTGCCCTGTGTGAGAAGCACGATGCGAAGGACAACGATCCCCCTTACCGCGACGAGCAACGGGCATGGTATGATACGCTGAGAGACCTTCTCCCCCCACTTGAAGGACTTCAGCCAACTGTGAGAATATACGCCTCTGATTACGCTTGGTGTTCACTCGATCCCGATAGTAGTAACGATCTGCGACAGTTCTCCGACATTGCACTTCAGGGCGATGAATTGGAAGAGAAATACCTGGCCTTAGATCGCCTGGAGAATCCCGGTAAGCGCTGGGCCTTAGACGAGATGGAGCAAGGTTGGGATAAAGCATGATGCGAGACAGTCTCGTTTTCGATGTGCCTCACACAGAAGGAATCAAATACGCGGGGTCTAAGTTGAAACTTCTTCCGCATATTCTGCGATTGGTGAAGAAGGTTGATGCAAAGACGGTTTTGGATGGGTTTTCGGGTACGACGAGGGTGTCGCAGGCGCTCGCAAGATTGGGTTATACGGTTGTTTGCAATGATGTTGCGGTGTGGTCGAGGGTTTTTGGGACGTGCTATTTGCTCAATAAAAAGAGGCGAGAGGATTACCAACCGCTTATCGATCATCTCAATGCACTTTCGCCTGTGGATGGGTGGTTCACGGAGCACTATGGGGGGCAGCCCAATAACGGATGTGCGATACAGAGCGATGGGCGCAAGAGGCCGTGGCAAATACACAATACCCGCAAATTAGATGCGATTCGAGGGGAGATTGACGCGCTGAAGCTCGATCCGGTCGATGAGGCTGTGGCGCTTACGAGTCTGATTTTGGCGCTTGATCGCGTGGATAGTAGTTTGGGGCATTTTGTTTCTTATCTGAGGGATTGGTCGCCGCGTTCTTATAAAGAGCTTGTACTGAAGGTGCCAGATGTTT
>JAJEAX010000248.1 GCA_022822565.1 Candidatus Latescibacterota bacterium
TCGCATTGCGTTGAAGAAGCGTACATCGATCCGCGCCAGGTCAATTACGGTTTCTATTGGCTCGCCGCTGTATTCGCTGTGGAAACTTACCGGGCCTTCAAAGTTCAATCGGTCCAGTGTTTTTACGACTGCGGGCCAATCGCCAAATCCCTGTCCCAGTCGCATTGTTCCGCCCGTGGGCGTGCCCTGTACGGTTCGTCCCAGAGGTCGCTGGCGAATGAGATCTTTGAATGCCAGGACTGATAGGTACTCGCGCACGATATCCAGTGCCATTTCTATGGGTTCGCCACATATCGACAGGTGTCCCGGGTCGGAAAATACGCCGATGTGCTCGGGGTTGAATCCCTTGACCACGTTCATGACGGCACAAGAATTTAATCCCATTGATTTGCCCGAATGGTTGTGTACTACGGTTTTTACGCCGTGTTTTTCCGATAATTTCTCAAAGCCTTCCATCCATCCCCGGATTTCATCCAGCTGGTCCCAGTAGTGTTTCGCATCCGACCAATGCCAGTAGCCGAGTTTCACATGCGCTACGCCAGCTTCGCCCAGCGCGCCGTAATAACGCTCGGCGTAATCGATGTCCGGGCGATTAAAATCACCGGGGGCTGTTACGAGTGGAATGCACAGGCCCGCTGCTTCAAACTGTTTGGCGGCTTCGGGCAGTGCTTTGTCAATATTGTCTGGGTTTACAGGATATCCCTCTCGCACACACAGATCTGCGCCCTGTACGCCTACAGATTGAAGTGACTCAATAATTTCGGAAACGTCCAGGCCTTCGAGGTGCTTCGTGAACATGATGTACGTGAGCTTCATTTTCTTTCCTTTCTCTGGTGTCGTTTGCATTTGTGAGCACTTCAGGATACGCAATTGTGCGTCGAAAATCAATGGTGAGTTGCAAGCTCAAATCTTGACATGCTGTGAAAAATGCATACCTTGTCGTCAAATTGTTGTGAAAAATGACGACGAGGTAGTCAAAAAACACGGTTTCGCATACCCGATACAGAGGTCATAAAAGGACATGAAGCTCAGTCGCTTTGCCATTTTTAAGCCTATCAGCACGATTATGATCGCACTTAGTCTTGTGGTGATGGGTTTTATTTCTCTGTTCAAGTTGCCGCTTGAATATTTGCCCCGCGTGACGTTTCCGGTTCTTTTTGTGTCTATCCGGTATCCCTCTTCGTCCCCTGAGGAAATTGAACGGTTTATCACGCGGCCAATTGAAGAGATATTGGGCACTATGCCCGGTATTGAAAATATGGGATCCACATCCAATGAGTCTTCTTCGACCATTCGCCTGGAATTTGCAATGGATGCAGATATGGATCTCGTCGGTATTCATTTGCGCGACAGGCTCGATCAGGTTCGCGTAGATTTGCCCGATGACGTGGATTATATTGGGATTAAAAGTTTTGATACCGAAGATATTCCGGCTCTCGAATATACTGTTTCGTGGCTCGGTGAAGATCCCGAAGACCTCATCGCGGTTTATAGCCAGCGCCTGTTGCCGAGATTGCAGCGGCTCGATGGTGTGGCGAGTGTCGAATTGAGGGGTTTACAGCGGAAAGATCTCCTCGTCGAGGTCGATCAGCGTGCTCTGATCGCGCACAAATTGGATTTTCGCACGATTAATCGCGCGCTTCGCAGAAATAATATCAATATCTCGGCGGGTTATGTCACCGATGGCGACAGGCGATTCGCTGTGCGAAGTGTGGGCGAGTTTGAGACCGTTGACCAGATTCGCAATCTGCCCATTCGCCCAAGTCTGACGCTGTCCGATGTGGCATCGGTTACTTACGATTATCCCCCCGCTCGTCGATTTGATCGCCTCGATGGCATACCTTCTCTTTATCTTTCCGTGCATAAATCTTCAACGGCAAATATGGTCGATGTTTGCAAGCGCGCACGCGAAGAACTCGTCCGTATTAATGAAGAGGTTGGCAAAGATAATCTTCGAATGCTTCTGGTCCGCGACCAGTCAACTGCTGTTATTGCCAGTATAACCAGCCTCAGCCAATCGGCGATTATGGGCGGTCTTTTGGCAGTTATTGCCATTTTCGTTTTTCTCCGCAACTTCCGCAGTACGCTCATCATTGGCTCCGCCATTCCCATTAGCGCGCTCGCGGTGTTTCTCATGATGTATTTTTTGCGGCAATCGGGTACTGATATCACTTTGAACTTGATTTCGATGATGGGGCTGATGGTCGCTATTGGGATGCTGGTGGATCCCGCTGTTGTGGCTCTGGAGAATATTTTCCGCAAATGTTTTGATGAGGGTCAGGATGTCACACAGGCAGCGCTTGAGGGCAGTGAGGAGATTGGTCTCCCGGTTCTGGCTGCTACGCTTACTACTGTGTGTGTATTTGTTCCGGTCATTTTTGTGACTGATTCGAGTACTTCGCTCTTTATGCGGCAATTCTCTGTGACAGTTGTCGTGTCTGTTATTGCGTCGTTTTGTGTCGCGCTTTCTCTAATCCCGTTGGCTGCATCTCGCGCTTTCAATACAGGTGGTCAAACTTTTGATCGCATTCTCAAAAGTATTTTGGTGCTCGCAGCCATTGTCGGGGTGGGCGCGTATATATATTATACGGATTTCAGTAAGATTGATTACGCTGGTCTGTGGGACACAATTGCGAGTACTATCGCTGCTCTGCCTTTGTTTGCCAAAATTGGTTTTCCCGCAGCAATTGTATTGACGTTTTTTTTGTATTTCCGTTACCGCGCCATTGGTGCCAGAGCCTTCTACGCGAGGGTGGTCGCCAATACTTTGCACTATCGCTGGGCAACACTGTCTGTTGCCTGCGTTCTTCTCTTTTTGGGCAATCACATCTACGGCAAAATCGAACAAGAACCCTTCCGATATCAACCCACACGCGCGATCAGGCTGACAGTGGAGATGCCGCGTACGTACGATTTGGAGCAGGCGAGTAATACGTTCAAAATAGCCGAGGATATACTTATTCCACTGAAAGAGGAACTCGATATAGAGGCCATTGCGACGAAGTTCAATACGGGTAATCGCCAGGGAAAGAGAAATGCACTTTTGACTATTTATCTCACGCCTGCAGAAGAGAGTAAGTTGACGACAGACGAGGTTCAGTACAGGATCATCGCGCTTCTTCCAAAGGATATTCCCGGTGTGCGTTTCAGATCTCGCGGGGGCAAGTCAGGCGGGACTGCGGGGGTGGGCGTTGAACTCAAAGGGCGAAAGCAGGAAATTCTGGAGGTTCTGGCCGAGGATATTGAAATGAGTATGCAGGGGATGCCCGGCGTTCACGAGATCGAGACCAGCCTTGAGACGGGTATGGAAGAGATTCGCGTGGTTGTAAATCGCGAACGGGCGCAGCGGTATGGCATTTCTCCGCGCGATATTGC
>JAJEAX010000066.1 GCA_022822565.1 Candidatus Latescibacterota bacterium
TTTGGGTGCCGATACAGTTGTGGTATTGGAAAATGCGATTTTTGAGAAACCGAATGACGCCAAACACGCCGAAGACATGCTGGCGCAACTTTCGGGAAAAACCCATCAGGTCTATACCGGGCTGGCCCTTACAGATACGGAAACCGGTCAGACCCTCACAGAGGTTGCTACTACTCAGGTCACCATGCGCGCGCTCTCATCGGAGGATATCTCGCGCTATGTTGCCACTGGCGATTCTATGGACAAAGCCGGTGCTTATGGTGCGCAGGGGCGTGCATCTGCATTTATTCAATCCATCTCTGGCTGCTTCTACAATGTGGTGGGCTTGCCACTTGCGAGTTTTTGGAGCCTTTATCACCGTCTGGTCGGGCAATCGCTTTGGGCGATTATACCCGAAATAGATCTAACAAATAACGGGAATACAACTATCTATGACAGATGAAAAACAAGACATTGGTGAATTACTCAAAACGCAGCGCGAAAATTTGGGTTTGAGTATCGATGATATTTATGAACACACGCGGATCAATCCCGAGTTTATCAAAGTGCTCGAAGCGGGGCAATTCGATTTATTGCCAGTAGCTTACGCGCGTTTGTTTCTCAAAACTTATGCCCAAGAACTCAACCTCGACGTTCAGGATATCCTGTCTCGCTTTGAAAGAAGTGTTGCGCTGCCGCGCGAGCGGGTTACAGTACAGTCCCCTCCAGAACGCGGGATAAACCGCAGCGCAATATTTATCTCATTGCTCGCATTCGCGGCGATTGTAGTGGTGATCATTATTTTTCATTCGCGTGAAGAAACACCGCTCACAGCACCGCTCGATACAACCACTTCACCTCTTCCAATACCAGATAGCACGGAATCGGTTATCTCACCCGAACAAATAATTTTTTCCGAAAAGGAGATGCTGTCTGGAATGCAGGACAGCGCAAAATCCGTGCAAGAGATGCAACTACGAGACAGCACAGAATCTGTTATGCCTTCCTCCCTGGCTACTCGCACTTCGGGTGACATGAGTATTGTGGTGGAGACGCCAGCTCCCCAAACAGCGTCCGCTGTACTCTCCACATATAATTTGCCCATTCCCAGCGTCATTGCCGCAGAGGAAATCATGACTCTTTCTGGCGTTGCAAGTGAAACAGTGCATTTATCCATTACTGCCGATGGTCGCGGGGTTTTTGCTGGTATGCTTTCACCCGGCAGGGAGCAACGCTGGTTGGCCCAGGACCACTTTCAAGTGGAGATGCAGCGTGCTGGCCCGATTTCGCTTTTACTGCAGAACCAGCCTCTCGAATTTGCCAGCCCCCCCGAACGCGGCCTTCGCTTGACCATTTCCCGCACTCTTATCAAAGTCGAAGAACTCGACGAAATGCCTTCTGGCCCGCAGATCGGCCGATAGTTTGTTTCTATGGCGTATCCCTTTGCACACATCGTTCCTCTGGGCACGTCCCTCGATACATTTATCTACCGCATTCCCGACGATCTCCAGAACGATCTGCAAACGGGCTATCGCGTTCTCGTTCCTTTTGGAGAACGCTGGGTTACGGGTATTGTCGTCGGCTTTTGCGAAACGTGCGATCTGCCCTCCAATCGCATTAAGACCATTGCCCAAATCCTCGATTCCTACCCGCTTGTAATACCGCCGATGCTCGAATTGTGCAAGTGGATGGCAGGGTATTATCTATGCAGTCTCTCGGAAGTGCTTTCTGCGGCTCTTCCATCGGGTATTCACCTGGATAGTGGGCAGCATTTTGCCCTTGAAAAAAACTTTGACGACGCGATCAGTCGCCTGCTTTCCCCACGCCAGCGGGAGGTCGTCACTGCATTGGGCGAACTCGGTTCGGCATCGATGCGCCAACTCCAAAAACGACTTGGAAAACAGGGCGTACAGCCCGCGATATACGGTCTTTTGAGGCGGGGTGTTCTGGTCGCGTTTCAAAAGATGTCAGCACCAAAAGTAAAAACAAAAACCCAGCGTGCAGTGGCACTTGTGCCCAATGATCCGCGCTGGTTTGATCTGGAATTGCCCGCACTTGAAAAACGCGCTCCCCGCCAGGCGCAGTGTATTCGCCTTCTGCGTTCGGCAAATCGTTCCCTTTTGGCCTCACAGCTATCTGCAGAAGGGATTTCTTCGGGCGTACTGAGAGAAATGGCCAGGCGCAATTTGATCTGTTTTATAGATCGCGAAGTGGTGCGCGATCCTTATGCCGATGCCGATCTTCCTCCGCCAGAGGATGTAACGCTTACGCCTCATCAAGTGCGGGGTATCCAGGCGATTAGACAGAGCATTGATGAAAACATCTTTCGGGTTCATCTTTTGCGCGGGGTGACGGGTAGCGGCAAAACACTGGTCTATATTCGGGCGGTTGCACACGCACTCGCATCGGGAAAAGGCGCGATTGTTCTGGTGCCGGAAATCACTCTGACGCCGCAGACCGTCCGCCGCTTTCGCGCCCATTTTGGCGATCGCGTCGCAGTTTTGCACAGTGCATTGTCCCCTGGGGAACGCTACGACGCTTGGCGCGAGGTTCGCAGGGGAAAACGCGCCGTTGTTATTGGTGCGCGCTCAGCTATTTTTGCACCTGTGGAAAATCTGGGTCTTATCATCATCGACGAAGAACACGATGGTTCGTACAAACAAGACGATCCCGCACCTCGCTACAATGCGCGGGATGTCGCTGTGATGCGCGCCCATCTGCAAAATCTGCCCATTGTGCTGGGATCGGCGACCCCTTCTCTCGAGTCGCATCACAATGCACAGACGCAAAAATTCAACGAACTCATATTGCCAGAGCGCATCGATAATCGCCCATTGCCCACTGTCACACTCGTGGATATGCGACACGAAGGTGGCAGTTTGTTTTCTCGCCCGCTTCGGGAAAAGATGCGTGAACGCATAGAAAAGGGTCAACGCACCATTTTGCTTCAAAACCGGCGTGGGTACGCGCCTGCGGTTCAATGCGCTGAGTGTGGGGAAAGTTTCCAGTGTGATCACTGCCAGGTTACTCTGACCTATCACGCGACCCGACGCTTGATGCTATGCCATTATTGCGGTTATATTGAGCCATCGCCCTCGACGTGTCCGTCGTGTCACAGCAGCAATTTTCATTTTCTCGGTGTGGGGACGCAGCGCGTTGAAGAGACCCTCGAAGCACAATTTCCCGGCGTGCGCGTTTTGCGAATGGATGTGGATACCACGAGCCGCAAGGGCGCGCATGACCGCATACTCGAACGCTTTTCTCGAGGCGAGGCCGATATTTTGCTCGGTACGCAGATGATTGCCAAGGGACTCGATTTCCCCGGCGTGACACTCGTGGGCGTCATTTCTGCGGATACGAGTATTCACCTGCCCGATTTTCGCGCCAGTGAACGCACATTCCAATTGCTGACTCAGGTCAGTGGACGCGCCGGACGGGGCGAGATTCCGGGGGAAGTCGTTATTCAAACTTATATGCCCGATGGCGAAGCCGTACAATGCGCGCAGGGCCACGATTTTGAAGCTTTTGCACAGCGAGAACTCAATGCGCGTCAAAGTCTTGGCTACCCGCCCTTTGGGCGCGTGGTGCTTTTGCTTTTTAAAGGCAAAGATGAACACGAAGTCGCACGCGCGGCTGGCATAATCGCGCAGACTTTGCGCGGACAAACACCCCCCGATGTCGAAATTCTGGGACCTGTACAGGCTCCTCTTGCACGTATCCAGGGCACTTACCGCTGGCAGGTTTTGCTCAAGTCCGATTCGCACAGCCATCTCAATGCCGCCGCCCGCAGTGCCGCCGCGCAATTTGCCCCCAACAAACGCCGATCTCGTGGTGTCACCCTGGCGATCAATGTCGATCCGATGTCGATGCTTTGAGCGATCAACTATGTTCTCTCGAATTAAATCTCTCGCACAACACACGGCGGTCTATGGCATGGGCGATCTGCTCGGTCGCGCAGTATCCATTTTGCTCGTGCCCATCTATGCCAGGCATCTCACACCTGCTGACAATGGCATTTTGTCCTTGGCATTTGCATTTATCGGATTTAGCGCGGTTTTTTATTCTCTCGGTCTCAATCCCGCGCTGGTCCGCCTCTTATCTGGCAAGACCGATCTCGGCAAACATCGCGCCGCATTTAGCTCCGCATTTTTGGCACTGTTCGCCACAGGTGTTATTCTGTCGAGTCTGGTCTGGACCAATACGGAGAGTCTCGCGCATCATCTTTTGGGCAGTTCGGATTACAGTGCGATCTTCGAACTTATTGCCGCTGTTGTCTTGTTGGACGCGCTGTCAGAACCCCTTTTCACGCTTTGTCGCGCCCGACAGCGGTCGTTTCACTATGCGATTGTGCGGGTGATTCAACACACGCTACAACTCGGTCTCACCGCTTATTTTATCGCCGGTCTCGGAAGCGGACCAATCGCGGTTTTTGAAGCCAATCTCATCAGTTCTCTTTTTGCACTTATTGTCATGTTTCCCGTTGGGCTGCGCTTGATTCGCCCAACTTTTGATATGCGTGCGTTGTGCGATCTTCTGCGTTTTGGCCTGCCCTTTGTACCATCGGCCTTTTCCTTTCTTATTATCAGCCTGTCTGATCGTTTTTTGATCCGATTTTTTCTGGATCTCGACGATCTGGGTATTTATGGTATTACCTATAAACTGGGTTTGCCCATCTTTTTTGTGGTTAAAGCGTTTCGATCTGCCTGGGCACCTGCCGTGCTCGATGAGCCAGATGAGAAAAATAAAGAGGATGACACGCGGCAGATGTGTGCGCGTGTCACCACGTATTTCACGCTGTTCGGTATTTTTGGCTGCCTGATTTTAGCCACTTTTGCACGCGAAATTATCGTCCTGATTGCCGGTGATAATGCACAGACTTATCTCGAGGGGATACGGGTTGTGCCCCTGGTGGGACTGGCGTTTTTCTTTCACGGTCTTTATATCATTCTCACCGCGGGTGTATATGCCGAAGGTCGCGCGGGATCTCTGCCGTTTATTGTGGGGACTGGTGCGTGTGTGAATATTGTTATC
>JAJEAX010000136.1 GCA_022822565.1 Candidatus Latescibacterota bacterium
CAGTCCTTATTGTGGGATGACAGTGAACACACGGTTTGGGAAACAATAACAGAACGGGTCTATTGGCCCCCCGAGCAAACAGTCCTGTTATTATGCGATGTGTGGAACAACCACTGGTGTCGCGGTGCAGTCGAGCGATTAGAAGCAATGATTCCCCGCATGCACGCCGTAGTGCAAAGCGCGAGGAAGCAAGGTGTGACCATTATTCACGCACCCTCGGGCACACTCGATGTTTATGCCAATACGCCTGCGCGGAGACGGGTATTGGATGTCCCATCTGTTGAGCCGCCTGAAAATTTAGACCTCGCTGATCCCCCGTTGCCAATCGACGATTCGGATGGCGGGTCAGACACGGGTGAAGATCCCAATAAAATCAATACGCAAGTCTGGACGCGGCAACACGCGGGGATAGATATTGACCAGGAACGGGATATTATTTCCGATCAGGGACACGAAATTTACAGCTATATGCAGCATCGTGAAATCGACAAAATGCTCATCATGGGTGTACATACCAACATGTGCGTGTTGCACCGCACGTTTGCAATCAAACAAATGACGCGCTGGGGCATCCAGGTCGCGCTAATTCGAGATTTGACCGATGCGATGTACAACCCCGCAAAGCCGCCTTATGTCAGCCATGAAGCGGGCACGCAATTGGTAATCTCATTTATTGAAAAATTCTGGTGCCCAACAATTTTAAGTAACGATTTGCTATGAGGTATGCGATGATTAAACGGCCCAATATTGTATTTATAACAACAGACCATTTACGGTATGATACGCTGGGATACACAGGGGATCGCGTCATACAAACGCCCGCGATTGACGCCCTATCTGAAAGGAGCATGCGATTTTCAAAATGCTTCGTACAAAATCCCGTATGTTCTCCGTCGCGTGCAACATTCATGACCGGGCGCTATCCCAAAAATCACGGCGTAAAATGGAACGGTTCAAAGCTCAACGAAAATGAAATTACAATGGTAGAAGCGTTCAAAAACCAGGGCTACACAACTGCCAGCGTGGGCAAACACGGTATTGGACAGCAGCGTTTTCGACAAATACTCGACCACATGGACGCCGTGGGAATACGGCGGGGATGGAAAGAGCGCGCAGATGGAAATTATACAGTCACCGATCCCAATCCGTTTGAACAATATGTTCGCGATCGGGGATACGAATATAAAACGGGATACGCCCTGCCCAATTTTCGCAAAAACCTCGGTGCCGTACCATCCGATCTCCCCGAAGATTGCCACATCGATGCTTATGTTGGAATGAAAAGCATTGAATACCTGGAAGGACTGGATACGAGCAACCCCTTTTTCTTATGGGTGGGATTCTACGGACCGCACCACCCCTATGTCCCCTCTGGGCGCTTTGCAAATGTGTACGATCCCAATGCGATGCCCCCCTTTCGACGCGCAGAAGACGACATTGCAAAAAAACCGCCCGAATACAGTTTGTATTTCAAAGCAGAACACCACAAATACCGCGGGTTTGACCAGGCTTCCGACGAGACATTCCGCAAGATGAAAGCGGCGTATTACGGCATGGTATCGCAAATTGACCATCAGGTGGGCCTGATCGTAGAGACATTAGAAAAAAAAGGCGTGGCGGATGAGACCATCGTGATCTTTCTGTCAGATCACGGTGAATTTTTAGGCGATCACGGTATCCCGGCCAAAGCGCCATTTCTCCTCGACTGCATGTTACATATACCGTGTTTTATTGCCGTGCCCGGTCGTGCTGGCAGCGACTGCGACGCCCTGATCGAAACCGTAGATCTATTTCCCACAATCGCGCAGCTATCGGGTTTTGATGCGCCCGAATGCGTGCAGGGCATAGATTTATCGCCGCTGATGAACGGCGAACAATCTAAAATACGAGACATAATTTTTGCCGAAGCAGTCGATAAACGCTGCATCCGCACGCGGGAATGGAAATATATTCACTATCCGGCAAAAAATTACGGCGAGTTGTACAATCTAATCAATGATCCCTTTGAATTGGACAATTTATACGACGCCCAACCGGAAAAAAGGGAAGAAATGAAGCGGACTTTTTACGCCCACATGGATGCAACCGAAGATTTCATCCATCCGAAATACGATCGCTTTACCGCCAAACAGGGTGAGCCTGTGACGCATTATATGACCTGGTGATGAGTGCATGGAAATATCGGATTGGTTTTTAATTGGGGCGGCGTGTATAACATCGATGATCGCGGCTATTGGCGGCGTTGGCGGCGGCGTTGTCCTCATTGCGATTATGCCGGGTTTTCTCCCCGCTGCGGCGATTATCCCGGTTCACGGACTGGTGCAAATCGCCAGTAACTTGAGCCGCGCGCTCATTGGTCTCAAGCATACCGAATGGCGTCTTGTGGGGCAATACGCGGTCGGAGCAGTGATTGGCGCCGCATTGGGTTCTCGTTTTATTGCCGGCTTTGAATGGGAAACCATGCCCCTCTTTTTGGGCATTTTTATTTTACTCACCACATGGATGCCCAAATTTTCCCGCGCACCCGATTTACCCGCAAAATTCACACTTCTGGGTGCTTTTCAAACCGCTTTGTCCTTGTTTTTAGGTGTAAGTGGTCCGCTCAATATGCCATTTCTCCTGCGAGAAAACCTGCCCCGAGACCGCACGGTAATCACGCATTCGGTTCAGATGGCATTGAGCCATGCGATGAAAATTTTGACATTCGGTTTTTTGGGTTTTGTCTTTGCGCCGTATTGGAAATTGGTCATTGGCATGATCGCCTCGGCATCTCTCGGGTCTTACCTGGGAACTCTGATTCGCGGGCGCGTGCCCGAGCACCATTTTCGCGTGCTTTTGCGGTGGCTGGTAACACTGCTCGCCGTACGCATGATTTTGTATGTGCTAAGTAGCCGTTTAGGAATTTTTTAGTATATTATATAGCCACTATGAACGAATAGAAACGATGATAAATAAACGGCTTGTAGCATCTCTTATGCTGTCATTGCGGCATGGTTTTAGCCGCAATTCAGTCTTTTTTATTTTCCATTATATTCACTTACCCCTACCAAGAAGCAATGGTAATGCCGGATACCAAAGTAGCGAAGGCATAAATCTATCAATCATTTCTGCTTAAATATCAACATAGGGATAAAACATGCTAAACTCACCGGTTGATCCCCTTGAAATACTCGCCGATGCACTTATAGACAAACGGCCATTGGTACTATTCGCAGGCCAAAGTCTCGACTCTGCCCATAATGCCATACTTGATGTCTTCCTTGATCATTTTGGGTGCGAGGATCGCAATTCGGGCTGGCGCACCGCGCTTGATCAGGGCATGAGTGCATCTGACATGGCGTGGCTTTCCAAACGGTTTGACCGAAGCGTACCCTCCGACGCTGCCTCCACTATCTTTGATGTTGCCTGGAGCGCGGTGTTCACCTCGTCCATAGATCCCCAGTTTGCACGGCGTTTTGAGACCAGAGGAAGACAGCCCGAGTCGGTACTTTCCCAAGATACCTACGCAAGGGTGCCGCGCAGCCGCTCAAGGCCACCGATCCACTATCTTTTTGGAAAGTCCGATGAAACCGTTGAGTATGCGCGAGCACCCCGAAATCATAGCGATCAGACGCGCCGCGATAGATTGCACGCAACAGAATTGTTGAACCGCATTGCGGAAACCGCAACAACACGCGGCTTGGTGGTCATAGCTGGCTATGACCCAAGCGAGGATTGGATGTCGATAGACTCGTTATTGGCACCATTATCCGACCAAGCCAGCCCCAGGGTTCTATGGTTTGGTTATCCCGACAAACCGGACTCGAGCCTCGCCAAAGAGATGATTCAGCAAGGATCGCTCATTGTAGCTGAAATGAGCCTTGCAAGCGCAATAAGCCAACTTGAAATTCGCGGTGTACTTGATATTGTGGGGTCCGCTGCCCCGGATGAACCGGGCATGGTATCGATTCCCGAGGGTAAGGCCCTGGATATTACGCCAGCTTTACGGCTCCGAGTAGAAGCTTCAGCGGCTATTGTTGATGACGAATGGACTGAAGAGCCAGAGCCGTTAGGTGAATCCGAGTTAGACGACGCATTCCGCCGATTCCATAGCACGCTTGGTAATTTCAGATTGCTGTTAGAGGGTGTGGCACGTGGGTTTGCAGTGGAACGGGAATTCGAGCAAATCCTTTGGAAGACAGTAAAAAATAAGCTGGAACGGCTTAGACAAACCGACTCTGAAGATGTAGTCATCCTGCATGGACAATCGGGCACTGGAAAAAGCATCGCGCTTGCACGGCTGACACAAAAAATACGTGGTGAACTGCGCCTACCCGTTTTAGTTGCGACTAATCGAATACCAAATCACGCGGACATCGAAGCATTTTGTTTGGAATCCGAACGCTTGGGGGCGACAGCGACTATTTTGATCTGCGACGCCAGCCAAGCTCCACAACGCTATGACGATTTGGCCTCCGCGTTGCGAAGTCTGGGTCGAAGATTGCTCATAGTAGGAACTTGCTATCGAATGGAGATCCGTACTAGTGGTAGGTCGAACCGATTCGTCGAGGCCCCTGACCGCGTTTCGCCAGCAGAGTTGGCCGCGTTTAAGGAACTACAGAATGAATTCCGCCTCCAGCCAAACTATAGCGCGCCTACTACTAACTTGATCTTCGCCCTGTTATACCGCAGTTTGCCTGACTCACGCGAGCGTCTTGCCACAGGCGTGTCATTGGAAGCGAGAGCTACTGAAAGTGTGGTGCGGGATCGGGCCCGCGATGTGCCGCAGCCATCTATTGGGCTCTCCCCCTTAGCGGAGCAGTTAATTGATTTGGGCCTTGCCAGTCCCACCTCGCAGATATTTGAGGAGGATGAAAAGCTCGCGGCTTTGGGCTTGGACGAGTCAGGGCGGCTGATTGACTACGTAATGGTAGCTGGTCGGCTAGATTGTCCAGTGCCTGTTAATCTTCTTTTTCGATTACTTGGTCAGACAGGTGGACTACATCTGGATCAAATCACCTATCTCCTTGCCGACCTTGATCTGTTCCGCTGGCGAGAGGATGAAGAAGGGTCGGATTTTCTAATTTCGCCACGCATAAGGCTTGAGGCAGAACTTATATGCAAAGAAAGACTTACTCCAGATCAGGAAATTGAGCGATTACTCGATCTGATTGGCAGCGTCAGATATGGATTGGATCAAAGATCTGAGCGTTCTTTCTTACTTGATCTGCTATTTAAGATCGACAGGAACGGGCCGCTCAAAGAAACGTACCGCTCTGGTTATCTGCGATTTGCCGACGCGCTTAAACAGTTGCGGGAACGCAATAGAATATTCGATCCAGACCTCGTTTTGCGCGAGTGCGTGTTTCGACGACGGGCAGTTTTCCGGTCACCAAATGATTGTGATGCAAATAGAACCGACGATGAACGCTTTGCCATACTTGATGAAGCTCGCGATACGATTGAAAAAACCTTGCGCCAAATTGACGACGAAAAAATTGCAGTATTCAGAAAGACAAAACAAAGCCTTGTTGCAGAACGTTCCGCGATATACGGATATCTTGCAGTCGAGCGTGCACGGTCTAACACAGGAGAGGATTTTTGGTCCGACTATCGCGCTGCCAGGGTAGCAAGTGAGAAAGCCATTGGGCTTGGCATAGATTATCACCCAATTGACATTGCCCTCTGGACAGCACGCGATGTTCTTAAACTAAAAATTCGAGAACTATCAGATGCACAACGTGCAGAGGTATTAGCCGACCTGTACGCAACTATTGACGTTGCAGACGATGTCTTTGGAATACACGGGCAGAGTAATAGGATGCCGAGCAATCTGCATAAAGACAGTGAACCGGATGAAGGGTTGATTTCCATAGACCAAAAAACGAGGTATCTCGAGCGTCGCAGCGATGTTGCTTATGTCATGGACAACGAGAGGTTGAGTGATGAGACACTTGCCGAGTTAGAAAGCGTCGCTCCGGCGGCAGCAACATTCCTTATCGCAAAACGTCAAGCGGAGCATGTCTATAAGAGCGAGCCGCCTTTCGACGATAAGACTCGCGGAATTGCAGCCGAAGCAGCGGACTACATATCCAATCGAGTCAAGGCAGGAGTTATACTTGATGACCGCTGTCAACGGCTCTTACTCAGGTTACGGTGGGTGCAGGCAACGGGCGAGTACCTGATGTTTAATCAGCGTGGACGTACGCCCGTGGACCAGAACCAGACATCTGATCTGTGCAAAATCGTGAGTGCTCTCAACGAACAAGCCGGTGCCGACGCGCATGACCGGGAGAGATTTCTTGAAGCTGTATTATGCTGGCTCCTCAAAGATACGAAACGCGCCAGTGATATCTGGCAGTCACTGTCACGCGACACCGAATATGAAAACCGATCACGGGTAGTGCGTTGGCTCGTAACTACGGATGAGAGTGGCGCCCCGCATCAATTCCGAGGGCGCATAGAAAAAAGGGATGAGAACAATTGGCGAATTCGAGTAGAGGGTATTGAGAAGCCAATCTTGGTTCGTGCATACGATTTCCCAAATGACGATCTCTCCCATGGTCGAGAACTGCGAGACTTCGGCATAGCCTTTAACTACATCGGCCCCATTGCCGATCCGCTCCTCTCACGCCCAAGGCGCAGACGATGACGCCGATTGAATTGAGCAATCTGTACCAAACTCTTCGCACCCGCGTTTCCATTCACTGTCCGAATAGCTGCGATGAAATCTCGCTACCATTGCCATCTGACTTTAGCGATGAGTTGGCATTTTATCGTCTGGTCATTTGGGGATATGCGCTCGTCAACGAAGCGGCAAAAATTCCTCTCGCGTTTCTCACAAATTTGCCGCCGCTAAAGGCCAACAATTCATTCCGAAACGAAATTTCTACTTTAAGAACCTACGTGGTTCACAATTTGGTCATTAGCAAAAAGCGAGATCAAAAGACTTATGCCTTCGTTCACCGTTGGTTCAAGGATGCATGTGATCGAGGAACGCCCAACAGTGTCTCCCATTACAGCGATTGCTGTGCCTATCTTGCTGGTAGGCTTCAGGACATGCTCAGTGGCGCAATTGAAGCCTGCGATCTGCTTGATGACCCAGAGGATGGTCCACGGCTTGTCACCGACCTCAAAGAGCGCATTGATCACGACTGGGAAGCATATCGCTTCGATCCACTGGTTGAAGAGTGCGCTGCTCGATTGGGCAATCCGGGACTTGATCTATTGGCAATCCGCTCAAAGCATCTTGAGAAATGGCGCAGAGTGCTATCCCAAGCCGATGAAAACGAACGCCAAAGAGTCCTCGGACAGCAAATTGAAGCCGATCTTCTTGAAGCTATCGGCGATGCTCTCCCACAAATCATCCGTGAGGACTTGCAAAGAGTTGCGGCGAGCACCGATGCTACTGTCGCCGCGCTACTCTTATTGCGCGAGGCCCGACGCATCGGCACAATGACACTACCACAGATTATCGGGCTTGTTAGTTCACACGTCCTGGATCAGGGTAATTCCGAAATCAAGGCAAAGTCGGTTGATGACAACAATTGAGTTAAATTCGTGAGTCCAAGCTCACACCTCGCTATATAAGAAAAGGATCAACAATGAGTGATATTTTTCGCTGGGGCATTATCGGCCCCGGAAGTATTGCACACAAATTCGCCACGGGATTGCGCGCGCTCGACGATGCACAACTCGTAGCCGTGGGATCGCGCAGCCAGGATCGCGCCGACGCCTTTGCCGACACGTATGATGTATCCAATCGCCACGCCTCTTATGAAGCACTCGCCGAAGATCCAGAAGTCGATGCGGTTTATGTGGCAACGCCCCACCCCTTTCACAAAGAGAATAGTATCTTATGCCTGAAAGCGGGCAAGCCCGTGTTGTGCGAAAAACCATTTACAATCAACCAATATGAAGCCAGAGAAGTCATCGAAGTTGCCCGCAGCGAAGGCGTGTTTTTAATGGAAGCCATGTGGACCCGATTTTTGCCCATCACCAAACAGGTAAAGGCCTGGGTCACAGACGGCGCAATTGGCGAAGTGCGGATGTTATATGCCGATTTTGGATTTCGCGCTCGTCTCAATCCCAAAGGTCGCTTGTTCGATCTCGCACTCGGCGGCGGTGGCCTGCTCGATATTGGAATCTATCCCATCTCATATGCGTCCATAATCTTCGGCACACAACCCGCCACCATTTCGAGCCAGGCGCATATTGGCGAGACTGGAGTAGATGAACAAGCGGCTATGGTATTTGGCTATGAAGAAGGGCAACTCGCATTGATCTCGTGCGGTGTGCGAGTCAAAACGCCACACGAGGCAAAAATCCTGGGCACAGATGGCATGATCACAGTACCGAAGTTTTGGGACGGACGCACGGCAACCCTGTCCGCTGGCGGCAAAGAGGAAGTGGTAACACTGGAATGCGCTGGCAATGGATACGAATGTGAAGCCGCCGAAGTAGCGCACTGCGTAAGAGAAGGCAAACTGGAAAGCGATCTCATGCCACACGACGATACGCTTGCCAATATGCAGACACTGGACGCGATTCGAGAACAATGGGGATTGAAATATCCAATGGAAAGGGAATAATATTATGCCAATGGAATACGGCACAATAGAAGGAATGAACAAAAAAATTTCGCGCATTTTACAAGGTACAATGATGTTGCGGGAAGACGACCTGCAAGGATCCTTTGACCTGTTAGACGGTGTGTGGGCACTCGGCGTCAACGGCTTTGACGGAGCATATATTTACGGCGGCGGGCAGTGTGAGCGCGTTTTGGGACAATGGCTCGACGAGCGCGGCCTGCACGATGAAGCCGTCATATTGACAAAGGGCGCACACCACACTGGGAAAAAAAACAAAGTTACGCCAGTTGATATTACAGCAGACCTGACCGCCTCATTGGAGCGTTGCCGAACGAATTTTATCGACATCTATGTATTACACCGCGACGATCTCAATGTCGAAGTTGGGCCAATAGTAGAGATACTAAACGAGCACAAAGCAGCAGGCCGGATCGGACTATTTGGCGGATCGAACTGGACCGTGCCGCGCATACAAGAAGCCAACGAATACGCATATAAGCACAACCTGGAGCCATTCACCGTGAGCAGTCCCAATTACAGCCTTGCAGAACAGGTGAAAGAACCCTGGAGAGGCTGTATCAGCAT
>JAJEAX010000231.1 GCA_022822565.1 Candidatus Latescibacterota bacterium
TATTACGCCGCCTTTGCGTTCACCAAATATTGCAGCTGCTTTCATTTTTACCTCCAGAATGGGGTTGACAGAGGTTGTGGATCGCTATTCATTCACATTCAATAGAACATCATAATCTGCATTAGAGGAATTTTTTATGAATAAACCCATCCGCATGGCCGTGGTCGGTGTTGGGCGCATTGGCGTTTTTCACGCCCGGCATGTTCAGGAACTCGCCCGGGAAACGGGTGTGTGTGATCTCGTCGCTGTGTCCGATACTTATGGCGATACGGCCAGTCGCGTTGCAGCAGTGCTCCAGGCAGATCAGGCGACTGAGATTCACGCGTTTAACGATGTGTCTGATCTCGTTGCGTCGAATGCAATCGATGCCGCGCTTGTTGCGTCGCGCACAGAAGATCACGAACGCGATGCGCGCGTGCTTATTGACGCGGGTTGTCGCGTGCTTTTGGAGAAGCCGCTGACGCATTCGCTCGCGTCTGCGGAGGCGTTTGTTGCCGATTTGAATCGGGATCCCAGAAGGAAAAACGCGCTGATGCTGGCTTTTATGCGCCGGTTTGACGCCCCGTTGTTGAGGGCAAAAGCATTGTTGGAACAAAAGGCTATCGGCAATGTGTTCAAGATCGTTTCGGTGCTGGAAGATCCAATTCCACCACCCGTTGGCTATAATAGCGCGGGTTTGCTCAGCGATATGGCTGTTCACAATTGCGATGAGATTCTCTGGCTGCTCGGCGGTCCACTGCCCGAATATGTCGCCGCGTTTGGGTCCAATCTTTACAATTGTACCATTACGACAGTTGAAGAGGATTACGACGATGCTTTTTTGCAGATGTGGTTTCCCGGTCGCACAATCGGTCAGGTCATTGTCAGCCGCAATCACGTTGCGGGATATCGCAATGCGACCTGGATTTACGGCGATGACGGGGTGATTCATGTGGGTCATTTTCAGGAGGATCCGCGCAAGGTTGAGGTGGAAGCTTATGGTCGCGATGGCGTGATACATAAAGAATCTATCTCTTTGCGGGATTACGGTTCCGATGTGCCCGTGTTTATTACCCGTTTTGGCGAGTCGTATAAAAATGAACTCGCGTATTTTCTTACTCAGTGTGTCAATGATGCGCCGTTTAGCGTTACGCACGAAGACGGTCTCAGTGCGATGCGCGTTGCCATTGCCGGGGGCGAGGCGGTATGTGATAGGGAAGACGCGAGAAAGGTGTGACATACGTCTAACACGTCACGTCCTTGCCTTCGCTGCCATAGACGGCGAGGCGTTCTTCTGAAGAAATTTCCTCTATGGATCCGGGGATATAATGCAGTTGCAGGGCGCGGCGACGGCGGTCTGATCGATTCTCCGGGGAGCCGTGGTGCAATCGCCCGTGCCAGAGCAATACGCCGCCGGGTTGCAGGGCTACTGCGGTGATGTGGTTGCGGACAACGTCGGTGTCGCAGATTTGCCAGTCGCGTCTTTTGAAATGTATGACGGGACCTGCTCGATGGCTTTGGGGGATGACGTGCATGCAGCCATTTTCGGGATCCGCGGGATCGAGGGCGACCCACGCGCTGACGATGCAGGTGTGCATGGGCACGTTAAAGTAGGCGTGGTCCTGGTGCCAGGGTTTTTCGCGTCCAATGCCGGGCGGTTTTAACATGGCCTGGTTGGCAAATAATTTTGGTGGTTCCCCCATGATGCGGGTCAGGATATCTATCAGCCGAGGGTCTTCGCCAAATGCGTCCAGCCGCGGATCGTATCCGACAAATCGGGTGAGTTTTCGCACGAGTAGTTCGCGTGCGTGACCCGTTGATTGTTTGACCTGTTTGGCGCGTCCGCGCTCAAATTGTACGCCCCGGAACTCGCGATTTTGCCCCGCGATCAATTCTTTTACTGCGGCCATGCCGTCGTTGATCTGTGCGCTGGAATACGCGCTTTGAATTGGCAAAAAGCCCTGTGCGTGAAATTGCGCGATGTGTTCGTCGCTGACGTTTTCAAAGCCGTCAACACATTCGGCGATGCGGGCGTATTTGTAAAGCGCGGGGTCGTATTTGCCAGGCTCGTACGTGTCTTGCAGGATGTCTGTTTTTTCTTCCACAACAACCTCCTTTGGAGATGTTATGCTTGACCTCGAACTTATTGAACCTTCAGAAGTTGACCGCGCAGCCTCTGTTTTTCATCGCGATGGGCTTGCTGTTGTGGCGGATGCGCTGACCGATGAACAGTTCGCTTTTTTGAAGGATGGCGCGCATCGCGTTGTTGCAGAACAGACGAGCGCGGTTCCACTGGAGAAGGCGAACAGGGGGTTTGCGCGTTATTCATTTGGTTCGCAGATCCATCACCCCGAATGGGCGATGCTGGTTGATCTGCCTACTATTCTACCTATTATTGAAGCTATTTTCAATAGTAATCAATTTGTGTGCAGTGGTGCTGGCGGCGATTATTCGCTGCCGGGTGCAAAAATTCAGCATTTGCACCGCGATATGCCCGATTTGATCAATGATCCCGAGCAGCGGGTGACGATTATGGATGTTCCGGTGCCGTTTATTGTGGTCAATTTTCCGATGATTGATTTTAGCGTGGAGAATGGGGCTACGCGATTTATTCGGGGTACCCATCGCTCGCGCCAGCCGATTCCCAGTCTGGAGGATGAACCCGATTGGATGAAGCATTCCGTGGCTTGCGCGCCGAGCAAGTCGGCGATTTTTCGAGATGTGCGCTGCTGGCACGGGGGCACGGCCAATATGTCTCAGGATGTGCGTATTATGACGAGTGTGGGCTATTACGCGCCCTGGTTTCGCCGACCCGGACGAGATGGCGAGATGCCTCGCGCGATTTACGATTCTCTGTCAGAGCGCGGTAAAGTGCTGTGCCGGTCTATTGTGGCGTTGGATTGAGAAGGGAGACATTATGAAACTGGTCGTTCTTTCCTATAGTCACCACGGTCGCGGTATGGCGCGTACGGCGCACGGTCTCGGTCACGATATTGTCGGTGTTATGGATGGCGATGCAGGTCCCCGGCAACAGTTGGCGGATGAGTTTCAATGCCGTGGGTTTGAGTCGGCAGGTGCGTGTCTCGATGCGTGCCAGCCAGATGCGGCACTTGTCGCGGGAAAACACGTCGAGATGCCGTCTCATGTGCAGGCATGTGTGGATCGCCGCGTTCCCTATCTTCTGGATAAGCCGTTTGCCGATTGTGCTGATCGCTTGCGTCCCGCTGCGGAGGCTTCGGAGAAGTACGGTGTGTTTAGCGCGCTGGTGTTGCCCAATCGCGCGAGCCGAATTGTTCGCGTGGTGGAAGATATGGTGGCAGATGGCAGTTTGGGCGATTTGGTGCTGTATAATAGCAGGTTGAATAACGGGCCTCCGTCCCGCTATGATCCGACGCCGTCAGCGTGGCACAATGATCCGGGTATTTCTGGTGGTGGGTGCTGGGCAGTTGAGGCGGCGCATGGGATTGATACGTTTTTGCAATTTGTTGGTGATCGGGAGGTTTCCGTTGTTGGCGCGGTTATGTCCAATGCGATGTATAGCCGGGGTGTGGAGGATAGCGGTGTTGGTGTGTTGCGGACGGATGATGGTATTACCGGGATTGTTGAGTCCGGTTATTCTTATCCGTCGGGTACGCGCAGTGGGGATCATTTTTTTCGATTTGTCGGTACAAAGGCTTCGGTTTTTGAGCAGTACGGTCGCAATGGCGAGCCTTTGATTGAGGTTCACACGACTGAGGGCGTCCAGTTTAGCGAGGATATTTCACATGGTGAGCGCATGCAGCGCGTGATGGGTACGGCGCTCGATGCAATCTGTGAGGGCAATGCGTTTGAGCCGACGATTGTTGATGCGGTGCGTATTCTCGAGATTCAGGATGCGGTTTATGCCCACGCGCGACAGGGTGTGATGACCCATGGCCCGCATCCGATGGGGGCGCAAGGTCTGTAAAAAAAGGAGAGTACTATGTCTAAAACGGCTGTTATTTCAGGGGTCGGCTCTGGTTTAGGTGCCGCGCTGGTGAGGAAGTTTGCAAGCGAAGGCTACCAGGTGGGGTTGCTGGCCCGATCCTCTGATTATATCCAGGAATTAGCCGAAGAACTGCTGCAAGATGGTGTGGAGGCTCTGGCGGTACCCACGGATATCACCGATCCCCAGCAGGTGACCCGGAGTTTTGCCCGGGTGCGCGAGGAACTGGGTCCGGTCGATGTCCTGATCAATCACGCCGGCAATGCCGCCTGGAAAGACTTTCACGAACTAACTCCGGATGAGTTTGAACTGTCCTGGCGCGTGTGTGCCTATGGCTCCTTTCTGTGTGCCAAAGAAGTGGTCCGCGATATGCTGTCTGCGGGCAGCGGTGCCATCCTTTTTTCCGGAGCTACCTCATCTATTCGAGGCCGGGCAGGTGCTCTTGCTTTCAGCAGTGCCAAGTTTGCGGTGCGCGGTCTGGCCTGGGCGTTGGCCCGCGAGCTGTGGCCCGAAGGCATTCATGTGGCCCACGTTATCATAGACGGGGTGCTGGATACGCCCTTATTGCACGAGCGAGGGGATGTCGAGGAGAGCGAACCTCTCATGAATATCGACGCCGTGGCCGATGCTTATTGGCGTCTGGTGCAGCAGGACAAAGGCGCCTGGGGTTTTGAGATCGATTTGCGACCCCACGATGAGGGGTTCTTCGAGTGAAGTCAACTATCCGGGGGTACGCGCAGTGGCGATTATTCAGCTCCATCACCAGAGCCGTCATCGCGGCATGGTTCCCTGCTTAAATCATGCAGGGACATGCTTGAGCCGCGATCCAGCCGAATCGAGAAATGAACCAACTTTATCCATCATTCAACCCCATCACCAAAGCCGTCATTGCGGCATGGTTTTAGCCGCAATCCAGTGGTTGTGTCTGTCATAGCACAGTATTGAA
>JAJEAX010000380.1 GCA_022822565.1 Candidatus Latescibacterota bacterium
ATTCAGGACGAGCGGGACTATGATCTGGCGATAGAGCGTCTCAACCACTTAATCGATGAGGTGGGTACTGATGAGCAGCACCCTCTTTATTCTTTGCTCGATACACTGGGTGCTGTTGTCCACACCTGGGAGGAACAACACCATCCCATACCCAGGTCAGAGGGTGTGGATTCACTTCGATTCCTCATGGAAGAACATGAATTGACTCAGTCAGATTTGCCAGAGGTAGGGTCGCAAGGAGTAGTTTCGGAAATTCTGGGTGGGAAGCGAAAGCTAAACATCCGTCAAATACGTGCTTTGTCCGAACGATTCGGTGTCTCACCCTCAGTATTCGTATAGGCTCAATCTATAAGGAGTAAGTATGAAAACCAAAGCCGTATTCAAAACTGCCTCGCCCTACATGCAAGACGCAATGAACCTTCCCGTTGAGAACCTCAAAGAGGCCATCCCATTTTACGAAACAATCATGGGATTTCAGGTCGTATCTCAGCAGGACGCGCCCTGTAAGTCCGCTATACTCGCAAGAGACGATATCCAGATCGGTCTGGCGGAAAATGGTGGTGATCCAACCCAGGAGGGTTGTTTTTTTGAAGTAGATGATGTCGGAGTCGCCTTCAACGAATTGAAGAATAATGGACTGGAAAATGACGATCCCAATTATCGAATTGACCAACACGGCGATAAATCCTTCCGCATATTCTTCGTCGTCGCACCGGATGGGTTGTGCTATTGCCTTGGACAGCGGGTATAAACGTTAATGGATCATCTGACGTATAAAAAACCGCGTATCTGCATCCTGGGTTGCGGAAATATCGGAGCACTTCATGCGAAAAATTTGCAATGGCGAGCGGCGTTGTATTTTTGCAGTCGTTCTCGGGTAAGCGCGTATAAGTTCAATCTCAAGTTCAAGGGCGAGGGCATCTTTGACGATCTAAACGCCGTATTGGAAAGCGATGTAGATGCCGTAGTAATCGCTTCCCCTCCAGAGCATCACAAAGACCAGATAATCGCACTATTAGAAGCGGGCAAAGCCGTACTCGTCGAAAAACCGATGTGCATTTCACCAGAGGAATTTATCGAGATTGAGACTGTGTTGGAACGGGTCGAAACCCCCTTATTGATGATCGCCGAGAACTATTATTACAAACCCTCGCTATCGTACATCAAACACATGGTCGCCCAGGGCGATATTGGCGAAATGCGTTCGGTTTCTGTAAAAAAGCTCACAACGCAACAGGCGCAAGGGTGGAAAAGTGCTCATGGTGCTTTGCTGGAAGGCGGTATTCATTTTATTGCCCTGATTTCAGATCTATTCGATGCGGTGCCCGAACAGATCGAAGCGGTATTCCCTGGCTCTTCCATCAGTACACCAGAGCGCGAATCTGTCGTGCGGATGGTCTATGCCACAGGCGCAATTGCCGAATTGCATTACTCGTGGCAAACACCCAGTTTGACAAAAGGTGTCTTTCAGCATTCTTATATCGAAGGATCACACGGACGCATTGTCTTTGAAAGCAACGGCATTTATATTCGCAAACCCCAGAAAGGCTTTCGGATTCTCTGGCCGGGTCTGAAAGATTTGATGGGCTATCGTGCGATGACGGCTGATTTTTTATCTTGTCTTCAAAACCGCTCGCGTCAGCCGTATTCGGATTTTGCACGCGCAAAACGCGATTTACAAATTGTATTTGATGCGTATGCGTGCAGTGACTAAAAAATTGTCATTCTTCAATCGCGAGGTATGGATGAGTGTGAAGCACATATTCTGGCAAATAGTCGCCATTGTATTTATTTCTGAAGTATTCGCAGATGATGTTAAAGAATCGCCCGAAGAGCCGAAAACCTACGAATTTGAAGAAATTGTCATAACCGGTTCCCGCATCAAAAGCGCGGAGAGTCTTTCGCCTGCGCCAGTCGTTGTCCTATCCAGTGACGAAATCAAAGCGCGGGGATTGACTTCCATTGGAGATGTGCTACAAACACTCACAGTACAGTCCAATGCGACCAATACTCAGTCCAACAACGGCGGCGATGGCTCTACCCGGATTAATCTGCGCGGACTTGGCTCTAATCGCACCCTGGTATTGGTCAACGGACGTCGCTTCGTGCCAGGTGGAACAGGTGCAAATTCATCTGTTGATCTCAATTCTATTCCCACTTCAATCATCGAACGCGTCGAAGTACTCAAAGATGGAGCCTCAGCCGTATATGGATCAGACGCTATTGGAGGCGTGGTCAATATCATCACCCGGTCAGATATGGAAGGGGTAGAGATAGATTATTATGAGGGAATTTCAGGTGCAGGTGATGGCGAAGTCCGCGACCTCAGCGTAACCACCGGTTTGCAGAGCGAAAAAGGTCACATTTTGTTTTCGGCCAGTTACCACAACCGGAAGCCCGTCTGGACCGGCGACCGCAGCTTCAGCGTATCGGACAAAAACTACGACTGGGGAAAAAACGACGGCACCTATAACAAAAACGGCAGTTCAGCCACCCCGGAAGGCCACATCATCGACCGCCTTGGTATTGGGGGCAACGAAGCCTGGCAGGCGGTCGTTGCTGCGGCTGGCGAGGACGCCGGGGATTACCACCGCGATCCACACACCGGCTGGCGCCCCTTCAATTGGGCGGGGATCTCCTCAGATGGAAGCGGTGACACGTACAATTATCAACCGGAGAATTACCTCTACACCCCACAGACGCGCTACAGCTCTTTTCTAAGCGGCGCTTACAAATTCACAGAAGATGCGAAAACTTTCTTCGAGGTATCGTACACCAATCGCCAATCCGATCAAAAGCTGGCCCCGACGCCCCTGTTTACCATCAGCGACGGCATCGTAGTGTCGGCCGCCAACCGGTACAACGAATTTGGCCGTGATTTTATCGATGTTCGGCGGCGTTTTCTCGAAGCAGGCAATCGCAACTATCTCCAGGATATCGACACCTATCGCCTGGTCCTGGGATTGAACCATCGGCTCATGGGCTTTGACGCTGACCTGTCCTTTTCCTACGGACGCAGCGAAGGCACCAGCGTCAACGAGGGCCGATTTATAATCAGTAATCTCGTGCGGGCACTGGGGCCAGATGAGGATTGTACCGGCGACTGCGTGCCGCTGGATATACTCCACGGTGCAGGCACAATCACCCAGGAAATGTTAGACTACATCCAATATACCGGTATCGCCAGAGGCTACTCCCAGCAGCAAATCCTGCAGTGGAACCTGACAGGGAAAGTCGTGCAACTCCCGGCCGGTCCACTCGTCATAGCCGCAGGTCTATCTTCGCGCTGGGAAGCGGGAGCCTATCTTCCCGACCCCATAACCGCATCGGGAAATACCACCGGTAGTGACGAAGCCCCCACCGATGGTGCGTACTCGGTCAAGGCTTTGTATGCAGAAGCCCATTTGCCGCTCTACAAAGCGGGGGAAGTTAGCCTCGATTTAATAGCTGCTGGGCGCACTTTCCACTACGATTCGTTCGGCTACGGCTCTACTTATAAAGCTGGTACTCGTCTCGAATTGCCTCAAGGGCTGGCATTTCGTGCCACGTATTCGAACGCTTTTCGCGCCCCCAGCATCGCCGAAATGTTCCTTGGCAACAGCGATGGCTTCCCACTGGTCAGCGATCCCTGTAGTTCGGTCGATGAAGCGGGCAATGCCCGAACGTTGACCGCTCAGCAAATGCGCAATTGTGCAGATCGTGGCATTCCATCCGACTTTGAGGATTCACGGGCACAACTGCGAGCACAATTTCGTGGCAGCACAGATCTCGATCCAGAAAAGGCCACAATGCTCACAGCAGGCCTGGTTTATCAGCCGAGCTTTCTGGATGGATTCGATATAACTGTGGATTACTATACCAGCGCGATCGCGAATGAGATCGGCGCGTTACCCGCCAGCCTCATCTTGAGTAACTGCTACTCACAGGACACGCCATCCAACTGTGATCAAGTCGTGCGCGACCCAAACACCAGACTGATTGACCATATCCTGTCACCCAACACCAACGTTGGCGAAACCGAAACCAGCGGCCTGGATATCGGACTCCATTACGCTACTGACTCCCCCCTGGGTATTGTCTCGGCGCAAATAGAGAGCAACTTGCTCGTGAATTACGATCAAATCTTGCCTTCGTCCAACGGTCCCGAGTTAGTCAAAGGCAAGGGCTACTACGATCTGGGCGTATTCCCAGGCTGGCGTCACGCCGCTTCAGTTAGCGTAGAGAGTAACCGTTCTTCCATTGGGCTGACCTGGCAATACATAGGCGGATTCGAGGAATGCGAGGATGACGACTGCAAGGGCAAGTACCGTCCGGATGTGACAGAAATACCGCCGAGTCGCAAAGTCAGCCCCAACAGCATCTTCAATATGCATGGATCATACCAACTGGGTACAGCCTTTGGTCACTCCGTACTCACGATAGGAATAAACAACATCCTCAATCAGGCACCAGCAGTGATATACAACGGTTTCCTCGGCACTTCCGATGCCAATACCTACGATTTCCTGGGCAGGTATTTATACATGCGCCTCTCCCATAGTCTGTAGTTATAGTTGGCCTCCATCCTCTACGTAAATCTCACCTTCTATTCGCCTCTTTTGAGTTGACCCTTTTTCACCTTCCAGCTATATTTCTATAGTTATCGTACCTCCCCCTTTATTTTTTACTTCCTTCCTCTCTCCCTTTGGAATTCAAAAGCCCTTCCCACATGATGAATTTTGATCAATTTATCGCGCATGTTCGCCGCGACTATGGGTATGCAGGTCAGGTTGCTCATATAGAAACCATACCCGCGCAAGAAGCTAAATTTATCGCTGATGACTGCGCGTTACATCCCGCGATCTCCGACGCCTTGAAACAGCAAGGCATTGACCGGCTCTATACGCATCAGGCCGATGCTCTGACCGCCCTGATGCGCGGTGAAGATGTGGTGGTAGTAACGGCAACGGCGAGTGGAAAAACCCTGTGTTATCAAATACCCACACTGGAAGCACTAATATCCGACCCGCAGGCGACTGCGCTCTATCTATTCCCGACCAAAGCACTGGCACAGGACCAGGCACGCGGGCTGGCGCGATTTGGCGAATTAAACGAAAAATTGAAATTTTCTCTGGGCACTTACGACGGGGATACGCCGTCCAACCAGCGCAAAACACTGCGCGAAGAGGGGCGAGTGATCTTGAGCAATCCCGATATGCTGCATCAGGGCGTGTTGCCCAACCACCCGCGCTGGGCGCGTTTTTTTCAAAACTTGCGCTATGTAGTACTCGACGAAATACACACCTACCGGGGAGTCTTTGGCTCGCATGTAGCCAATGTATTGCGGCGGCTGATGCGAATTTGCGCGCACTATGGTACGCCCCCGCAATTTGTGTGTTGCTCCGCGACTATCGCAAATCCCAAAGAACACGCCGAAGCCTTAATCGGACATCCGATGTGCCTGATTGACCGGGATGGATCCCCGCGGGGCAAACGCCACTTTGCGTTTTGGAATCCGCCTTTTCTCGAGGGCACCACGAGTGATCGCCGCAGTTCAAATACCGAAGCGCGTTGGTTGCTCGGCAAACTCATCCACAACAGGGTGCAGACCATTGCCTTTGTCAGAGCACGCACATCCGCAGAAGTGATCTATCGCTATGTGCAAGAGGATTTATCGCTGGTAAACCAGCGGATGGCAGGCGCGATTCGGGCTTATCGCGGCGGATATTTGCCCGCAGAACGGCGAGAAATTGAGCGACAATTATTTGAAGGTGAATTGCTCGGCGTGGTAAGTACCAACGCCCTGGAATTAGGCATTGATATTGGGGAACTGGATGCCGCGTTAATCGTGGGATACCCGGGCAGTATTTCCAGCATGTGGCAGCAAGCGGGGCGTGCGGGGCGGCAGGCTGAAGAATCGCTGGTGGTCTTTGTGGCACACAACGCGCCCATCGATCAATTTCTGATGCGCGACCCGGCTTACTTTTTTGGGCAATCGTCCGAACACGCGACCATTGATCCCAACAACCCGCATCTCGTCGTGGGGCACCTGCGGTGTGCTTTGCGCGAATTGCCCGTGCGAGGCGAAGAAGGCGAAGTAATGGGAGAATTTACGGGTGCGCTACTCGAGATTTTATCAGATGAAGGCATGGCGCGCCAGCTCAATGGGCAGTGGTTTTACAGCCAATCGGGATATCCGGCGGCAGAGGTCGGCCTACGCAATATCAGCGATTCGACCTACACCATTATCGACGAGACAGAAGGCGACCCACAGGTAATCGGTTCCCTGGATGAAATCAGCGCGTTTTTTCAGATACATACACACGCTGTATATTTGCACAATGGGCAGACGTACTTTGTCGATCAGCTCGACACAGAGCGCAAAATTGCACGGGTAAGTCAAAAAGCACTGGACTATTATACCCAGGCAGTTGACGAGACGAGTATTGTCGTAAATGATACCGAGATATCGGGCGCGTGGCGCGTCAGTGACGTATATTTTGGCGATGTCTCAGTTTCGTCACTGGTAACGATGTTTAAGAAAGTGAAATTCGAAGATCGCGACAGCATTGGCTGGGAAAATCTCGATTTGCCAGAGCGCAAGCTCGATACAGCTGCCTGCTGGGTCGTACCACCGCAAGAGGGGCTAAACCAGTGTCGTAGCCATGGCCGCGTGCCATCTGAAGGACTCAAAGGCATTGCCAATGTAATGGGGGAAGTGCTGCCCCTATTTGCAATGTGCGATATCATGGATATTGGCACAACGGTAGATAGCTCCAACACGGGACGACCAACCGCATTTGTATATGACCGACATCCGGGAGGCATTGGTTTTTCGGAAAAAGCTTATGAGATGATCGAAGATGTCATAACAGCCTGTTGGATGGTCGTATCGGAATGCGAATGCGAAGCCGGGTGTCCGTCGTGTGTGGGCGCACCACTGCCCCCCGGCGACGATGGCAATACGAGAGGAACGATTCCCGACAAAGAAGCCGCCCTCGTTTTGCTACATGCGATGTTGGAAAAAGAACCTTATGTCCCCAAACATCCGCGTCTTGAAATATCCATCGCAAGTGATGTTGCGACTCACAGCGATAAAAAAATTCCCGTCCGTCCTATGTCGGCAAATGTCGAGGCAAAAATTCGCAAAAAAGTAAAGGAGTTTAAGCGATAAAATGGAAACGCGATTAAAAAATTATTTGGAAACCTGGGTGCCTCGTATTGACGAGGAAATGTATCGGTTCTTGCCGAAAGATAAAGATCCGGTTGATTTTTTATACACGCCTATGCGCGATTATCCCCAACGCGGTGGCAAGCGGTTTAGATCAGCACTGGTGCTGCTGGGCATTGAAGCATTTGACGGTGATCCC
>JAJEAX010000387.1 GCA_022822565.1 Candidatus Latescibacterota bacterium
AGTCAGGGGCCAAAAAGTCGCCGCCTCGGATGTCACCGCATCGGGTAGCGAAACAACAGATGGTTTGTTGCGCGCATTGACGACCTCAACAGCCACGTACTCGGCATGCGGTGCCAGGGCCGCTACCCGTTCCCCCATCGAAAGATCATCAACCTGCGCCCCCACCTGCACAATCGTTCCAGCGAGCGAATACCCCATAATTTGGTGATCAACCGCTTCTTCTCGCACATACCGCCGCCAGATCTCAGACCCTCTGCTAATCAGCGTGCGTTCCGTTCTGATGAGCACCTCTGTCTGTCGAATCTCTGGCAACGGCACCTCTTCAATCTCGACATGACACGCGCCTTCGGGTTTAATCACGCGCTTCATGGAACCTCCCGTTTGTATCTTCCATCTGTGTTCAGGTTCAAATTATTCGCTGTCCTCTTTTTTTTTATTTCACACTTCATCCTTCACACTTCCCATTACCCAATCGTACATCTCCCCAGCACGCGCCACAACGCGATCTACATCTTCGCGCAACATCAACTGCTCCTCCACCAGACCTCGTGCTGCTTGCGCCACACAGTCCAGATACGCTTTGCGACTGCTATAGCGCTGGGTAATCGATAGTCGCGAATCCCCCTCGCGCTCATCCTCATCGCGCGCAAACGGCACCCACATGCCATCGAGACCAATGAGCGCATCGGTCGCGCCGTGTTGTCGATACCGCCATCCCGTAAACGTCCCCAGAGGCGCGACCACCTCTGGCATGCGAATACCCGCAACCTCATTGCCATCTTCATCAACCTGGGGCACGCGCACCCCAAAAGGACGCCCTTTTTCAGGCGGCTCGCAATCGATAATACCCGCATCCCATCTGTCTCCCCAATTTAATCGCAAAGGTCTCCGCATGCGCCTGGGACTTCGCAAGTTGGGAATAGTGGGAAATTTTAAATCGTCCGCATCCACCAGAGAACCATCCGCAATGCGACCATATCTGCTCTCAGGAGGATCAACACCCTCGCGCACCCAGCGATCTAACGCAACGAGAAGCGCGCGTTCTGCATAGCGAAAATTCACGGGATTTGGCGGCACAGTTTGGCGCGAATTTTTGGGCACATCACCCGGACCGTGTTTTGTACTCGCAAAGTGATAAACGCGAACCGAAGAATGAACCTCGATATCCTCATGCCCATTTACATCGGTATGAACCAAAGACGCGCTGCGGTTCCAGTATTCGGTTGAAGTATTGGTATAAAAAATGCGAGGTGTCACCCCCGCGGCGTCACAGCGATCCAACAAACCACCCTTTTCCCGGGTCTCGGGATCTGTCTGCGGCAAATCCGTAAACGGGAACCACTCCGTGGGATACAACGCATCAAAATGCGCGCTGGCATGCCGCGAAGGCTGTGCAAACCGGTGGTTAAACGACCCCCGTGCGCCGCCTGCAACATTGGCAAATATCCCATCGAAAACCTTTCGGCCAGCCTCATCCCCATTAAAACCCTCATACAACATGTGCCGCAAAAAACGCCCGCTTTGCGACGATCCAAAAGCATAAGCCCGCTCAATCGCATTGCCCAGAGGATTGCCATTCTCTCCGTACTTCAAAAACGATATAAAATCCCGGGTCGCGGCAAAACCCGTTCCCATCACAGTTGGATTTTTGCCCGTATAAACCAGATTGTAAATGCGCCCCGGTTCAAATCCCTGTGGAAATCGAATCGCGGCGCGTCCATCTTCCAGCCGATCAAACGCCCATTGACCGCGCCCAATTTCCTCGGCCTCATCATACGGATAAGCCCGCACAGTGAGCACCGCATCACCCTGTTCTACAGGTTGATATGGCTTGTGATAACGACTCCCCAGAGAATGCAAATCCGTCTTATCATTCACAATAATCTCACACGACACAGGACCGGTAACATCGACCACTGGCGCGTCTAATGTCATCAAATTAGTCGCGCCTTCTGCTTCAGACGGCACATCGGCCTGCCAACCACACGCGGCAATCGTATAACCCTGCCGCATCAAAAAGCCATCGCCAAAATGTGCGGCAGTCTCGGGCATATTTGATCCCTGCGCCAGATTAAACATGGGCAAAATATTTTTGCGCCCGCGATTGACCACATTGTAAAACACCGTGCCATTGCCTCGGGCGACATCAACAGGCTTGAGCACATGCACATCCGCTCGAAAAATCACCCGCCCACTCTCATCAATGGGCGCGAGGTTTAAATCGACAATCGCCTCGTTTTGCTTGTGGTTGGGATCAAGTGCGAACCGCGCGCTGCCACACAGCGTTTCATAAGCCCCCACAGTGCCGTATAACTTGCCATCCAGTACAGTTTTCCGAGAAGTAATTTCCAATTGCGTGAGCATTAACCCGCTCCAGTTCTCAAATATTCTCTACCAGTTCCGATAAACCCCACGACCTAAAGCGTAGTGAGATCAAAGGGATTGGACCACGCCTTGTCGCCATTTGGTGCAATAATCTCAAAGCGCACGTGTTTTGAGCCGGGCCGCAGCTTGAATGTAGCCGTCTCGAACAGCTTACCGCCCTCATAGTATTCGGTCCCCCGCGAATCTAATACCGCGGTAACGCGCTGTGCAGGTGAGCATTTTACCGTGGCCTCAATCGTGCGACCTTCCCCGCTATGCAACTGAATATCAAAAATTTGTGGACCCGTTGACGAATAACCCGCACCCGATTCCAGTGCTTCGACAATGGCTTTGGGCGACCGTTCCTTTACGCGCACCATAGTCCAGCCCTGATACGTATCGCGATCTTCTGATTCAGCCGCGTGAGAATCGTCATTGCCCAGTGCCGGGAGCAATTGCCCCGACAAATCCATCCAATCGTCCCAATGGACGGAAGACTCGCCGCGTCCGGCGCACCGACATGTCGTATTAAAAACTTCTACTCCCGCCAAACCCGTCAGCGGCATTGTATCGCGCAAAATATTGACCCCACTCCAGTGCGGATGTGCGAGCCAGATCGAGCCACCCTGTTTTTTTACTTCATCAATCACATGTTGCGGGGGCATCGCCCGCGCATCCATATCCTCTAAAATATTGAGTGCCACAAAATGATGGCGGTCACCGCCAAAGGGATTATCGGGATGCAATTCAGCACCCTGAATAAGTGTAAAATTTTCAGGACAGGTCAGCGTTTCGACAAATGTGATATTGTTGTGATCGGACACGCACAAATAATCGTAACCATGATTGACATACCCATCCACGCGTTCTTGCGGCGAGACCCGCCCATCCGAATTTGTCGAATGGCTGTGCAAATTTCCTTTCAGCCACATATAACCATCGTCATCAGATAAAACAAACGGATTTACCAACCCATTTTTATCGGGCATAACAAACTCCTTGAGTTAATTCCTCACTCCTGCCACCAGATCTTCCCATCCCGAACAGACGCGCGGCAAACCAATCGCTGCTCACCCATCAACACCTGTTCCATGGCATCGGTCAACTCAAATGTCCCCTTTTCCAATTCAAATACAGCGACATCGCCCGCAGCACCAATACCCAGGTGTCCAAGATCATCCTCTCGATCAACTACCTGCGCTGGTTCAATGGTTGAGCGTTGAATTACTTCTTCGAGCGACATGCCCAAATTCAGAAACTTGGACATCGTCGTCGGCAAATCGTAAACGGGACCATCGATATTATACGAATGGATATCGCTACTGATGGTATCGGGAGGAAAACCATCTTCCATAGCTGCACGCCCCACATCGTAACTAAAACTGCCCAACCCGTGACCAATGTCAAAAATCACCCCGCGATCGCGCGCATCCCACGCCTCAGAAATCACCTTTCCCCGATTGTCAATAATCGACGCGGGCTGTGTACCGTGAAAACAGTGGGTCACAATATCGCCCGGACGCAAAGGCTGAATCAGGTCACGCAAAGGCACATCGGCATTGCTGACATGAACCATCAGGGGTTTTTCGCACCGATTGGCGGCCTCCAGAGCAATTTGCAACAAATCGCGTATATCCGTATCGCCGCCCACACCTTTGTACAAACGCACCTTAACGCCCAGTGCTGTTTTCGGGTGATTCAAAACCACCTGCGCGCACTCGCTGGCCGACACATAGCCTTCATACACCATCTCGCCGCGCCGCCAGGGCAAACCAACACCCGACAGATTGACATAGGCCAAAATGCGCGTTGAAGACGGCTCGATCACATAGCGTTCCAATCCGCGATAATTAATCCATCCCGCCGTCCCCGTATCCACGCTCGTTGTCACACCCGTGCGCGGACACAAGTCATCGGCCTCTATGCCAAAACTCGATACATCTTTGTACACATGGGTATGCAAATCAATCAGCCCCGGCATCACGAGACACCCGCTTGCATCAATTACGGAATCGGCATCACCCAAATCGCGCCCAATAGCTGCCACCACGCCATCCTTCAACGCCACATCCAATGCGCCATGCACGCCATTGGCCGGATCTATCACCGTACCACCAGTTATCAACACATCGTATTGATCTGCCATATCTATCCTCACGATCGCTCTGCAATATACGTCTCGGCATCGATTTTTCCCGCGGCTATCAATTCGCGGAACAGTGCCACAGTTTCAGCCACGCCTTCTACCAGCGGCTTGTGCGCCACCGTGCCAATCGCCGCCTCTAATCCACTCCCATCAACCTCTTGTGGAAACGGCAACTGGATATCTTCAAACGCGATCTTATCTGCCGCCTCGGGTGCTGCCCGATCAATCGCATCCTTCACGTCCTGCATATCGGGTGTAAATCCCCCCAAATTAAACGCCTCGGCTCCCTCATAATCAGCCCGTGCAGCCTGAATAAACGCGCGCGCCGTATCATCGGCATATTGAAAAACCGTGCGTCCACCATAAGAAATGTGATAGGGCAAGTTAGCCGCTGCTGCAAGCATGGCCGTCGTTGGCGTTGAAGTAATACCCTGATCGCGCCCCACCCCATAGACCACATAGGGCCGAAAACCGATAGAAGACACCCCTTCATCGAGCCAATACACATGCGCGGTTCCCTCATTCGCCTGTTTGTACACGCCGTAATGCGTATGGGGCATCAGCGAGGAATCGTCTTGCATCACAGCACCCGGTTCGTAGTCTTCAGGCGCGCCAAAAACAGCGACAGAGCTTGCATAGATCACTTTGCCAATGTGTTCTTGCCGGCGTTTTACGGCTTCAAAAACATTTGCAGTACCCACCACATTGACGCGCGCGCCGAGCGGAGGATCGGCTTTGCAAAACGGCACTTGAAGCCCAGCCAGATGGATGACATGCGTAATCTCATTATCGTCTAACGCCTGTTCAAAAGCGGGCAAATCCGCAATATCGCCTGCGACAAAATTTACCTGCGCCAGTTCGTCATCTGACAGCAACAATTGCAACCGCTGAGGCTCTGTTGCCAGATCAAATACCGTGACCGACACCTCTTCGCGCACCAGATTGTGTACAGTCCAGGCGCCAATACACCCCAATGCACCCGTAACTAAAAAATGCTCGTCAGCCATAATTCCCTCTAAAAAAAATCCGCTGGCATGCGCAATCACCAACGGATTTTCGTCATTAAAATAAAACCTTTGCGATTAGAACAACAAGACCGATACCGACTTCTGGATCATGGCAATGGACACCGATGCCATGCCCACGAGAGCCATGCCTACGGAAAAGCCGACCATCAACACCGCTGCATAAATGCGCCATTGTTGCTTGCCAAAACGCTTCCAAAAATAGTAGCGAGCAATCAGCGCACCGATGATCTCAGTAATCATAAAATGCGGAATACTGGTCAAACTGCGTATATAACCAAAGATGAGCAAAATGGGCAGCCCAAATATGGACAAAACAATGAAGAATACAAGTCCAACGGCAAATCCGGTGCCAATAACCCAGGGTTTCAGAGCCTCGAACAAAATGGGCTTATCATCTGACGACTGCAAAAATGCCCCATCAAAAGAAGGTACTTGATCGATCTCGTATTGATAGAACAATTCTCTGCTCTGAGGATCCATTGCCCTGGAAATGGTCATCTCTGGATTTGGAGTACGCAGGTGCGCGCCATCGTCCGCGCTGCGTATTTCTGGCGCAGAAGGCAATCCCTGGGTCAGAGCATCGGAAATATCGGGCGGAGCGCGACTCAGTGTTGCGGGCGAGTATGGCGGGGGTTGTTCAGCATCAAAATTGGTGTAAAAATAGGCAGTTTTAGACCACGGGCCATACCTGACCTGGTCTGGAGCCACACTATCTGGGTCATCAGGCGTTGCCCTTACCCGCCAGTACCACCACGCATTATTCGACAAATTCGCCGGCGTCCACGTTACAGTGCCCTCTTGAGAATAGTCAACTTCCCCGCGCATGGTACTCGTAATCCACACACACCGCTGGAGGGCGTTCAACGGCCAGAACAATTGCACATAGGGATACGCGTCGGAAGGAATGGGTGCGAGTTTCCAGATATAGGACCAGTACATAAAACTGGTTAGAAAAACCAGAGGTACCATAAAGATCTCGGCCTTCAAAATGCTCGTAAATTTGGTACCTGTCAACTCGATCTCTCTGAAGCGCTGTGCCGCCGCGCCATAGTTGTCCAGGCCAAAATCCACAAACCAGATCTCAATCCCCCGGAAACCACTCAAAAAGATGGTAGCTTGTTTAATGTACGGGATACTCACGTTTTGCCCCACCATACCGTCTAAACGGGCGTTGACAAATGAAATGAGAGGCGTGTACACAAAGGCGAAGATAAAGAAAAAGATAAGCAGGGTGATGGTGACCAGTTGCGGAAAAAGAATTTTTGACAGAACAATAGTGTACAAACTCGCTATACAAAACAACACCACGCAAATCCAAATCCTGAAATCGCCCCGCCCGGGCGGTGTCTCCCACGAACCCTCCTCTGTCTTTTCAATCCGGGCGGTTCGCACCCCGCGCCACACCTGATAAAACCCGATAACAGTAATGGCAAATGTAATCCCAATGCCAAAGCTCATCCAGAAATCAATACCCGTCACAAAGTGCGTCTGGATAGTATCCATCCCCATAAACCAGTGGGGCATAAATCCATAATGGTGTAAAATGGGACTTGCAATTGTATGGATCATCACCCCAATAAAGGCTCCCATCACGGCCCAGAATGGGGCGAGAAAACCCGCAAAAATGGGTCCCAGATGCAGGGTGAAGCCCAGCGGGGTAGCGGGCAAAAAATATCCCGTATATTGCGTGAAATCGACAAATGGAATCGGGATAAGTTGCACGGGTTGTTCCATAAACGCACCCGTAATAGCCGGCACAGCTACATAAAGCATTCCCCACACCAGGCCGATCACCGCACCAACAGAAAACATGCGCCAGCGCCATGTAATATCCCCACTGCTTTCTTCTGCCAACGCCATAGCCCCCTGTGCGGCAATAGGTGCAAATGGAAAAGGCAACTTCTCGTAATCAGACGTGATGCGGAACAGCACATAACTGGCGGAAAACCAGGCAATGCGCCCCATAATTGTGCCCAATATCAGCAATGCAATGGGCCAAAACCAATCGGCGTGTAAAAACGTGCGCTCGATCAGCGCCTCGGAATTTGCCTTCGGCGCGAACCACCACAATTCGCCCAATGCCTTTTGTATGCCAAATTGCACGACTGCGGGCGACTGCACAAAATACTGATTCCACAATAGACCTTCAAAGGCATTGGACTCCCGGTTGACCAGCGCAATCGTCACATAATACAGCAGATAAATTTCCTGTCGCTTGAGTACAGTAAACGAGCGCTTTGCCAATTCGATGAACAAAATAATCGTGACCCACTGCGCCGCCGCGCCAATGGAGCCACCGATCATCAGTTCCAGATAAATATTGCCGGGCACCATCACAATCGACACAAATAATGCACCTACAATGGTCTTTGCATTAAAGCCATCGGCAAATTCGTCGGGCGTTTGGAGCAGATCCCGATACTCTTCGATCTCTTCAAACTGCGTATTTTTCTTTGGTGGTTTGTCTTTATTGCGTCTTAAAAGATTGCCTAAAGCCATAGATTGTCCCGTGTATAGATACTATGCATTGACCACTGCTGTGGAAGCAGAGAGCAATTCCCGCCCTTTATCCGTATATTTGGCGCGATTGGCCGGATCAACCGTTCGCCAGATCAAAAACTGTTTGCGAAGGGCGTTCATAAAACCCTGATTGCCCCGCCGCCACGATGCCACATCACCCGAAAGCCGATCTATTGTCAGGGTCATCGCAAAAATATTGTGCTCACCTATTGGCACGGCTTCAAAATGCACCTGTTGACTCACACCCAAATCATAAGGCGCCAACCAGATTGTCGTATCAATCGTATATCCTGCGCCAGTTGCTGATTCAACAGAACCAAACCGCGCGCCATCTGTATAAAACGCGCCCATGGACTCGCCCATGTGTGACTCGAAATAATCCACCAGAAATACCGACAGCCCAAACACGTCTTTGCCACCTACGGTAAATGGGAACTCAAAATGCCAGTGATCGCCTTCCGGATCGGGCAACTTCCAGCGACGCGTCACATCGGGTACAGCCATAAGTGCCGCCTGACGCGCGGGATAGAGCGACGAAATCAAAACCACGATCATCACCAGTGCTGAAGAAATCACCGTTGACAATGCCGAATAATTCACATTAAGCCCTTGCAACAACTCCTGCCACAACAAAATTTTGATCACGCCTTGACCGAGCAAATACCCCGATACAGTACCCAATACAGCATAAACGCACGCCTCGGCAATAAACAAAAAGGCAATGTGTACAGGTGCCAATCCCACAGCAGAATAAATACCAATCTCGCGGAAGCGTTCGTACACCGACCCCATCATCGTATTCAGCACAATCAACGCAGCCACCAGAATGGGAACAAACAAATTGGCCAGGCCGGGCAATGGCCCCCATCCCAGCGAACTGTAAATTGACACCTCGATTTTGCCGTCTTCCCCAGGAATGCCTGCGTACACTACCACCGACAACCGCGACACATATTCTTTGACCTGTTCTTCAACATTTACATCTTCGCGCAAACGAATCGCCACAGATTGCAGTGGGCTGCCCACTTCGCGCAATATTTTATAGGGAATAATGGCAACATCGTCGGGGTCTATATGCTCGAATGGCATGTTCTCGAGTTGAGGCTGTTCCAGACCCTGTTTTTCGCGACTCTCTGACTGGGTCATCTGAGAGATGATTTCATCATCCGTCAGCTTAAAATCTGCCGGGCTTAAAATTTCGCCATCCAGGTCCTTGAGATCGCGCATTTTTTCCGCATCTATCAACCCCACGACTTTCAATTGTTTGCCAAATAAGCGCACGCTCTTTTTGCCGACATCTTCAGGTTCCACCTGGAGCAATCCGGCTATTTTCCCCGGCAAAATACACGCGATCTCACCCTCTTCAAACCACCGCCCATGGCTCAACAAAGTATCGATCCCCGTGACCGCGGGTTCATTGACCGATAGTCCCACTATCCCCAGCACTTTGGTCGATTTTTCCGGCGTTTCAATAGGCGTCTTTTTCAGGTCCCGCGTAACATACCAACTGCGCGGCGCGATCTCACCCTGATCAAAAAAATTGATGCGGGCATAATCATAAGCCGTATCCTCCAGCGGCCCCCAGAATTGGCTGCGGATCAACAGCCCTGGATACTTGCCTTCGGTATCATCCAGCGGCAGTTGATGAAAATCGAGCGTCGTCTTGATCGACGTAAAGGACAACACGGTAAATGTCAACAAAACCAGCGTGGCAAATGTCAGGCTGGTGCGCATTTTGCGCTTTTTCATGTTCGCAATGCCCAACTGAAATGCTGCCACGGACGCGCTGATCCGCCCCACATCCGTATCGTGCAATAACACCTCTTCTGTGCGCAGTTGCCGGATATTGTCGTGAAACCGCCCCGACACAATGGAAATCACAAAAACAGCCAGTGCAAAAATCACAAAAGCCAGCAAAATCACAAATGGATTGGAGAGATCAAAAGCGGGATGCACCTGCGAAAGAACGATCCAGATCACGATAAAAGCCGCGCTAAAACCGCCGATTTGCACCCGGATATCGGAAAAGGTAAAAAGCAACCGCTCGACAAAAAACGCACACGGAATAACCAGTATCATAAAGAAAATTACGCCTCGAATCACATCGTTTTGCGTCGATTTTACGTCTGGATAGGCACGCGATTCGAGGCCCATCGCCGCGCGTGTGTGTTTGACAAACAAATCCCATTTCTTGTCTTGCATCGCCTCTTCGGCCAAATCCAGATGGTATTTGGCCTGGTCGTGCAAATTGGTCATCCGCTGGTTCTCAATCGAATACTTCTCCAATTCGCGCATCCGCGCCTCGTTCAGCGTCCACATATCTTTTGCGGCCTGGAACGAAGAGCGAATAAACGCCCCCCCGTGTTGCAAAATCTGAAACCCATCGCCGCGCGCGACTTCCACACTTTCCGCGCTCTTTGAGTTCAACAACAAATAGCGCACGCCGATCTCTCTTTCCCGCATCACAATTTTGATCCGTTCACCCGGCGTTGTGAAAATGGTTCCCACCGGTTCTTCTGGACCAAAACCAATGGCATAACCGTATTCCTGTGGCGCAGTATTGCCGGGACCGAGCACACTGATGCTCGACAACTTGGTGAGATAACGGGGATCGACCGTATCGTAAAAATCCGTTGCAACACACGGGAACAATATCCGCGTGCGCTTGGATATCCACCAATCCATATTAAACTCACCCCGGTATATGCGCGCCTGGCGACCGTGATTGGGCGCATACGTGATCTCGCCGCTTTCTGGATCCATATAAAAAGCCTTCACATCCACGCGGCGTTCTGCAATGCCCGGCATGTAAAATTCGCCATTTTCGTCGGCAATGTCGTAATAGACGCGGCGCACGCCTTTAATCGATTTGTCATTGCCCATTCGCAGCGAAGCCACAGCGCCGGGACGGGGACGATCAGGTGTAATACTCAGACGGGGAAATGTGCGCACAAAACCCTGTAAACCGCGCATGCGATCATCGGGGTCCAGCTTGTAATCGGGCAAAAAATCTTCTGAATTTAACCCGAGATCGAGCACACCGGCAAGCAGGCGTACCTGCCCAGTGAGATTTTCGAAATTCACATGTTCGGATTTATCCAGCGGAGTATCTACTCTAAAACGCGCGTCGTTGACCGTAATGAGCGATAGCGCTGGCGTGCCCGCTTCCAAAACGACCTCACCATCTGTTTTCAGAACTTTCCCCGGAATATACATATCCCAGTTCATTCCGCCTTTGGGATTGATCCCATCGATGAGGGCATCGGCCGGGTCCAGATCAAATCGCTCGGCTATCGCCTCTGAATAATGCACAAGCGACTTCCCAAATGGCGTAAAGAAACGCTTGTAATAATAATTGCGCGTACTGTTCCAGACCCCGATTTCATCTGTCTGACTCGTCAAATCCAGAGAAATCAACAGCGGCAATTCGAGAGGTTCGGTCATCAATGCGGCAAAATGCTTTTCTTTGCGCGAATGCCTGCTCAAGAAATCGCAAATACCTCTGAAGCCGAGATGATGCCCAGAAGATGCGAGAAATAAAAGCGTGTGTTTGGGCGGGTACTTGCTGAAATATTCGGCCAACTTCATCAAGCCCACAATCCCACACGCCATTTCTGCGCCCGGCGCGAGTGCTGGCACTACGGACATCGCATCGTAATACGTATTGATCACCACGATTTTTTCGCTCAATACGGGATCGGTTCCGCGAATCCAGCCCAGAATATTCCGGGTCTCTTTCTTTTCCCAATCCATTCGCGCCTTCAAAGTGACATTGACCTCATCCTTTTGCGCGAGCAAAGCCTTGAGCTTTTCGCCACTTGCCTTATCGATCCAAAAACGCTCAACACTATTGGGCACCTGCAAAAACTTGGTCTCTGCCTGCGCGGTAAATGTGGAATCGGGTTCGATAAACACAATCTGCTGTGCGCCGAGCATGGCGGCGTTGAGCCAATTGTTCCACGAATTAAATTCCATCAACACCACCGCGCCCTCTATATCGCGCCCATTAAATTCCGACACATCGCCAGTGCCTCCCCACAAGAGATGCCCCCGCACACCACCTGCGGGCAAGGTGGTCGTCTTGACCAGATTGGGCCACAAGCCGTGAATGGTAAAAACCTCGCCGGTATCTTCCACTATTAAGCTGCCGCCCTGGTCTATGGGCACGGCCACGCCATACGTCTCGGCTTCTACATCTTCCATGCCAAAACGCCGAAACTCAGATTCTATAAATTCCGCGGCTTTTTCATGACCGGGATAGCCCACTACGCGTGAATCATGGCGCACAAACTGATCCATCAACGTGCGAATCCCATCTTCGCGCACAGCATCCAAAACCCGTGTACCCACTTCTTCTGCACGAGGAACGGGTACGGGCGGAACCTCGCTGGGCGTTTCCAATCCCAATAGAGCAGCTATACGGGGATTTACGCGATAGGGACCGGCAATCAGGAGTGCCGTAACAAAAATCCCCAGACCGATAAGACTCCAGATGATGAGCTTGTAATATTTATCCATAGCGATGTACCCAATGCCCGCGTTCTGGGAACCAGATCATGTCGATTCCTATTGACAAAGCCACGCCGAGAATATATCCGACGAGCAAACCGATGAACAGGGGTCTCGATTTGCGATAAACCGTTGGCCCGCCTACTTTTATAATAACAAACTTAATCAACCACGCCAGAAAAGTTGTAAAACTGGTGCGTCGGGCTAGATAAGAACCCGAAATCGCCAACCCCACGGGGTGCAGCGGCCACCACACAAAGCGATAGCGCATATAGATCAACCCGGCCATCAAAAGACCGCCAATGCCCAAAAACACCGCCTCTTCGGGATTTTTCTCGTAAAATGGTGGTTCATCGGGTTTTTTGATCGCATCAACCGTGCTCTGAAAATGGCGTTCTGCTGCCCGCGTAATCTCCCAACTGTTGAAATTATAAGCCCCTTGATCGTACCCCAACCACACGGTGAACAACATATTGAACAACAAGCTGACCATAAACACCAGCCCAAGTGCCCCCATCAACCGCCGCCGCTGATTGCCGGGAACGCCCTCGGAAACACGCCCAGCATGGGAAAGCGCGGGCATAAACAAGCCTTTAAAATTCTCGTTAATCAACACGGAAAAGCGAAAAGCGACGAGGGTGGAAAGCGAGATATTGCGCCTGCCGTAAAACGATGCGACCATACTCCAGGCACCAATGGGTCTGCTCACAAATGGCATGCCGGTATCGGCGAGGATCTTCGCCATACCCGTATAGACAAAAATCACTGCCAGAATGTATAAAAACCCTTTCATCGGATCGAAATTCATCTGTGTCAGCCAGATAAACAAATACGCTATACTGCACAGCAAACCGATACAAGCGGCGCGATAAGACATTAATTCCTCGGAATCATCCACTGTGGGATCCCTCCCGAGTGCCTTCATCAATACATCGCGCAAATGTTTTCTCGCTACCCAGAATGTCGAACCCACAAAAACGACAAAAGCCCCAAAAGTCTGCCAGTAATAAACACCCGTGCGATAATAAGGCGTGGTGGCTTTATAGCCCCACTTGCTGAGCTGGCCGCCCTCAAAGATGAACATCAGATCAAAAAACCAGATTGAAAACAGAACATCCAGGCTGGCAAAATAAGAAAAAAGAATGGTAAAAATGCCAAAGTATCCCCTGATGGGTGGCAATTGGCGATCAATCCAGTACCAGCGCGACCGATAAATGGGAAAACGGGGAAAGCCCGGCAAAAAGTAATTGATACAATTCCAGGCCAGCACGCCAAACGCAATGGCAAATCCGATCCAGAACAAGCGATTGCGCATAAACTCGGGCAACCACCCCTCACCATCGCCGGGTTCAGAAGTCATATCGATCAACGGCGCCATTGCGGGAAAAACCAGGCGTTCGTTTTGCACCCATTGTTTTCTAAAAACAGTGGCCACACAGGCCAGCATCAAAAAAGCCGCAGCTATAACCGTCGTCCACCAGAACAGGGGCAATACCCACACGCCCCAGGGAATAGTCGCACCGCTCGGCAAGCCTTCGTAAAACCACGCAACGGCATTGCCCTCGTGGCTCGGCAAGAGCCAGTTGGGCAAAAGCGGGTGCAAGTGCTCAGCCCACTGATTTTCTTCTGTCGCAAAATAATAAGGTGCCGTGATATAGCCGATAACATAGCCCGTCAGGCCAAAACACGGCAGTGCTGCCCCCACAAGGCCCATCGCCAATATTGCATGCCATTCGCCTTTTGAAAGAACCCAGCCGGTCATTTTGGCAACAATGGCGAGTCCGATCATCAGAATCATCAAAATGATCAGCATGGCCATTGGAATGTGGCTATACGTCATCAGCGAAGCGTGCAAGACATAGCGTACATACATAGCCAACAGATCGAGGGCAATGACGAGAAAAACGCCCAAACCCACAGCACGCAATGTTACCGCGGGTTGTGAACTCGCATCATCTGCTTCTGTCTGAATATTTTCTATATCAAGAGCCATTGGCGTGATTTTCGCAATACATGATAAATTCCCTTAAAAAATGTGCGGAGATAATTAACCCTTGCCACTTGCATTTGTCAAATGGTTTATATGTTTATAATTGTAATTCCGCATATAGCGCAACATTATTTTGTTTGAGAAAAAACGTACGCAAGAACCTTGACACCAATTAGTCGTTTTGTTAAATTTGGTCGTCTTATCGGGAAATATGATGGCTCCCTAGCTCAGTTGGTAGAGCAGAGGACTGAAAATCCTTGTGTCGGTGGTTCGATTCCGCCGGGAGCCACCATTTTTTTGTAACCATATACAGATGTAATTTTTCCGTACAAGTTCCAATAATAAAAGGGTGTGAACTTTAAGTGTTCACACCCTTTTTGTTTTTTGGTTGAGAAAAGATCGAAGTTACAAACTCTGCGCAATCCGAAACCCCACATAAAGGCTCCCGGCAAAGGTCCTGTGTTGATCGCGAACAGGCGAGCGAAGGAAATATCCTTCCAGGTACCATGCACCGCCGCGCACCACGCGCGCAGTAGAGTCGCCGACCTCCCACGCTGATCCGTCATTGGGTGCTCCCACATATCTGTTATTATAACGATCCTGAGTCCATTCCCACACGTTGCCGTGCATATCGTGAAGGCCCCAGGCATTGGCCTCGAACGATCCCACAGGTGCTGACATATCATTATCCCACTGACTGCCGCATCCATTGCAATTGGCGCGGTTGTGACCGAGATTATTCCCCCAGCTATACCTCGTCGCCGTTCCCGCGCGCGCCGCATACTCCCACTCCGCCTCGCTCGGCAAACGATAGCTCTTTCCCGTTTGCTCCGATAACCACGCTGTGTACGCCACCGCATCATCCCATGTGATATTGACCACAGGACGCCGTCCTCGACCAAAACCCCTGTCATCCGCCCGTTCGCGTCCCGTCGCATCCGTGAAGACATCATATTCCTCAAACGTCACTTCGTACTTCGACAGCGCGAACGATGCAATCGTCACCTCATGCACCGGCCTCTCGCTATTATTACAACTTCTCCCCGACACGCACCCCATCTTAAAACTTCCCGCGGGAATCACCACCATCTCCGGCGACTTAAAAGAAGCCATCTTCTCCTGTGAAACTTGAGCGGATGTACCCGTGAAAAATCCCGATAAGAGAAAAACAAAGATACTCTTGATCACACTCCACATGATATATCTCCTGTCATTATTATCTGATAAATGCTCATGACATAAAAAATAAGACAACTTCTTATGGATGAGAAACATATTTTTCACCTTCCGATAGTCACATTGACCAGGGCACCGGGTCTGACATATTTTCCCGCATCCAAAAAAAGACCCGTTACTTTGCACGTCCCATTTTCCGGATCGATAACGGGACTGATCCCGACAATGCGCCCGGGCAACGCGCGCTTTCCGCCAGCAGTCAGCACGGCAGACAGCGGCATATTCTTATGGATCGCATTCAGTTTGCCCTCGGGCACAAACATAAACACCTGAAGATCCACAGGGTCAATGACCCGCGCGACCGCGGAGTAAGCCAGTATCCAGTCACCTGCCTTTACATTGACCTCGACCACCAACCCGTCCTGGGGCGCGATGATTGCGGTTCTGTCCAGTTCCATCTGCGCGGCAACCCAGTTATAGTGTGCGACCTCGGCATCGAAGCGGACATTTTCGAGTTGCTGGTCACTGATCAACTTCTTATTGTGCAATATTTCCAATCGCGCTTGCAAAGTCTGGGCTTTCTTCAGTGTAATTCGAGCCGCGGCCTCCTTCACGCGCAAATCTCGGCGAGATAATACCATGAGGGTATCCCCTTTGACCACCCGGTCTCCCACCTCAAAGTTGACCCGCTGCATCCGCGCGTTCATCCCGGCATAGACAGTCGCCGATCGCGCAGGTACTAAAGGCGCCCGCAACATCAGTTCTTCTGCGCTGGCCCTTGCGGCAACGAGGATGAGGAACAGGCCGAACAAAAACATCGCGTTGTATATCATAGTTGATCTCCTATCAGCCGAATACGCAATACACCCCTGAATCGCACGTTTTTGCGTTTCAGAGTCTCAATCTCTTTCTCCTTTTCCGCCAGTTCTCTCTCAACTTGTTCCAGTTTCAGATAGTGAACGGGCGGATAAGCCATTTTCAGGTCCTCCAGTTTTTCAAAAACCTCTTGCTTCTGCCTCGACAAATCTTTTATGCGTTGTGAAAGGCCTCTTAAAATGGGCTGAAACCGCAAAATCTCCTTTTTTGGGGCAAAATTGAATTCAATTTTCCGGGCAGTGAAACTGACAGCACTGCTCGGAGCGTCTTCCTCCTCAACTTCAAAAGAAGCATCTGCCTCGAGCAGGCCAGATACAAAACTGTTTTCCGGGATCCGATCCGCCAGTTCCCGATAGGTCTCGCCTTTCAACCGGATCATCTGTATTTCCACGGGTCGATCCGTCTCCTCCACGCGCACCTTATCTGGCAAAATGGCGCCGTGTTCTCCGCAAGTCAGAACCCGTCCATCGAAAAAGATCCAGAACCACGCGGGCCTGGCATCGAGGATCAGGGCTTTTCCGCTTACCTTCTCCCGCGTGTGTCGCCATTGTCCTTCAAAATTCAAATAGGTTTCTGTATTGGCTCTGCGATAATCTGCATAAGCAGCCGAAGGCGTAGCCATCAGGTACCTGAATGATCGCCAGATACCGCCCTTATGCGATATGGGCATGAACAAGAGGAGCAGTATGACAACCACGACCAATACAGTACCCTCCCCCAGGAGGGATCCAGTTTTGATTCTATACCTCGCACTGCCGGGAAAAACACAAACCGCGGGATGGGGATAAAACAAGGGCACGCCGCTTTTGGTCGTACAATCGGCGATCAAGTGGCTCATATAGCCCAGGAGTATGGCCGCATAACACGCGGTTTGATAGGCAAGTAAGGGCAAGGTGACAACTGATAGAGCGAACATACAGAGCAGCGAATGCGTAATCGTGCGGTGCCCCCATCGCCGCTCGATCGGAATAGAAGCAAAGGGCATCACCCGGCCAATATAACTTCTCGGCGAATCTACATCCGGAAGCAGGCTCCCTATGATCGCGCATGTGACCGCGGGAAGATTGCGGTGAATGGACATGGAAAAGAGCGAGAAGGAACTCGCCACCGTGAGCAGCCCAAATGCAATGTGAGTCGGTGCAGTCATCGTTTGAACCTGTACATAAAGAATCGAATGCCCACCAGAAGCGCGCTGCCGATACCAGCCAGCACATAGCCCTCCATACTTCCGATGCCGCGCATGAAGAATCGCGCCGCGACTACAGCCAGCAAAAGCAGCACCACGGCGAATGTAAGATCGATCTGGTTTCGCGCGCCCGTGTGCAACACATCTCGCACCACGGATCGGGTCACGGCCGGTTCTTTGCGAAGCCGTTCCACAATCTCAATAATGGCGCGCGGATTGCCAGCACTCTGCTGCAAAATATTCGTCTCGGTCATTCGGTAGTCTTCTATATTGGCACCTGCAGCGCACTGGCGGATGAGTTTTTTCGCATCCGCGGTAGATAAGCGCTCTATTTCTACGCGGTCAAACTTCCAGAAGTGTTTCTCGTAGGACCTCCGTACTTCTGGAAGAGCCGCGATAATGGTGAACTTGCGGTTGAGTTTATCGATCAATCGCCCGACGGAGGCAGTCATATCCGATAGGTCATCCACAATTAACACGAACTCGTTTTTCTCCACGGAGCCGAGCACCATATCGGTCCAGCCCTGAATGGTCGTGCGGGTGTGTTGCTTTTTGAACGTTTCAAAGTCTGATCGCGGATGGCGCAGATTATTGGATTTGGAACTTTCCAGACCATCGGAACATAGTCGTCCGATTTTGTGCAGCCCCTCCGCAATATTTATCAGGGCCTCTTTCACCGGCGAAAGCGTCTTTACCACGAGCGCGTTTTCTGCGTCGAGCAACGCGAGCAGATGGCTTTTGCCCACGCCGATAGGGCCGAGCACCAGTGTGTCAATCCCCTTGCTCAAGTTGTCTTTTAGCTGGCACAATTCCTCACCGCGGCCCACAGTCTGCCCTATCCCGATGAGGACATCGGGTGTAGGGTGAAATTCCGGTGGGACTGTAGCGGATGGTACTGCTGGACGGGTTGTAGGTGACTGGTGAGCCATGGGAATACCCTCCTGTATGGGTTAGAATTGAAAATTTTGATCTCGTGCTCTTTATACAGTGCAAAAAGCGTGCCAAAAATTGCAAAAATCCCGTAACTGCTTGCAGGAGAGCGCGTTTTTAAAAAATGCCGAAAATTGGACATGCGGCCAACTGTTTCATATGACACAGTAAGTGTTTCATTTGAAACAGCAAGTGTTTCATTTGAAACAGTTGGGATAGGAATGAAACAGGGGGATTACAGAGGGAAATCACACAAAAAATGCCCTGAAGAATACAGGGCATGCTGTAGGGGAATCATGGTGATGGTGCTTGGATGAGCATCATTCCAGAAATGTTGGAGAAGCCACATTTGCCGCCAGGAGTTTCTCATCGGAGAGTGGTTTGGTACTCAGTTCGATCGGTGAATACAAAAAGCTGCATCAATCACAGGTGCGATTCTCACCTCTCACGCACCTGCCACTTCAAAGGCGGTTATATTGCGGGTATCCTTGCTGAACTCTACCCCGATCAGATGGATCGGCTGGTTCAGGCCGCGGTATTTGTCCGCATATCCCTTTTCCTGCAATTGCGCCATTGCTGCACCCTCTGCGAACAGGTAGATGTTGTCGTTGAAGTGTACTGCCATATCTACACGCCCATGGCTACTACTATCCTCTACCGTGATATTTAACCCCAGTGCCGCGAAATAGGAATAGAACACGCTGGCATAGTAGCCCTCAAAATTGGCGATGTCATTGTTGGTGTCCCCCTCGTAGGGAATACTGGCATAAAAGGCATGGAAAAGTGTCTTGAGTCCCTCGAAGTCATTGATCAGCAATAGGTCATACAAACGGGCACTGTGCTCTGGTCGCCACGGCTTTCACAGCTTCTATGCCCAGGCGGTCTTCCAGTTGTTTCAAGTACAAACTGCGCGGCTGGACCTTTCGTCCGTGTGATTCCCAATATCCATCTTCGCGCCTGTACCAGCCGTCTCGTTTCTCGCCGATGCAGCCGATGGCATAATTTTGCGATGTTGGGGGTTTTTGCACGATAAAACTCTCTGCCTCGCAATTCCACAATACTTTTTGTGCACCCGCCCAACCGTGGCCGGTGCCCGAACCTTGCCGATCCTGAACATTGATGGCATTGCCGTTCACGGTCACATTGTCAAACAGAGTGCAAACAGACCACCGGTGATGGGGGCCTGAATCGGAATGCGCGATGTCCGCCGTGCAATCCAAAAATACATTTGGCCCCGGTACGCGGGCGTGTAGCACATAATCGGGGCGTCCCCGTCGGGTATAACACCGTTGCACGAGGGACAATTGCCCGTGGATGGGAAATGAATATCGCCGGCCTCCGGTGATCTGTGATACGGGATCCAGACACTGGCTATCCTGCACGGTCATCCATTTTGCCTGATTGCCAATAGTCACACACGCATAGCCAAAGTGAACCGAGGTGATATTGCGCGCCCACGCATTCTGCACGCGTGAAAATACGACGAAATTCCAGGCGTGATCTTCATCGATAAATTCATCCTCCCTACTTTCATCTTTTTCGCTGTCATCAAACTCCGATACGCCGCGCAAGTTCTCAATGCCGACCTGTTCAATGCGCCCAAGATATTCGTATTTGAGAACCCACCCGCCGCCGTATTCTCGTTCAAATGCATTGCCCATGGGCGCGTCGATTGTTATCCGGTTGCCTTCTATGGCAGTTATGGTGCGGTCAAAGCGAAATTGGCACGAGGATAAAATCACTAAAACCAACGGCTCCGTTGCCATCAAAATCGAGATGGTCAATGGAATTTATTTCCTGTACTGGCGCGTCAACTTGCCAGGAAAAGGTCTGATCGACGGTTGCAATATGATCGATGAACAGGCGCGCGTTTGAATTTTGACTGGTTTCTGTTCTATATGTGATGTATCGCCTGTTGTAATCGGGTTCACTACCCCAGATATCGTGTGGTTTTGCCAGTTCTACAACGGCAAGTTGCCACCCCTGAGGCGGTGTTTGTCCCTCCCAAATCGTATATATGGCTTCCCTACCACCGCCCAATCGAAGATAACGCCTCCTGCCCAAATCGCTCAATAGCTTTTAAGGTCTCGCGCACATCATCCCATGTCGTGGTGTGGTTGACTATGCACAGCCGGAGTGAAAACTTCCCATGCAAAAGCGTCGAGGATATAAAGGCTTTGTCTTCCCAAAACATGCGAGCGAGTACTGTCTTGTTGATCTCTGCGAGTTCTTCCTCGTCAATAGAGGTGTCGTCAGGATGAATGCGGAAACATACAATCCCCAGCGACGCGGGATTTAACATCTCCAGTAGCTGGCTCTCACTCACGTATTCTTCCGCCTGAGTGGCCAGCGCTATCCCCCTTGAGACGGCTTGCCGAAATGCCTCCATCCCGAAGGTCTGAACGGACATCCACACCTTAAGGGCGCGTACCGAGCGACTCAGTTGCAGGCCGCGGTCCGAAAAGTTCGGGTGGTTTGCACCCCATATTGTGTCCTGGAGAATATCGTGCCGAACCGCGAAGGCACGCTCAAGCGTACTCAGGTTTTTCACCAGCAGGCAACCGGCCTCATAAGGTTGGAAGAACCATTTGTGCGCATCCAGCCCGATAGAATCTGCCCGTTCGATCCCGCGCAAGAGTTCCTTGCCGTGCTCGGTCACGACAGCGAAGCCGCCGTAAGCAGCGTCAATGTGTAGCCATATACCTTCTGATTCACAGTAGTCTGCCATGGCTTCGATTGGATCGATGGTCCCGGTACTGCTCGTTCCGGCGTTGGCGCACACGGCAATGGGGGTGAATCCCGCTGCGCGGTCATTGGCTACAGCCTGTGCAAGTGCTTCCATGTCCAGGCGGAAGAGGCCATCGCTCGGTATCAGGCGTATGCACTCTGGCCGAACGCCAATAATCCTGGCTGCGCGGATGAGCGCGCTATGGCTCTGGTCACTCATGTACACGGTCGCACGCTCGGGATGACCAGCAGTTTCTCTCGCTGCGACAAAGGCGTCAAGGCTGGCAGCAGAGCCTCCGCTTGTGAAAATCCCGCCCGCGCTTTCGGGATAGCCGACCCACTGCCGCAACCAATCAATGACCACGAGTTCGAGCTGGCTCGGACCGCTTCCAACCAGCCAGGTACATGCGTTGATATTGTATCCGGCGGCCATGAAATCGGCCAGCACCCCAGGCCAGGTGGGCGACGACGGTATAAACGCGAAGCAACGGGGATGGTCCAGGCGCATCGCAACCGGGAGGATTTCGCGTGTGACCTGCTCTATGACCTCCGCTGGGGACCGGCCATCTTCAGGCGGATCCTTCATCAACTGTTTCTCGAGCCCCTGCCGGAACTCTCCATCCCAGGCGTCTTCCTCGGGCAAGTTTTGGATCCGCTCCACCAAAAGCTCCGCAGCTTTTTGCGCGAGGTCGAGCATGAGTTCAGGAGCCATCTGGAGGCCGTTACCCCCCTCGTCTGAAAGTTCTCGTTTTTCCTCACATTTCCCTTCCATATCTCTCCTTATTCTTGAGTTTTTCTATTTTGCAATTTACTCGAAAGAACAGGGGTTTGCAATGGCATTTTGGCATATAATGTAGGCGTTTTTGGAGATGTTCCTGACAAAACTATGGAGGTGTCCCTATTGAGATAGACAATTGTGAGAAAGTGTCTCTTTTGAGACTGACAATTGCAGGATGATATCTATAACTGCGGATGCATCCGTAAAAAAATAGGGCAGACCTTGTGTGGCCTGCCCTGCTATTGGGATTATATTGCGTCAGGGCGAACCCGTGAACGCCTTAACGCTGTTTACTCAGCCGTTGGATCAAAGCCTTCAATACGCCCTTCCTGAATCTCGATCTCATCGCGCCGTCTCACCCGCTCAACCTGTCCGTCGCGCAAATCGACCACGCGATCAGACACGCCGAGCATCTTGTGGTCGTGGGTATTGGTCACAATGGTCACACCGCTTTCGCCCTGCATCTTGAGCAACAACTCGATAATTTCCTGTCCGGTCTTCAAATCGAGATTTCCAGTCGGTTCATCAGCCAAAATCAAATCGGGATCATTGGCCATAGCTCTGGCAATTGCCACGCGCTGCTGCTGTCCACCCGACAATTCGTAAGGTTTGTGATGCAGGCGGTCAGAAAGCCCCACCAGCGACAACTTGTGTGCGGCTTTCTCTTCGTAATCACTGCGCGACATGCCCGAAAACACCATGGGCAAAGACACATTTTCAAGTGCCGACATAACGGGAATCAGGTTAAACGACTGGAAAATATACCCCACACTGTGGCAGCGCAAATAGGCAATTTGCCCCTGACTCATATCGCCCATATTGGCGCCGTTGACCAATACGGTTCCCTTAGTGGGCGTATCCAATGCCCCGACCATGTTAAACATCGTGGTTTTGCCCGACCCCGAAGGACCCATAATTGACAAATATTCACCGCGAATCACATCGAGGTTCACGCCTTGCAGGGCATGCACTTCCTGGTCGCCCATCCGATAGGTCTTCCAGACCCCCTGGACTTTGATAATATAATCTTCAGTATCAACCTGTTGTTCAGCAGCCGATTCCTGAGCCATTTTGTTCTCCTCTTAAACAGTAATTCTACTATTGAACTCCCGTATGTTAGCGAAAACCCATGAGCCTGTCAAGCCATTTTAATCGCAATAAAATTCTGCGTGATTCCACAGGCGTCTTCTGCTATATTCTAAGCCGCATTGTGCTACTGACCAGTAGCGTCTCCAAAACCAACACGAAAGGACCGCATCATGAAACTCGCAGTATGCAATGAATTCTTTGAAGATTGGAAAATTGAAGACGTCTTTAACTACGCAGCGGAAATCGGCTGCGACGGCGTTGAACTTGCACCTTTTACACTCGCGGAAAGCGTCACACAAATCTCTGCCAAACAGCGCAGCGACATTCGCAAAGCCGCTGAAAAAGCCGGCGTCGAAATCGTAGGCCTGCACTGGCTACTCGCCAGTCCACCGGGGCTTTATCTCACACATCCCGACAAAGCCATCCGCGACAAAACTGAAGACTATATCAAAGCGCTGATCAATTTCTGCGGCGACCTGGG
>JAJEAX010000283.1 GCA_022822565.1 Candidatus Latescibacterota bacterium
GGATCGGGATGAGTTGTACGATCTGGTGAACGATCCGTGGGAATTGTACAATGTGGTGGATAATGCCGATCACCGCGATGTCATCGCAGATTTGCAATTAAAATTGGCGGATTGGAGTATTCGCACAGAGGATGCGAGACCCGTACCAATGCCAGCGCGAGGGATATAACTATGAACCAACCACATCCGGAAATACAGAAATTCGTACAGACATTTGAAAATGCGATGCACGAGGATGGTCTGACGGATCTACACAGTAGAGGGGTGGCAACTGCAAGGGTTTTTAATGATTCGCGCAAAATGCCTGATGATATGTTGCCGCCTATTTACCATTTGGAAGATAGCGCGATTCCGGGTGCTGCGGGGGAGATCCCCATTCGCATTTATCGGCCCAATGACGACCGCGATTTGCCGTTGCTGATGTGGTTTCACGGCGGTGGATGGGTGCTGGGCGATCTGGATACGGGGGAGTTTAAATGCAGGAAGCTCGCACACGATGTGGGGTGTGTTGTCGTTTCGGTAGATTATCGCCGTGCGCCGGAAACGCCTTTTCCCGGTGCGATTGACGATTGTTTTGCCGCTACGTTATGGGCGGCGTCTTCGGCAGATGAATTGGGGATTGACTCTTCCCGCATTGCCGTATCTGGCGATAGTGCCGGGGGCAATCTGGCTGCCTGTGTCGCCCTTCGTGCCCGAGATGCGGGATTAAATCTCGTTTTTCAATTGCTCGTTTATCCCGTTATTGAGGCAAATTTTGATCGTGATTCTTATTCTGAAAATGCCGAAGGGTATTTGCTCACGGCCAGTGCGATGAAGTGGTTCTGGGATTGCTATGTTCCCAATATCGCAGACCGCGATCATCCCGATGTCGCGCCCATTCGCGCTTCTGATCTGTCTGGCTTGCCGCCCGCGCTGGTTATGACCGCTGAATTTGATCCTCTGCGCGATGAGGCAGAAGATTATGGCCATGCCTTAAAAGCTGCGGGTGTTGACACTGTCACACGGCGCTATATTGGCATGACGCATGCGTTTTATATGTTGCCAACGGAAAATCCCGTTAATGAAATTGACGCGGCGACCAATGAATCCATAGAGGCATTGCGCTGGGCTTTTGATAACTGTGAGCACCAGTAGGGATTGCGGCTTTAGACAGGCGTCCAAAATGAGGGAGGTTGACAATAGATTACTGATGATCAAATATAGGAGACCATATATGTCGTCATTAAAAGAACAATACGTAGAAGAGGGATATGTCGTTGTCAAAGATGCGCTCAATCCCGAGCGGGACATTTATCCCTTGCAAAAAGCCTATTCTGCGCTCCTTGATGCGCTGGCGCGGATTTATCTGGTTGAGACTGATTCTGAAGCACTGGATAGATTTGATGAGATGTCTTTGCCCGAGCGGTTTGCAATGTCGCTCGGTGCCAGTCGGGGAACGGTTTTGCACCATCTCGATCCCGTGCTGAATATTTTTGTTCCTACTTTTCGGTGGCGCAAAGACCTGCCCGATGCACGGATTCCAGAAATGTTTGATCTTATGCGCCATCCAAAAGTCTTAGATGTTTTGGAAGTTCTTATCGGGCCGGAGATAGCTGCGTCGCCGATTTACCATTTTAATCTCAAACTCGCTCCCGATCATCTCAAGCTGGCCGATCGGGTAGCCGAGTCCTTGGGGGCAGATCTTTCGAAGGAAGGGTTTTATACATTTCAGGTGGGCAAAACAGGATGGCACATGGATGCGGGTTCGGGCCTGAGAGATTCTCACGAGAGCGAGATTGTCAATGCGTGGATTCCAATTACCCATGCTACCGAAGAAAATGGTTGTTTGGTAGTTATTCCCGGCAGTCATAAAGAAGGTGTAAAATACCATCCCTATCCGGAAGACCTCGATGGGCAGGGTATTACTCTGCCCGTCAATCCTGGAGATGTTGTTTTTTTAGATAATAAAGTGATGCACAGTTCTACGCCCAACACGAGTCGTGAAGATTATCGCTGGGCTTATAATTTTCGTTATCTTCCTGTTGGACAGCCCCCTGGTCGTCCCTTTATACCGGGTTTTGTTGCGCGCAGCCGCTCGGCGCCAGAAACAGAACTACACAATGCCTACGTATGGAGCGCAATGTGGGTTCGCTGTCTGGATTATCTCACTGAAAAGGGCGTGCCCGCATCTTATGAAGACAGGAGCAAAATGGGCCTTAAAGAAGCGCAGGCGATTACCAGCCACTGGCGCGAACTCGCCCCCGATGTGGATGGCTGGTTGCGCCTGGGAAAGGATTGATATGGATAAGGTGAAAATCGGTATTATCGGCCTCGGCCCTTTTTGCTCGGGCTATCATGTCCCGAATTTGCTCAAGAGGTCGGATGTGGAGGTTACGGCGGTTTGCGATGTTTCCAGGGAAAGTCTGGGTAATCGCAATGAGGGACTGAGTGAGAGTCAGACATTTACCGATTACCGCGATATGCTCGATCCGGATTTGGTCGATGGCGTGTTTGTAAGTACGCCCAATCAGATACATTTTGCCCCCTGCAAGTTGGCGCTTGAGCGCGGTATTCCGGCGATTGTCGATAAACCAATGACGGTGGCTGTGGAGGATGCCGAGGAACTCGTCGAATTGAGCAAGTCGCAAAATTGTATTTTGATGACGGCGTTTACGCGCCATTTTATGTCCAGTACCGAGTATGTGCGCAGGGAAATCGCGTCGGGTTCGGTCACTCCGCAAATGCTCACGGCTGTTCAGCGGCAGAGTCCCGTAAAGCGCAGTGTCGAAGACGGAGGCATGTTGCACAGGCGTACAATTCACATCACAGATGTATTGCCGTGGATCACGGGCAAGCGCGTGGTTAGAGTGGAGGGTAAAATTCAATATGAGACGGGGCATATTGAGGAAACGCTGGTGGATATGCGTCTCGAATTTGAAGGGGGATTGTGCGCCAGTTTGCTCTGTATCAAGACTTGCGACGAAAATCAGGATGAGGTCAACATATATACTGACAAGCAGAGTTATCGCCTGGAACGCCAACGCCTCTATACGATTACGCGCAGAGATGGCTGGGCGCGCGTGGATAACCTGCCCGAATACGGCAATTCGAGCGATCATTTTGTCGAGGCGATTAAGGGCAATCGCCCCGCTCCCAATGCCCCTTACGCCGATCCGCACAGCGAAGACGGTCTTCAGGCACTGCGCGTTGTTTTTGCTATGCACAAAGCCGCACAAACAGGGCGTGTGGTGGAAGTTTAAATTGATCACATCTACAATAGGAAACTAAAAATGCCTTCTCAACCGAATATCGTTTTTATTCACGCCGAGAGCATGGACGGGCGAAAGATGGGCTGTATGGGCCATCCCGCCATGCAAAATGCCACGCCCAATATGGATCGTCTCGCCAGTGACGGGGTTTTGTTTACGAATGCGTACACGAATTGTCCGGTGTGCAATCCATCGCGGGCGAGTATGTGGAGCGGGAAATATCCCAATTATTACGATTGCTGGAACAATCACGAAGGGTTGCACGAGCATGTGCCCACATATCAAAATACTTATGAGAGCGCGGGCTACCAGACCTCTGCTATTGGTCCTATAGATTACGCTTATGGCAAACACTCCATCCGCGATCGCATCGGCTCATGGACGCGCGCGGCCAATATTCGCCGGCCTTTATGTCGCACGACCTTGCCACAAGTTGTAGATGATGGCAAGGCGAATGGGCGCGATTGGGACCGGACGTACCAGGCGGTTGATCAACTGCATCAATACGCGAGGAGTGACCGTCCCTTCTGGCTTTATCTCACGACGGGATTGGTGCATCCCGCATTCACTGCAGAGAAGCGCCACATGCCGTTGATCGATGCGGATAATGTCGATATTCCGCCGACTTTGATGCCGCTCGAAGATACGCACAATGAAGCTATTGCTTACCAGCGCGTGACTAAAAACTGCGATAAACAGTTCTCGGAGAACATCGTCCGAGAGATTCGGCACACTTATTTTGCGATGATCGCCGCGCTCGATGAGATGGTCGGTCGGGTGCTTCAGTCCATCGATGACCTGGGGTTGCGCGATAATACGTATGTCATTTTTTCAAGCGATCACGGCGAAATGGCCGGGGATCAAAATCAAATACTCAAGCGTTCGATGTACGAGGCATCATCCCACGTTCCTCTCATTATTCGCGGTCCCGATGTTCAAAAAGGCGTTGTCGTCGATACACCCGTTTCTCTCGTTGATCTATATCCCACATTTATGGATATGGCGCGTATCCGCTATCGCGATTATGCGGATAATGCAGCGTATCCCGACGCGCTGGATGGCGAATCTCTATTCCCGCAACTCGTTGAGGGGGCAGAGCGCGAACGCGATTGGGCCATGTGCGAATACCACGGCGATCGCTGTGCTACGGGTACATTTATGTTGCGCCAGGGCGACTGGAAATACGTCAAGCACGCGGGTTTTGAATCCGAACTCTTCAATCTCAAAGAGGATCCCGACGAAACGACGGATCTCGTTCATGACAAGCCTGAAATTGCCCGCGAATTGGATCGGGTGCTGACCGAGCATTTCGATTGTGAAGGCATTGATGCACGGGCGAAAGAATACGACCGCGAAAGTTTTGTCGCCTGGCGCGATCAGGCGCAAAAAGAGGGTATTTACAAGGATACAATGGCTCTCGTCTATAGTGGTCACGACCGCATTTGTATTGAGGATATTGCGCCGTGGACAGACGAGAATGAACAGCAGATTGAAGCATGGCTGGACGAATAGACGAATTTACAACTATGCCTACCGCACTTCTCATTGTCGATCACGGTTCCAGGCGCGAAGAAGCCAATCAGATGCTTCGCGGCGTTGGCGATATTTTGCGTCGAGCGCGCCCCGATATCATTGTCCACATCGCGCACATGGAACTGGCCGAACCCACTATTAGACAGGGTATTGATGCGTGTGTGCGCGAGGGGGCGAGTGAGATTGTTGTTCATCCCTATATGCTATCTCCCGGACGCCATGCCACGGAAGATATTCCGCGTATGGCAACAGAGGCGGGGGCTGCATATCCAGATGTACATATCCGCGTTACCGAACCTCTGGGCCTGCACGAAAAACTCTGCGAGGTTATTCTCCAACGCGCCGGGTTGTGAGGGGAAGACGATTCTATGTCCACAGAAACCGCGCCATCTTTGCGTTCTGACTCAAGAGGAACGCTTCGCCCTGTTTTTTATATTACAGCAGCACACATGGCGTTGGATTTTTATATGGTCCTCACGCCGCCATTGTGGGCTTTTTTTCAGAGTCATTACAATCTCACGGTGGCGCAGTTTGCCTATTTGCCCACGGTGATTGTCTTTTGCGGTTCTATCACGCAGCCCTTTATGGGATATTTTAGCGATGGGCGCGATCGCATGGCCCTCGTTGCACTGGGGCTTTTTATTACGGGAATTTTTGTTTCTTGTATTGGCTTTGCACCCTCCGCTTATATACTCGCTGTTTTTTTAATTTTCGCATCGTTCGGTTCCTCTCTCTTTCATCCCACTGCCGGAGGATTGGTTACGGCTTTAACGCCTCATCGGGCCAATCTGTCTATGGCTATTTTCCTGACGGGAGGAACGCTGGGGATGGCGCTCGCGTCGATTACTGGAACGCAAATTGTCGAGCGATACGGCATTCAATACCTGTGGCTTATTGTCATTCCCGTCTTATTTCTCGCGCCATTTATCCTGTGGCAGTCTCGAAAAGTCCCCGTGCATGAACGCCGCGTAACCGCGGGCAAAATCGATTTCTCCATTTTGAAAAAAACCCGTTCTCTGTGGACGCTTTTTGCCATTAGTGTTTTGCGCTCTATCGTTCACACGGGGTTTGTCAGTTTTACAGCTATCTTGGGGGCGTCTCGCGGTTGGGCTACCAGTGATATCGGCTGGGTTTTTTCCTGTTATTTGCTTTCCAGCACGCTGGGGCGTATCACGGGCGGTTATCTGGCAGATCGCATGTCGCAGCGCAAGCTTCTGGCTTTTTCGTGTGCTTCATCCGCAATTTTTCACGCGGGATTTTGTCTGACAGATGGGTACATGGCACTCATTTCGTTTTTTGTGGCGGGGTATTTGTTCGATCTCGGCATTACGACGAATATCTCTTTGGCGCAACGCGCCTTGCCGCACAATACGAGTACGGCGACTGGATTGGTGATGGGTTTTTCATGGGGCATGGCGGGCCTTGCCATGATTGGCGTGGGGAGCCTTGCGGAGTGGACTTCTACTGCTACTGCGCTTACGGTTGTATCCATGGTGCTCATTCCGGCAGCTTTTCTGGTCGCACTGCTACCTTCCGATTATAGTAAGGCGAGATGAATCCGCAGATGAACGCAGATTAAAGGCGGGAAACGAGATGGCTCACACGGAGATACAGAGACACGGAGAAAGGTGGGGGCTGGGGAGGCAGTTCTGCATTTATCTGTGTTTATCCGTGTTCATCTGTGGTTGCTTTTTGCAAACAATTTACGCGCAACCCGCGTATTCTCCCGGACAAATTCTCGTCAAGTTTCGCAGCGCAAAGCCTGCAGTTACACAATTCCACGATCTATCAGAGCGCCATGGCGTGACGTCGATTGAACCACTTTTTACGCCGCGAAGTGCCAAGGCTGTTTATCCCCATCCTTTGACGCATGTGTACCGCGTGCGCTTGTCGGGCGATCCAGTCGAAGCCGCAGCCGATTACGCATTGCGTCCCGATGTTGTGTACGCGCAGCCAAATTATTTGTTTACGCACCACCAGGTGCCCAATGACCCGCGCTACAGAGATCAATATGGCCTTCGGGTTCTCGATTGGGAGCTATTGCAACAAAATCTCGGTCCCATTCAAGAACAGATCATTGTCGCGATCATTGATTCTGGTGTCGATTATAACCACGAAGACTTGCGCGACAATATCTGGCACAATGCCGCAGAAGTAGGCGGTGCGTCTGGCATTGATGACGATGGAAATGGGTATATCGACGATATAAGGGGTTGGGATTTCACCCATGCGCCCGATCTGCCGGGGATGGGCGATTACCTTATGCGGGATAATGATCCGCAGGATGAATCGGCGCACGGTACGCGCGTTGCCGGTATTGTTGCAGCTACGACGAATAATAATCGCGGTATTGCTGGCGTTGCGCCCAATGCACAGATTATGGCACTGCGGGCGGGTTTGAGGCGGCTTGGAGGCATTGGCTTTCTCGAAGAAGATGACATTGCTGCGGCTATTCTCTATGCCGTGGAAAATGGCGCGCATATCATTAATATGAGTTTGGGGGGGCCTGAGCGCACATTTATCCTGAGCGATGTAATCCAATACGCGCATGCTCAGGGCGTTGTGCTCGTGGCCTCTGCGGGTAACTCAGGCGATGAGTTGGGTTATCCCGCAGGTAATCACTATACGATTGCCGTAGGTGCGGTGAACTCCGCCGACCGTCTGGCGAGTTTTAGCAGCACGGGCGCGTCGCTCGATCTGGTTGCACCAGGTGTCAGTATTCTCAGCACACGCCTCGACAATCGCTATGCTTCAGGCTCTGGCACTTCTTTTTCTGCGCCCCACATATCCGGTTTGGCCGCGCTGATTCTCTCGCGTCGGCCCGACCTTTCACCTCATTATGTGCGCAATTTGCTCATCACATCTGCAATTGATCTGGGGCCGTTGGGGCACGACAATGACTATGGCGCAGGGCGCGTGAGTGGGGCGCAACTCGCAAATCGCCTGAGTACTTTCGATTCGCTGGCGGTTGCGATTCAATCTCCTGCCAATGACGAGGGGGAAGATACTGCGTTCGATATTCGCGCTTCTGTTTCAGGCGCACAGGTCACGGGTTATCGCCTGTCTTATGGTTTGGGGCGCAATCCAGATACGTGGACACGTCTTGCAGAAGGGGGACCATCTCAGGATATTCACCATACGTGGGATGTCTCTGATTTTGAAAATTCTGATGTGGTTTTGCGGCTTGAAGCAGATTTGTCGGATGGTGTGGTCGTGGAAGATCGCGTTCGCGTTGCCATTGAAAAAACGGCACCTGCTATCACCGCGCTTGCATGTGGCGATGTGTTGGAAGGTGATCGCCGCGTTTTTGAATGTCGCTGGCGGACAGATCAGCGCGCACACGGGGGGATTGCCTATCGCTATGGCGCGAATTTTGATACCCTTTACACCGGTCTGGTGCAAAATAAACACCGCGTTGTTCTGCCCCACACATTGCCATCAGGTGTTGTGACATTCCACGTTTTGGCCAATGGAGAAAACAATATCCGCGCGGTGCATCCGGCGCAGACAATTGATTATGTTCCTTTTCGCGTCCCGCAAAACGGCTTTGTGGAAATGGGCACATTGCCCGATGGCTTTTTACCTGATCGCGCGTCGGATTTCGACCGCGATGGTAAGCTGGAAATCGCGCTTATGCCATATCTTACGGGCGATTCTTATGGACCGGTGCATATTTATGAACGCCAGGCGGATGGTAGATTTACCGATGAATTTCAAAGCAATGAGCGTTTTTTGCCCTGGGCAATTGGCGATATTACGAATGATGGGACCGATGATTTATTGGGTGTGACTTACGAGCGTCTTGTGCTTTTTACAGATAGTTTTTCCAATCCCTATCCCACTCAGGTGGAATTTGAACAGAGCGGTACCTGGGGGGGCGATTTTGCCGATGTGGATGGCGATAGCATTCCCGATATTATCGCTCGTGCAGGCGATCAGCGCGGTATCCGCGTGATTCGCAATCTCGGCAGTGTGATCCGCGAGGAGGCATTTCTCGTTGATCCCTCACAGGGGACTGGCGATCCTGGTCCGCGCTTTGTGGTTGCGGACTTTGACCTGGATGAACAGCGGGAAATTCTCGCTGGCGATGCCGATGGCGATCTCTGGATGTACGAATATCGATCGGGGGAATACGTGCAGACATGGTACTTGCCGGGCGATGGGGATGCGCGATGGGTTGGCGGGGGTGTGGATTTGGACGGCGATGGGGTGGTCGAATTTGCCGTTGCTCGCGCGTACACAGATGCGTATGAGGCTTCCAATGGTTTCTGGGAATTGGAGATTTACAGCATGCGTGCGCCGGATACTTATGCGCGCGAATGGACGACGCGGATCCACGGAGTAGCGACCACAGGCAATGGAATTTCAGCAGGGGATGTCGATGGGGATGGCCTGGCCGATTTGATAGTATGTCTGCGTCCCGATCTCTACGCTTTTCGCGCAGAGAAGCCCGATTACTATCGCCCGATCTGGCATACGCCAGTGGATTTGATGCGCCGTGCGCTCATTGCGGATCTGGACAAAGATTTTCGCAATGAGGTACTTTTTAATTTTGATGGCGCAGTTCATGTTGTTGAACGCGATGAACCCCCTGTTACGGTCGGGTCGCCGCAGATTATACGCGCGCGGGCTCTGGGACCAACCCGCGTTGAAATCGACTGGATGCAGGTGTCCGATGCGTCTTCTTACCAGATTTATCGCGCTGTTGGCGATGGCGCGCTCGATTATTTTGATGAGATCAGCGATCGCACTGTGTACATCGATTCTTTGCTG
>JAJEAX010000250.1 GCA_022822565.1 Candidatus Latescibacterota bacterium
CGGTTAATACAACTTCTCAACCCCTTCTTCAGAGCACTTATCCTTTTATTCGGTCAGAAAAATCTATACCTCAGTGCCGCTCAAAATTGGGTGGGATTTCTCAGAGACAGCATATTCATACTCCTGGCCACCATCGGCAGACAGCGCATTGTGATTCACGTACACGGGGGAAATTACGATGGCTTCTACGCCTCCCTTTCGCCCTGGCAACAGTGCGTAGTACGCGCCTTTCTCAAACCTGTGGACAGAATACTGATTCTTGGAAAAAGTTTGCGCGGTATGTTCGATTTTGAACCTGCTCTGCGGGATAAAACACAGGTCGTCTTTAATGGACTGCCATACGACATAGAGGCACTATCCATTAAACCAAAACATTTGCCATCGGGAGACCGCCCAAAACTCCTTTTTCTCTCCAACCTGATTGTGAGCAAAGGCTACCTCCAGGTACTCGAAGCACTGCACATCCTATTGCACGACTTGAGAATTGACGTCGAATGTCATTTTTGTGGCAGTTTTGTCCTGGCTTCCGACATCTGCCCTTACGCAACCCCCGAAGAAGCGGAAGCCGATTTTCTGCAGCGGGTTGAGAAATTGGGACTTGGCGAACACGCGTTCTGGCATGGTCCCGTCGATGGAAATAAAAAACTTCATTTCCTGCAAGAAAGTCACTTCTTTTTGCTTCCAACCCGCTATGTGTACGAAGGACAACCGATATCTATCATCGAAGCACTCGCATTTGGGCTGGTTGTGATTACAACACCCTATCGCACGATCCCGGAAATGGTAGAAAACGGTAAAGTCGCGGAATTGGTCCCCTTTGATCAACCTGAAAAAATCGCACGCGCGATCGAATCGCACATCCGAAATCCGGACAAGTTTGAAGCGATGAGTCGCACATCCATCGACCGATACCGCAAGACCTTTACTCGCGAACAACACCTGAAGAAATTGATACCTCTTATTTTGCAATGAACAAAAAACGCCAACAAAAGACATCCTCTCCCCTTTTTAACCTCGCGCAGCACGAACGCAAACCCTATTTCTTGCCCGCGCTGGGCCTGTGCGGCTTGCTCATGGGCATACTCCTCTTCGACGCCAACCTCTCCCTCACCGGCGACAACGCCCAATTCATCAACCTGGGCCGATCGCTTGCAGAGGGACACGGACTCTCGGAAACCATCGAAGGCGAACCCATACCACACACCAAATACCCCTTCGGATTTCCGCTCCTCCTCGCCATAGTCCATATCCTCTTCCCGGGCAACCTCATCGCACTCAAAATCCTCGTCCTTCTCCTCTACGCCGTCTCAATTCCACTCACCTATCTCCTCATCCGCCGCTTTGCCAGTCCCCCCATGGCACTCGGCGTAAGCGCGCTATGTCTCGCCTCCCCTCTCCTGTTGGATTATTCGCACCAGGTCATGTCCGAAATCCCCTTTCTCCTGTGCTCTCTCATAGCTCTTCTCCTCCTCCACCGCGCACACAACGCCAATACCCTATCCACACTCTCACTGGCCATCATCGCCATCATCGCAGCCTACTACATCCGCAGCGCGGGCATCATCCTCATCGCCACCGGCATACTCTATTTTGCCCTGCACAAAAAATGGAAAGAAACCGGCCTCATCGCCATAGGCAGCTTCCTCCTCACCCTCCCCTATCAAATCCGCAACGCATCACTCGGCGGCAGCGACTACATCAATCAATTCTTCCGTATAAACCCCTATCGTCCGGAAGAAGGCCTGCTCACATTCACCGCCCTGATCGAACGCATCCTCGCAAATCTCGAACTTTACAGCCAGCTCGTCATCCCCTACCTCTTGCTACCCAGTTTTATCGAAACCGGCTACTTCGTCGGCGTCGGCCTCTTCTTCTCTGGCCTGATCCTCTACGCCCTGGTCGTCGGACTCATAAAACGTCACCTGCTCATCGTGTACCTCACCTGCTATCTGGGTCTCTACATCCTCTGGCCTGATATGTGGTCCGACACGCGCTTTCTCGTCCCGGCGATACCTATCCTCTTCTACGCCATTCTCACCAGCATGGACGAACTGCTCCGACTTCTCGCCCGAGCACTCAAAAAAACCGCCTCGCGCGCGGGTATCGTACTCTTCTTTCTCTTTCTCCTCGGCTCAAATATCTTTGAGACCAACTACCTCGCCGAACGCATCGGGTGGTTACCCCCCAACTGGAACACTTACTTTGCCGCTGCAGAATGGATCAAAGACAACACCGAACCCGACGTCAAAATCGCCTGCCGCAAACCGTATCTCATGAACGCGATTGCCAACCGCAAAGCCACGGGCTACGCCTGGAAAGCACCAGATGAGGTCATTGCCGAATTTGAACAAAAGGGAATCGACATCGTCGTTGTTGACCAGATCGGATTCCGTTCCACACCCGAATTTCTCGTCCCCGCTGTTCGGACACATGCAAATCGTTTTAAAATCCTCTTCATCATACGCAATCCCGATACTTTCGTCTTACAGTTCGAATGATCACCTCATTCACATTTGTAAAAAAACGCGCACTTTGCTATCTTTGTTTAGGGCAGGTTGAACTGGCCTTAGAAGCGGTCAGTTGTACCCCGCTCAAAACCTGCCCCTACTGACCACTGACACAGGGCGAGGCATGCCTCGCCCCTACAATCGGATAACTGACCACCAACCATGCCCGACCTCAGCCTCGTCATACCCTTGCTCAACGAAGAAGAAAGCCTGCGCCCGCTCATGGAACAAATCCGCGGCGTGCTCGCCACCCAGGACCGTACCTACGAAGTCATCTTCATCGACGACGGCAGCACCGACGGGTCAATCGCCGTATTGGAAGACCTGCACAACACCTATCCCGAAGTCAAAGTCATCCAATTTCGGCGCAACTTTGGCAAAGCCGCGGCATATACCGCCGGATTTCAACGCGCACGCGGCACATACATCATCACCATGGACGCCGACCTGCAAGACGACCCGGCGGAAATCCCCAACCTCCTATCAAAAATCGAAGAAGGCTATGACCTCGTCTCCGGATGGAAGAAAAAACGCTTTGATCCCCTGGGCAAAACCCTGCCCTCCAAATTCTTCAACTGGGTCACCGGCTTCGTATCCGGCATTGACATACACGACTTCAACTGCGGCCTCAAAATCTATCGCAGCGAAGTCACAAAAGACATACGCGTACTCGGCGAACTCCACCGCTACATCCCCGTACTCGCCCACCTCGAAGGGTATCGCATCGGTGAAATCCCCGTCCAGCACCACCCGCGGCAATACGGCGTAACCAAATACGGCTGGGGACGCCTGCTCAAAGGATTTTTTGACCTCCTCACCGTCATGTACATCGGCAAATACATGGGCCGACCACTCCACCTCTTTGGCACAGTGGGCCTCATCTTTGGCACCACAGGCATGCTCATCAACGCATACATCGCATCCCTATGGCTCCAAACCGGTACCATTCAATACCGGTATCCCCTGCTCATGCTCGGGGTCTTCCTCACCGTACTCGGCGTACAATTCATCTGCACGGGCTTGCTCGCCGACATGTTGACCCGGGGTCCTCAACCCAATGAAAAATTCAACATTCGAAAAATCTTGGAATAAATGACACCCAAAAACATCCTCGTCACCGGCGGCATGGGATTCGTAGGCTCCTACCTCGTCGATGAACTCATCCAACGCGGACACCGCGTACGCATCTATGACAACCTGGACCCACAGGTACACCCCAACCGCGAATTGCCGGATTATGCCAACCCCCATGCCGAATTTATCCAGGCCGACATCCGCGATTACGACGCCCTGAAAAAAGCCCTTCAAGGCATTGAAATCATCTTCCACAAAGCCGCCGCCGTTGGCGTGGGACAATCGCAATACGAAATCAAAAAATACGTTGACGTCAACACCGGAGGCACCGCGAACCTGCTCGACATCCTCGCCAACAACAAACACAACATTGAAAAACTCATCGTCGCAGCCTCGCAAACCAGCTATGGCGAGGGCCTCTACACCTGTGCAGAACACGGCACACAGCACCCTGATCTCCGTCCAGATAGCCAGCTAAAAAATGCCCACTGGGAACACAGGTGTCCCCAATGCGGTGAGGACATGTCCCCAACACCTGTACCCGAAAACACCGCACGCTTATGCCACACCATCTACGCACAAACCAAAACGCATCAAGAAGACATGGTCCTCAACATAGGCCGAGCCTACAAAATACCCTCAGTAGCCCTGCGCTACTTCAACATCTTCGGACCCCGGCAATCGCTCTCCAACCCCTATACAGGTGTAACTGCCATCTTCATGAGCCGCCTCAAAAACAACAAACGTCCCGTCATCTACGAAGACGGCAAACAATCGCGGGATTTCATCTCCGTCCACGACATCGTCCGGGCCAACATCCTCGCTATGGAAAAATCCCAAGGAGATTATCAGGCATTCAACGTCGGCAGCGGAATCGGCACATCCATTGAACACATCGCTCTGACCCTGTCCAATATACTGGGCACGGAACACCTCTCCCCCGACATCACGGGAACCTATCGCCAGGGCGACATCCGCCACAGCATTGCCGACATCTCGCGCATAAAAAAAACACTGGGCTTTAAGCCCAGTGTCAGTTTTCAACACGGCATGGAAGAACTCGTCGAATGGGGGCGAGACCGCGAAGCCGCAGACGGCTTTGCAAAAGCGCAAGACGCACTACAGCAGAGAGGTTTAACCAGTGAAGTGGGAAGTGGGAAGGAGGAAGTGTGAAGTTCAGTGTCTCGATTTATCTCGTCTATTGAGATTTAAATACATGTGGATAATCTGCTTTTAACTGTCTTAAGTACATACGACCTCTCCCCGTAACTTTCCAGTATTTCAAATTACTATCAGGACTAAAACCCACCACCTCAATAAATTTTCTTTCACTCATAATTTCAAGATGATACTCTATATCGGCTACGGGATAATTAAGGCTCGGTAACGGAACGCCAGTAACAGTATTGCTATGCTCCTCAAGATACATGAGAATCTCAGCCACAAGATTTACATTATGACTTTCAGCAATCTCTGCCTGCCGTAAGACCGGTTGGTAACGTTCGATATCGAAATCGGGGTCCTCTTTTAAAATCTGATTAAGCAAACTTTGTCTCCCATGAATAAATTGTTCCTCTTTTCGTTGTGCAATTTTGGCTTTAGCCTTTTCTACCATAGATAGCGCAATTCCTTTCGCAAGTCCCATGGCTTCTCTCCCTTCATGAAGAAAAAAAGTTGCCATAAAAGCAGAAATACCCAGATAGACAAAAGATTTGCCTAATACGACGAACGACTTGACAATATCATCTCTCGTTTCACATTCTTGATATACATAATGGTACAAAAAAACGATTACTAATTCAACACAGAAAAGAACAAAAAAGATGACTGAAAAACGCACTCTATCTTCTTTATTTATATTCCAAAAAGGCTCTCTCGGATCACCATTCTGAACTTCCGAATCACCATTCTGATCCTTCTCCGCACCCATACTTTTTCCCTTTTTATATCCATTTATACCCTTACTTTAATGAATATAATTTTACCATAAATATTTGAAAATAATTGGTTTTACATCAATTTTTGACTACATTATTAGCGTCAATATGCAACACTTTTACACTCTTATTTTTGTGATAACTCATACATTGATCGTTCTGGCAAATCTGTTTTCACAATTTCTTTTTTTATTTTTTATTTTTTCAGACAAATTTACGAATGGTAACTGGAACCCGTTCCCGTGTCTCGTGATCCCAGCGCAGCACAGTCCGAATCTTCTCGGACCGGTCAACATCACCGTGAATCGCGTAATACAGCGCGCGATACGCCATCTGGTCGCGTTTTTCCAGATCGATGCACATCATGTCATATCTCCTTCTGTGGGTGACAGTATTTCGGTATCTTTATGGTATCTCTACTCATGAGCAAATCCCGTGCCATTTATCCTGGTCTTTTGAAAAATTTTGTTTAATAGCTGATTTTACACAACTTATCACAAAAAACCTCATATCTGACTGAAAAACTCATGTGGCAAAAATGGAACATTATGGTCAAAATGACCACATATAGCCCAACAAATTGGCACATTTTTTCTATTCTCTTCAGGAGTAATCCTTCATGCTCGACATCAATCTCATTCGCAAAAACCCCGAACGTGTCGCTCAGGCATTGAAAAAACGCATGGACGACATCGACTTCACAGACCTGCTCGTCTGGGATGAAAAACGCCGCGCCCACATCGCAGAAGCGGGTCAACTGCGCGCCAAACGCAACAGCGTCTCTGCCCAAATCCCCCAAATAAAAAAAGCGGGCGGAGACATCGCCCAGATACAAACCGAAATGCGCGACGTCTCGACCCGCATCAAAACCATTGAAACCGAACTCGCGGAAATCGAACACAACATCCATCAGTTTATCGAAAGCCTCCCCAACATACCCGCAGACGACGTACCCCCCGGAGACAAAGAAAACAACCGCGTCGTACGCACATGGGGCGAAAAACCCGCACCCGACTTTGATCCTCAGGACCACGTCGAACTCGTCACCCATCTTCGCCTGATCGACTACGAACGCGGCGTCAAAATGGGCGGAACCGGCTTTTGGCTCTATATCGGCGACGGCGCGCGCCTCGAATGGGCCTTGCTCAACTACTTCATCGACAGCCACATCAACGACGGATACGAATTTGTATTGCCCCCACACATACTCAACGAAGCCTGTGGCTTCACCGCCGGACAATTCCCCAAATTTGCCGACGACGTATTCCACCTCAAAACCGGCGACGACAAAGTGCAATTCCTCTTGCCCACCTCTGAAACCGCCTTAATCAACTTCTACCGGGACGAAATCATACCCGAAACAGACCTGCCCAAAAAATTCTTCTCCTACACCCCATGCTATCGGAAAGAAGCCGGCAGTTATCGGGCACAGGAAAGAGGCATGATTCGCGGTCACCAATTCAACAAAATCGAAATGTTCCAATTCACCCGCCCCGAAGACTCCGAAGACGCGCTCGAAGAACTCATCGACAAAGCCGAAAAACTCACCCGAGACCTGGGCCTGCATCACCGCGTCTCCATGCTCGCCGCAAAAGACGTCAGCGCGTCCATGGCCAAAACTTATGATATTGAAGTCTGGATCCCCAGCATGAACGAATACAAAGAAGTCAGCTCCGCCTCCAATGCCAGCGACTATCAGGCAAGACGCGGCAGCATCCGGTTCAAACGCACAGAAACCGGCAAAAACGAACTCGTACACACCCTCAACGCCTCGGGCCTGGCGACCAGCCGCATCATCCCTGCAATCGTCGAACAAAATCAAAACAGTGACGGCAGCGTCACCATCCCCGAAGTCCTGCGACCCTATCTGGGGGGAAAAGAGATTTTTGAGCCCGTGGATTAATCCCTATCCCCATAAAACAAAAGCCCGTCGATCATCACCGGTTGACGGGCTTTCTTTTACAATTTTTACAGATCTAAATACGACCTCGTCCTAAACAATTTTTCATTTTCTTTTGAAGAGAGTATTCTATATTGAACTTGTCAGTCCATTGTATTTATATACTTGTCTGTATGAGAACAGTATGACCGATGCAAAGATAATGATTGTCGAAGACAATGTCTCCGATGCCGCACACCTCGAAAAATGCCTGAAGAATTTGGGATACACAGTGTGCGCTACGGTTTCGTGTGGACATCAAGCCATTGAAAAAGCTGCGGATACGCATCCCGACCTGGCCCTGGTCAACCTCTGTCTCGAAGGGAAGATCACCGGCTCAGAAGTAGCCGATCAGATCGGCAGCCGGTTCGGCGTTCCCGTGTTATATCTGACTGACGAAGCCGAGGGAGACCTGTTGCAACAGGCACAGGCGACCAACGCCTTCGGCTATGTGCTGAGACCTTTCGAGGAGCGACAACTCCACCTGAACATCCTGACGGTCCTCTCAATGCACGAGAGGGAAAGCAGGCACAAAGAGACAGAGGTCAGGTTGAAACAGACAATCAACAAATTGGAAGATGTCACCCACCTCATGGAAGCGGTATTCAACAGCATGAATGAGGGTGTGGCTGCGGTTGATGAAAACGGGGTGCTCATGTTTTACAATTCAAGCGCGGAGCGGATCGCCGGGGAGCATCCGGAGCCGATAGAGACAAATATCTGCAAATGGGCAGAAAGGTACGGTATTTTCACGCCCGATGGAGAACTGTTTGATTCAATGGATGATAATCCGCTTATCATTGCCTTGAAAGGCGAAACAACGGACGAAGTCGAGGCATTCGTACGCAACGAATTTAAGCCGGAAGGCGTTCACATCAGGGTTAGCAGCAGACCTCTTTTGAGAGAAACAGGTGTTTTGAAGGGGGCCATACTCGTCTTCCGCGACATCACCACGGAAAAAAAGGTGACCGCGGAATTGGACAAAACAATGGGAGAGTTGCGCTATCAAAGCGAACTTATGGAAACATCTTTCAAGAGCATCAGCGACGGCATAGTCGTCGCCGACGCCGAGGGGAAATTCCTCTACGCCAACCCTGGTGCCGAACACATCGTCGGCCTGGACATAACGGATGGGATCCTGAATGAATGGGTCGAAAAATACGGCATTTACTATCCCGACCGGGGAACACCGATGAAAACGGAGGATCTACCCCTGATCCGCGCCATAAACCACGGCGAATCGACAGACGAGCAAGATCTGTTCATACGCAACCGAAACAGGCCGGATGGTGTTTTTATCCGGATGAGCGGATGGCCTCTACTCGATAATACAGGCGGGATTCGGGGAGGGGTAATCATTTTCCGCGACGTTACCAGGCGCGTGCTCGCCGAGGAAGCCCTGGAGCGGGCATTCGCGCAAGGACGCATGGAGATCGTCGATACCATTCTCCACAACATCGGCAACGCCATCAACAGCGTCACCACGGGCATTGAGACCGTGCGCCGGAACCTGGCGAATGATCGAGCTGGGCACCGTCTCTCCGCGCTCGCCGAGGCGATAAAGGCGCATCGGAACGACTGGATCGATTACATCGAGAACGATCCGCAGGGTCAGAAGGTCATGCCGTTCATCATCGCGCTCGCCGAAAACTTCGCCAGGCAGAACGAAGAACAGATGAAGACGGTCAGCCGCGTCAGGGACAGGGCGAACCGCATCGCCGACATCATTCGCACCCAAAAGGCACTCGACAGTTCCAACAATATGGATCGCAAGGACATCAACCTTCAAGACGCGCTCTCGAGCCCTTTCAGGGTATTGAGAGAGTCGCTCAACAAAAGGGGGATCCATACCCGTATCGATTGCAAAAACGCACCGCAGGAAATTCGCATTCAGGAGAGCCAGTTTCATCAGATGCTGATCAACCTGGTAAAAAATTCGATTGAAGCCATTGATGATCTCGCAGTAGCGCAGAAACTCGACGAAACGCCCTGCATCGGGATAAAGGCCAGCATCAGAGACGGTTTTTTTCATCTACAAGTAATCGACAACGGTATCGGCATAAAGAATAAAGACACCAGGATGATCTTCTCCCCTGGTTATACCACAAAAGAATCGGGGACCGGTCTCGGTCTCCATTCGGCGGCCAATTTCGTCATTGCCTCCGGCGGAAAAATTCAGGCTTTGAGCGAGGGCATTGGCAAGGGAATGACTATGCGCGTCATGCTGCCGCTTTCCTCGGTGACCACCAGTGACGGCTGATTGAACGTCGAGAGGATAATTTATGAAACTCACGAATTACGAGAACAACCGCGTTCTGATCGTCGATGATCAGCGCGAGATCCACGACGACTTCACAGAAATGTTGAGTATAGCACCGCCGTCAACCGATGATCTGACGGCGGCGTTTGTCCGAGAAGAAGAGGAAAACTTCTTGCTGGAATTCGAGCTTCTGCACGCGAACAACGGCGAGGAAGCATACGAAATCATCGCGGCGGGAAAGGCATCGAACCGCCCCATCGCCGTCGCTTACATCGACATCAGAATGCCGCCGGGCATCGATGGTATTGAGACGATCCGCCGGGTGAGAAAAATCGACCGCGACATTGAGATCGTCATCATGACCGCGTACACCGACAGATCGCTGCCCGAGATCGTCCAGGACATGGAATTGCTGCACAAGCTGCTCTATATCAGAAAACCTTTTGCGCACGAGGAGATACAGCAGATCACCCTGTCCCTGGTCGGAAAGTGGAACATTGAACAAGAACTATCAGCTAAACAGCGGCAGATTACTACCAGTCACCGAAGGCTGGAAGCTGTACTCAATGCAACCGGAGACGCCATTGCGATGCACGACAGTGCCGGATACCTGGTCTTCGCCAACCAGTTGTACGAGAGACTGATGGATCTGAAAGAAAGCGAACTGAAGAAAATGCCACCACGCGATCTCGCGGCGCGCATCAAAGAGCAGTTCCGGGAACCCGATCTGGGCAACTTGGAGAAAAATTCTCCGCTCAATGGCAGCAACGTGGTGGAAACGACCAGTGCCGACCAGGAGCCCAAGCTATTCTATTGCTCTACCGCACCGGTGTGCGACAGCGAGGAAGAGGTGATCGGCAACCTCGTCGTGTACCGAGACGTGTCAAAGGAGATAGAGGCCGAGCAGATGAGGGCCGAGTTGCTGCGCTTGCGCACCGAGTTGGAGACGACCAGCTTATTTCCCAGCCTGATCGGCACCAGCCCCGTAATGCAGGATATATACAAGCTGATGCAGCAGGCCGCCGAAAGCGATATCACGGTGCTCATTCGCGGCGAGAGCGGCACAGGTAAGGAACTGGTCGCCAACTCCTTGCACGCCAACAGCCCGCGCAAGGATGGGCGGTTTGTGGCCCTCGATTGCGCCGCCATTCCCGAAACGCTCATCGAAAGCGAGTTGTTCGGACATGAACGAGGGGCTTTCACCGGAGCCACGACGCAGAGAATCGGGGCTTTCGAGCGCGCCAATGGCGGCACGCTCTTTCTCGACGAGATCGGCGACATGCCGTATGTCATGCAAGGCAAGCTATTGCGCGTCTTGCAGGAGCGGGAAATCCAGCGGATCGGAGGGACCGCTCCCATTCCCATAGATATCCGCGTGATAACGGCGACCAACAGGGACCTGGAGCATGTAATAAGGGCGGGCGAGTTCCGCAAGGATCTGTTCTATCGCATCGCTGCCTTCCCCATCACGATTCCATCGCTGAGAGAGCGGCGTGAAGATATTCTCCTCTTGGCCAGGCATTTTCTCGAGAAATACACTGCCCAGACCTCCAAATCCATAAGCGGCATTTCCAGCCCTGCCATGCGCCTGTTGCTGCAGTACGATTGGCCGGGCAACGTCCGCGAATTGGAGAACGCGATAGCACGCGCCGTGCTGTTGGAGACGACCGAGGTGCTGCAAGCAGATAACCTGCCGTCTCAGCTATCGTCGGTCATTGCTTTGGATAGAGACCACTCGGCACCACTGGCGATGCTACCACTGACTGAGATCGAGCGACAAGCCCTGATTTACACGCTCGAGGCCACGAACAACAACATTACTCAGACCGCCCTGGCACTGGGTATTAGTCGGGCGACTCTGTACCGGAAGTTAAAGAAATACAATATGGTGAGAGGCTGAACCGGACAGGCGATCAGGACTGAGCACAGTCGAATTTCATGCTTTTGCCATTCGGCGGTTCTTCTAAATTAGCGCGGTCCTTTTCCGCGTTTGATTCCGCCCTGAACCAATCGGTCAATGACGACAGCACAAAAGAGGATGGCAAAACCGGCCAAGATACCCTGTCCTTTGGCCGCGTATTGCAATGCCACGAGGATGTCGTAGCCAAGCCCCTTGGCGTCGATAAGTGCGGCGATCACTACGAGGGAAAGGCACATCAAAATGGTCTGGTTGATCCCGGTCATAATAGACGGGAGAGCCAATGGCATCTCGACGCCGGTCAGGGTTTGCCAATGGGTGGCACCAAAGGCCCGAGACGCCTCGATCACGTCTTTGGGCACTTCGCGCAGACCGAGTGTCGTGAGTCGGATAATGGGTGGCAGACCAAAGACCATAGAGGCGAGAATCCCGGGCGGTTTGCCGGTGCCGAAAAAGGCGATAATGGGGATCAAATAAACAAAGGACGGCAGGGTCTGCATCAGGTCCAAAACGGGCCGGGCGACCGCATAAGCCCGCTCGCTCCGCGCGAACCAGACGCCCAGTGGCATGCCAATTACCACGCAGAGAAAGGACGCGGCGCCCAGCAACGATACCGTTTCCATGGCCTTTTCCCAGAATCCCAGGAGGGCAATATAAGCAAGCGCGGTCACCGTGAAAACCGCCACGCGCGGCCCGGCCAATCGCCAGGCGAAAAGGGTGATGGCCACCATTACCACGGGCCAGGGCGTTTGGACAAAGATCACCTCCAGCCCGTCTAAAAGGAAGCGAATGCCCAGGGCAATGCCGTTGAAGAAAACGCCGAACTGTATCGTTGCCAGGTCGAAAGCCCGGTCAATAGAAGCGGCGATCTCCTCGTAATAGATTTTTTCTACTGGAAAGGTGCGAACAAAGGCCGCCGGTTCGGCAACGGTAAATCCGTAAAGCGCGATGGAATAGACCAGGGCGACAAAACCTGCGCCAATGGCCGCGCCCGTCCACTGAAAGCCAGCACGCACGCGCTTGTCTGCCCGCCATCTCGAATAGCGCTTTTCGTAGGCGATATTGGCACTTATCCCCTCTATTCCTTTGATCAGAACAAAGGCAAAAAGCCCGAAGATCACCAGCTCCACACCTGCGGCTGCGGCCTCCTGGGCCTGGTCCAATGCCTTTTCCAATGCCGCTTGCAGCCGGTCTGCATTTCGGGCTAACGCATCGGCACCCGTTTCGTCGCCCCGGTCGCGCGCGGCCTGCACCCGCGCCAGCACGCGCTCGTAGTTTTCCTCGAGCCGCTCCGCTCTGGCTCTGGGCACTGCGCCGAGGTCGGAAAACAGCCCCTGGCTCAGTTGCACCAGAGCCATCAATTCCAAAATGGCAAAACACCAAAAAAGTCCCCAAAGCCCGCGTGCTGCCGCCCACACAGGGCCAAAAATAGCTGCGCCCCAATTGAAGATTGCGACAAAGCCCGCGTGCGATTGAATCCGGGTCATTGTACGGGCATAATAGTCGCCTCGCTGAATGGCGAAAGCCCTGACGGAATCGGCAATGTCCAGATGTGGCACAGCGTCTGCAATACTTTGGCTCCTGTTTTCCCGCCTGTGATCGATCATGTCCCCTCTTCCCGCCTGAAGCGGCCCTGAACGATGCGGTCGAGCACCATAGCGCAACACAAAATGGCGAGTCCTGCCAGGATGCCCTGCCCTTTGGCCACAAATTGCAGGGCAACGAGGACCTCTTGTCCCAGGCCCCTGGCGCCGATCAGTGAGGCGATCACCACCATAGAAAGACACATCAAGATCGTTTGATTGACCCCGGTCATGATGGCGGGCGCGGCCAGGGGCAACTCGATCCCCTTCATCAATTGCCACTGCGTCGCTCCAAAAGCACGCGCGGCTTCCACCACGTCTTTTGGAACCTGGTTGAGACCCAAAGCTGTCAGACGGATCACCGGCGGCATGGAAAATACAATTGTTGCCAAAATCCCGGGCACCTTGCCCGTGCCAAAAAAAGCGATGATGGGAATGAGATATACAAAGGCCGGCATGGTCTGCATCAGATCCAGCACGGGTTGGACAACCGCATAGACCCTCTTGCTTCGCGCGCACCAGATGCCCAGGGGAATGCCCATCAGTACGCAAAAGATAGCAGCCGAACTCACGAGGGCGAGGGTGAGCATCGATTTTTCCCACAACCCGAGGAAGCCCATGTAAGTTAGGGCCGCGCCAGTGAAGATCGCCACGCGGCCTCCTGCAAAACGCCAGGCCGCCAATAAAAAAAAGACCGCGATAACGGGCCAGGGCGTGTCCACGAAAACGGCCTCGATGGCATTGAGCACGGTCTCGGTTGCTCCGGTGATGCTGTCGAACAGACCGGCACCTGCGGCCGCGGTGCGGTCAAAATATTCTTCCAGCAGATTGGCCGTGCGGGTGTGATAGGCACTGGGAACAGGTACTGCCATAATCCGTTCATCGGGCTGGGAAAATGTAAAGCGATACAGCGTCAGAGAAAACGCGAACAGCAGCAGGGCGCAACCGCTGGCCAGTCTGTAAAGATCAAAGCCCGAGGGCACGCGCTTATTCACGCGCCATTGGGTGTACTGGCGTTCATAAACCCGGTCTGCCCAAAGTCCGGCCATCAGCTTGAACAACCCCAGCAGCAAAAGTCCGACCAGCAAATAGGTCGTCGCGCCATCGGCGGCGGCCTCGGCCGCTATACGGGCATTTTCCGCCGCATGTGATAGATTGGCCGCGCTTTCGAGTAACAATTGCGCGCTGACATCGCCACGTGTGGCCTCGGCCATGAGCTGGTCGGCTTTTGCCTGAAGCCGCGCGGCTTCAGACAACTTATCGGCGCCGAGGTCGCCCCACAGGCCGCGCCCGATCTGTACCCATGCCACGAGTTCCAGGATGACAAACAGATAGAAGAAGGCCCACAGGCCGCGCGCCGCAGCCCAAAGCGGCCCGAATATCAGCGCGGCGCAGTTGACGCGCCAGCGGTTCTGCCCGGCCAAAAGCAAATTGAATCGCACGACATAAAAAGATGCACGCACGCCCACAAATTCGGCTATGGAGTGCGTCAGATCAATTGCCGGCGCGTCGCTGGTCGCGCCCTGCGTCCTGTTTGCGCCCACCTCACTTGCCTCCCTGAATGCCGCGAAGCAAGCGATCCTTTGACACCACGCCGATGTCTTTGCCTTCGGCATCTGTGATCACAAGGGGGTGCGGGGTGGTGATGGCCACATCCACGAGGTGGTCTAAATCGCTGTCTTCGGAAACCCGCGGCGACTGTGCGAATTTCTCGACGGCATCGCCTTGTAGCGGTTCCATAATCGTGTGGGCAAAGACCAGTTTCAGTTTGGAAATGTCTTGCACAAAGTCGCGCACATAGTCGTCTGCGGGATTGGTGACAATTTCTTCGGGCGTGCCGATTTGGACAATGCGCCCGTCCTTCATGATGGCAATGCGTGTGCCCAGGCGGATCGCCTCGTCCAGATCGTGGGTAATAAAGAGCGTGGTTTTGTGAAGTTGCTCGGAAAGGGTCACAAACTGATCCTGCAATTGCCGGCGGATGAGGGGATCGAGTGCGGAAAATGGCTCGTCCATTAAGAGGACTTCGGGATCGGATGCCAGCGCACGTGCCAGCCCCACGCGCTGCTGCATGCCGCCAGAGAGTTCGCTGGGAAAGCGATCCTCGAAACCATCCAACCCCACGAGGGACAGAACGTATTGCGAGATTTCCCAGCGTCGTCCTTTGGGTTCGCCGCGGATTTCCAGCGGGTACGCGACATTGTCCCGCACGGAGCGATGCGGCAGCAGGGCCATGTGCTGAAAGACCATCCCTATCTTTTCTGACCGCATGGCCCGCAATTCGGGTTCTGAAAGGCGCATCACATCCTGCCCCAGAACCTCGACGCGCCCGGCCGTTGGCTCAATCAAGCGGTTGATGTGGCGAATAAGCGTAGATTTGCCGCTGCCCGAGAGCCCCATAATGCAAAAAATTTCGCCCTGGCGCACATCGAACGAGACATCGGCAATGCCGATCACTGCGCCAAAACGCGCCAGCACCTCGCTCTTGGTCAGGCCCTCTTCTGCGACCGCAGCCATGGCATTTTCGGCGCGTTCGCCGAAAATTTTCCAAACGCCTTCCAATTTGATCGCGATATCACGCACAATGCCGTCCTCGCTCAGTGGCGTTATTTTAGCCATTCTTCTACTTGTGCGGCATTTACCTCAACCCATTTGCGGGCGTATGCTGCGGGATCGACTTTCTCCACGACCAGCGCGTGGGTCATCCCGGAAATCTGGTCGGTCTCAAATTTCACTTTGCCGAGAATGGACGCGGCTTCGGGGTGATCGGTTTCCAAAGATCTGGCGTAACATATATGGAGATAGGCAAAATCCCAGCCGACCGGCGCGCTGGACTTCGCCAACCAGTCGGGGTCGTCAGTCGGCTGAAGGACATGCCATTTTGAGGCGTCATAAGGCGGTTCTTTCAGGATCTGAAGGTCGTAGAGCTCCCATACATGGTGCGGCGTGTAGCAGAAGAAGGCAAGGGGCCTGCCCTGCTTGACCGCAGCATCGAGCCTGGCGAGGGCCAAAGTCTCGTCCATTTCCACCAGTTGAAGCGTTTGATCATAGCCGTAGGATTTGGCGCGGATCTTTTCTACATTGGTAGAAGCCCAGCCCGTGGCGCCAATCCAGACTTCGCCCTTGCCATCGCCGTCGCTGTCCAATAGCGCGGTCTTTTCTGGATTGGTAAGGTCGATAATGGATTTGAAGCCATGCTTTTCGGCCAGGTCCTTTTCCATGCACATGCCCTGAAACGCCTTTACGCCGTTGAGATTCACGACAACTGTGCCCTTCTCCTTCACGTAGGTCTGGTGGAGATTGGCCTGATTGGGTAGCCATACCTGTGGATGGACGTGCATGCTGCCCTTATCCATGGCTTCAAAAATAATCGGATTGGTTCCGTTTTGCAGTTCCACTTCAAGGCCGAGGTTGTCTTCCAGAACGATCTTCAAAATGTGCGCGGTGGCATTGACCGAGGGCCAATTGGGCACGCCGATCACCACGTCGGCGGCCCGAGCCTGACCGAGCAAGGCAACGGCTATACCTATTACACCGACCACAGCAGACAATTTGCTCATCTCGATTCTCCCTTAGAACGCCTCGTTGATCACAACGACAAGGCAAAGTCTCCAACTGTTTTGGCGCGATTCCAAATCAATCTCACTACGCAATGCTCATGATAAAGTCGTAAAAGCAGATGGTCAAGTCCATCTATCCAGGGCAGGTCTATACGAAGATGGTTCGGGTCGGGCAGTTCTGAACTGTGTTCCCCCTTTATTGTTTAATACCGCTTCTGCCTCTGGATACTATTCGCCACATATGTTGCAAATTAAGACAGATGTATCAAATTGCGACAAACCATCTATCTCTTACCTTTAATTTTGCATAAATCATCTACAAACAGGTATTTGTTGCGTATATAACTCCGTGAATATGCATTCCAAGTGTTTTGATATGTCGTATTATGAAACAATCCAAAAACTTCTGATGAACCATCCGAATATGTTCTAACTTTTTCATATATAAGGGATTAGCTCGTTTCTTAACAAACTGGCACAGTTTTTGCATATTAAAGTGCCGAGTCCTACATGTCTTGGGCAAGCAAACTTAGAGGGCACAGAGATAGTGTCACTTCAGTGTCATATTCTCCTGATGGTAGGACGCTTGCTTCAAGATCAGATGATAACACAATCAAGCCATTTGTTAAGCCGTTGTTCACCGTTAGAGCCGGGGGAATCTTCTCCTAATAGGAGGTCGTCATGTCAAGGTTCACTTGCAGTATCGTCGCGGTAGCACTCGCTACCGGCTTGATGTGGAGCTGTGGCGGAGACCGTGTGGTGGTGGATGCACCCCGCATAGGCGCAGAAAATCAGGCCGGCAAGCTGACCGTGCAAAACACGTCACACGCCGAGGTTGTGTTCACCTTAAAACGGAATGGCAGTCCCGTCATTGGTGCGGCCATAGAATTTGCACGTCGTCAAGTGCAAGATAATGGCGAAGCTGTATCACTCAGCTTGACCGATGAGAATGGACAGGTGGCACTTATCCTTTTGGCAAAAGATGTGTCGGGAGATTATCAGGTGCGGGCGTGGAAGGGCGAGGAGCAGGTCGGGGCGTGGTCTATTCCCGTTCAAGCTGGCTATAAGGTGATCGTCGATTTGCCCATAGGCGGGAATGCCATAGTGACGGGAACATTCCCCGTTACACCGATTGAAATGGGGCCTGTTCCGTCCGGTCCGGATGCTGTGACAAATAGCTCATCAGAACCATCAGATTAACCACGATTTCGGGAAGGGCGGATTCGGATTAGGTGATTAATGTCATGTTACTCTCCTGCTATCTTTCGTCCTTCCCCCAAAAAAGGGGAAAGTGGTTTGTGCATCCTGACGGCATTTGAAAACCTCTTTGGCGAGGGTTTTCACAATGCCGCCCACACACCAAAAAACTGCTTTCCCCCAATAAGAGGGGGCGTCCTGTGAAGGGGAGACAGCCCACATTGGTCTTCCTTTTTGGAATGGGTATCCTCCAGGGCGTCCTCTCCTGATGAAAGAGTGGCCTACTTTCTGGTGCTGGGGTTCTCTCGGCACTAAACTTCTACGTGGGGAAACGAGAAGAGACCACTCTCCTAAACAAAAGGCCGTAAGCGCTGTTCATTTACAGCAAAAACTTACGGCCTTAAAAAATGTAATAGCGGCAGAGGGACTCGAACCCCCGACCCATGGATTATGATTCCACTGCTCTACCAGCTGAGCTATGCCGCCACATGATATCAGGACGGGAAAAATACAGGAAAACCCTCAGAGTGTCAAGCATTGGGAAACAAGCTATCAGCCCCCGCTCTGCCATCACCCACTGGATCGCGGCTTTAAGCATGCCGCGATGACGGGCGATCCTATCACTCTTCTATCACCTTCCTCTTGCAACCTATCCCCTTTACTACGCATCAAACCTCAAAACCATTGACAACCACATCAATATAAGGTATTCATGAAATAATATATACATGGAGGCCCTTATTGATGAAACCCGTATTCACATTCCTCGTACTCCTTCTGGGGCTCGGTTTGCCCACCCGGGCAGAAGAAGTACACGTCGCCAAAATCAACGGCACCATTGAAGGCGGCGTAGCCGCTTTTGTCACGCGCGTCATGAGCGACGCGGAAGACGCGGGCGTCAAAGCCGTCATCTTCGAAATCGACACCCCTGGCGGTGCCCTCGATGCCGCGCTCACCATCCGGGACGCCATCCTCTACAGCGAGACCAAAACCATCGCCTTTATCAACCCCCGCGCAATATCTGCGGGTGCCCTCATCGCGCTATCTACCGACCACATCATCATGGCCGAAGGCGGCACCATTGGCGCGGCCACAGCCGTCGATATGCAGGGCAACAAAGCCAGTGAAAAAATCATCTCGTACTTCCGCAACGAAATGAAAGCCACGGCAGAAAAAACCGGTCGCTCCTCCAAACTGGCCGAAGCCATGGTCGATGAAGACGTCGATGTCGAGGGCCTCGCCCCCAAAGGCAAGCTCCTCACCCTCACCACAGAAGAAGCCATTGAACAAGGCATCGCCGACCACAAAATCTCCGAAAAAAACGAATCGGAAAAACTCATCGCCGTTCTCAAATACTACGACCTCGTACAGGCCAACATCATCCACCAATCGACCAACTGGGCCGAACAACTCGTGCGCTATCTCACCAACCCCTATCTGGCGTCGCTGCTCATGACCCTGGGATTTCTGGGCCTGATCTTCGAGATTCAAAGCCCGGGCTGGGGCATCGGCGGTACCATCGGCTTAGTCTGTCTGGGCCTGTTCTTCGGCAGCCACCTCCTCGTCAACCTCGCCGACTGGTCTGAAATCCTCATCTTCTTTATCGGCATCGCGCTCATTCTCATCGACCTGTTCTTTGTCATGGGCTTTGGCCTCCTCGCCATTCCCGGAGCAATCCTGATCTTAACCAGTCTGTTCTTAAGCCTCATGGGGCGCTATGACCTCTGGACCTGGAACGACATCAACGCCGCGCTCACCCCCTTGCTCCTCTCTGTGATCCTCACCGGTGTCCTTGCGATTCTCATTTTGCGTTCCCTCCCAAAATCCAGAATATGGAATCGCCTGGTACTCGACACCGAAGAAAAATCTTCTGAGGGATATGTTGCGGCACCCTACAGCGACCTCCTCGGTGCATCCGGCACCGCATTTACAGACTTGCGACCCGGGGGCACAGGCGTATTTGATGGTCGTCGCATCAGCGTATCGACCGAAGGCGAATACTTAACCAAAGACACACCCGTCACAATCATCGAAATCGAAGGCAGTCGCGTCATTGTGCGAAAAATCGAAGACGCATAAGACCGACCATTTTTTAAGGAGCTTTTCATGGACGCCGTTTTTCTTCTCCTCATTGTTGCCGCAGGTATTCTGGGACTCTCCCTCTTCTTCTACTTTATCCCCGTCGGCCTCTGGATCTCTGCCATTGCCGCGCGCGTGCGCATCGGCATTGGCGAACTCATCGGCATGCGCCTGCGTCGCGTCCCCCCGCGCATCATCCTCGGCTCGCAAATCAACGCAACCAAAGCGGGCCTCGACATTCCCACCGCATTTCTCGAAGCCCACTACCTCGCCGGGGGTCATGTCGAAAACGTCGTCAACGCACTCATCGCCGCAGACAAAGCGGGCATTGGACTAACCGGAGAACGCGCCGCCGCCATCGACCTTGCCGGACGCGACGTACTCGAAGCCGTACAGGTCAGCGTCAACCCCAAAGTCATCTCCACCCCCATGGTCACCGCCGTTGCCAAAGACGGCATACAGGTCAAAGCCACCTCGCGCGTCACGGTTCGCGCCAACATAGAACGCCTCGTCGGTGGCGCAGGTGAAGAAACCATCATGGCCCGCGTGGGCGAAGGCATCGTCACCACCATCGGCTCCTCGGAAACCCACAAAGACGTGCTCGAAAATCCCGACATGATCTCCAAAACCGTACTCGACAAGGGCCTCGACTCGGGCACCGCCTACGAAATCCTCTCCATCGACATCGCCGACGTGGATGTGGGCGACAACATCGGTGCAAAACTCCAGACAGACCAGGCCGAAGCCGACAAAAACATCGCACAGGCGCGCGCCGAAGAACGCAGGGCAATGGCCGTTGCACAAGAACAAGAAATGGCAGCCCGCGTTGAAGAAATGCGCGCCCGCGTCGTCGAAGCCGAAGCCGAAGTACCCCTCGCAATGGCCGACGCATTCCGCAGTGGCAACATGGGCATCATGGACTACTACCGCATGCGCAACATCGAAGCCGACACGCAAATGCGCGAAGGCATCGCTGGTGAAACCGAAGAAGACGAAGACAATAATGAAAGCAGGTAAAACGTGAGACGTCAGAGGGGGGTAAGGCGGTCCTCTTACGTCTCACCTCTTACTCATATCCCTTAACAAATGGACCTCCATCATGGAACTGGAAGTAATCATACCGATAATCGCGTTTCTCCTCTTCAGCCTTGTCTCGTCAATCATGAAAAAGCTACGAGGAACCAGAGAACCCGACGAAACCAAACTCCAGCGCAGGCAAACGTCTCGCGACGCAGGTGCCGACGACCCCTTTGAAGAGGAGATCGACCTGTCTGAATGGGAAGTGCTCTTCGGACCTACTGAACCCGAGCCAGAACCCAAACCCCCTTCAGAGTTCCAGGAGGTCCAGGGCAAACGCCCCGTCTCCGAAGCGGACACAGGACCAGAATTTCGGGAAATTGAGGGCAAACGTCCCGTCTCCGAGGCAGACACAGGACCAGAATTTCAGGAAGTCGAGGTCAAACGTCCGGTCTCTGACGAATCGTCTTACATCGAAGGCAAAACGCCATTTACACGCGCATCTGAAACCGAAACACGCCTGCGCCCCAAACGCAAAAAACGCCGTATAAAACTCGATTTTGAACCCGACACCATCCGAAAAGCCATCATCTACAACGAAATCATCGGACCACCCCGCGCTGAAACTGATCACTTCAAAAATCCTTGACACGCAATCCCGCGTTTGGGATATTGTTCAGCACGGAACATCAGGTGCCGAAGTGGTGGAATTGGTAGACGCGCTGGACTCAAAATCCAGTGGCCGCAAGGCCGTGTGGGTTCGAGTCCCACCTTCGGCACCA
>JAJEAX010000414.1 GCA_022822565.1 Candidatus Latescibacterota bacterium
GAAAGACAAGAACGCACCGAATGGCATCGCATTGTCGTGTGGGGCCGTTTGGCTGAAATCTGCAACCAGTATTTGCGCAAAGGCAGCAAAGTCTATATCGAAGGCAAATTGCAAACGCGCAGTTGGGAAGGGCAAGATGGGGTAAAGCGATATACCACCGAAGTGGTTGCCCGCGATATGCAAATGCTCGATTCCCGCGGCGAAATGGACGGTATGGACTATGGTGGTGGCACGCCTCAGGGCGGAGGGCAGTCAAAACCGCAGTCAACAGATTCTGCATCGGACGACACGACCGCTCCAGATCCACCTCCTTATGCCGCAGACGACGACCTGCCATTTTAGGCGCGATACAAACGACAAAGCCCGCACAGAACCGTGCGGGCTTTTTATTTTGCAAATCAGCTATCTGCTTGTTTTGTACCCTGACCAGGACGGGCGAGGCATGCCTCGCCCCTACACGCACACTAACCTCTTCCACCCCGATAAATTTCCCGTATCGCATCAACCAGAAAATCTTCGGCAACTTGAAAAATCTGCTCGCCCATCTCTGCCGTCGCAGGACGCGGATCTCCCGCCCCCCCGTGCGCGGTATTCTGATCAAACCGCTTGTACAGACGCAACCCCGGAATACTCTCCATGCGACGCTGACCATCCCTGTGTAACGCATCTGTTTTCACCAGATCGGGATCTATCGCCATAATCATAGCGGTCTCACACTCGCCGGCATGTCCGGACCCCTTTGATCCCAGCGTCAAAACCTCATTGATCTTTTTATTTGCTGGCCCGGCATACGGCGTCGTCGTGTAAAGATCCACATCTTCAAACCTCTCCATAACGCGCTGCCGCAAAACCGAAATATTAGGTTCATTGCCCCCGTGGCTATTAATCAGAAGAAACTGCGAAAAACCGTGTTCAATCATACAAACGAGAACATCGCTCATAATCGCCAGATGTGTCTCGGACGACGCAGAAACCGTACCGGGATATTTCATATGATGTTGCGAATACCCCAGCCACATAACCGGGAGAATAAGCACATCCCTGGACAACCGCTTCTCAATGCGATTGACCACCTCCTGAAGAATCATCGAATCGGTAAACACGGGCAAATGCAGACTGTGTTGCTCAAGTGACGCCACGGGTATAAGAACCACCAGATCCCGTGACAAAGCATCGACATCGGGAGAAGTCATATTGGCGAGAAACATACAAACTCCTTAAAAAAGGGGTTGGGACTGGGATTGTTTATCTAAATTATTTTCTTATATTAAAAAATACAACAAAATATCCTGGAGGCACATAATGGAATTGGAAAAAGCATTAAAACTCACGTATCAGGGCGAACCCCTGGGCCACTCGTCAGACGACTTTGGCGGCTTACGCGCATCCAATGACGCGATAGATGATCGCGACGAACTCCACCGCCGGATGACGGACGATGGCTATTTATTTTTCAAAAATTACCTGAACAAAGACGAGGTCTTAGCCGCCCGTCAGGAAGTCATGAACCGACTCATGGGCGCAGGCGTTTTAGACGAACGGTATCCGGCAATCGACGGCATTGCAGCCTCAAAAAAGAAAATTGACGGACGCGCAACGGGATCGTTCATGCCCTTGCTCGCGCGCAACAATCCCCCCCTGGACAAAGTAATCCACGAAGGCCCGATCATGTCGTTTTTCGATTTCTTTTTCGGCGGGACTGCGCGCTACTTTGACTACACCTGGTTTCGAGCCAAACAGCCCGGACTGCACACCGCCACCAATCCCCACTGCGACATCGTCTATATGGGCCGCGGCACAAAAAACCTCTACACCGCCTGGATACCTTATGGCGATGTACCCTCCTACATGGGCGGATTGATGCTACTCGAAAACTCACACAAACTACACCACCTGAAAGCGGGATACGGCTCAACAGACGTCGATCTATACTGTGAAAACAAAGACGATGCCCAGGAAATTGTAGAACGCGCACGCACCGAAGGGCGAAACCTGACCAATCAAGAGCGGGCTTCTGTAAAGTGGAACTCGACCGGATCTTATTCCTCTAATGCGATAGCCACCCGCAAAGAACTGGGCGGACGCTGGCTGGTATCGGAATACGAAATGGCCGACCTGCTAATCTTTTCGATGTACACCCTGCACTCAAGCTCCGACAACCACTCCAAACAATACCGCATCTCATCCGACACGCGATATCAACTCGCATCGGACCCCGTTGACGAACGCTGGATTGGCGACGACCCGCCTGCCCATGGCATTCGCGCCAAACGCGGAATGATATGTTAAATTAGCGGCCAGCGATTCCCCCGTGCCCGCCCAACTGTTTTTTCAGAAAGGAACTCCAATGGCAACACACCTATCCCCAGAAGAACAAGCGGAGGGATTCACACCCTTATTCAACGGCAAAGACCTGAACGACTGGAAAATTATCGGACCGGAAGAAGGTTGGGAAGTCCAAAACGGCTTAATGGTATGCAATGGCGAAGGCAGAGGATGGATTCGCCCCAAAGCCATGTACACAGACTTTGTATTGCGCCTGGACTATCGAAACAGCGCGGGAGGAAACAGCGGCATCTTCCTGCGGACAAGCGAAGAAGGGCGCCCCGCCTATCAGGGAATGGAAATACAAATTTACGACGTACCGCACGACCCACTCAACAATAAATCAAACGGCGCCATCTACGACGCAGTCGCCCCCACGTCCGATCCGTCTCATCCGGCGGGAGAGTGGAACTCGATTGAAGTATCATGCCAGGGAACAATGGTAAACGTCATCATCAACGGGCGCGAAGTCATATCCTGCGACACAAGCAAACACCCGGACCTCAAAGACCGCTTAAAAACCGGATACATCGGCCTGCAAAACCACCGTAGCCCCATTGACTTTCGGAATGTACGGATTAAGGTATAAAATTAGCCCTTAACCACCGCCAGCACCCTATCAAACGCCTGAGCCGTCTGATCGATATCCGCATCGCTGTGAACAGCAGAAATCACACCACCGGGCCAAGGCATCACATCGACCCCCTCTGCAATCAGACCACAGCGAAGATAGTGAATCTGCTTCATCGAAATCCCGCCCTTCAGAACCGAATGAGGCACTGTACCATCGTAGATATCCGAACAGGTGTACGTCTGCCCCTCGGACAACGGCAAAAAGTGAAACCCCGAAAACTCGCCGTACACAAGCCAATTCAACCCGCGTCTCTGAATCACATCATTGAGCGCGTTTCTCAACACCTCGCCATTCCGATTAGCGCGCTCAGTAATCTCATCTTCTGCAACAATTTTAAGCGTCGTCAACCCCGCCCGCGCTGAAACCGGATTGGAATTAAACGTACCCTGGTGTGGCACGCGATGCTTATCATTCCACGAAGCATCGTCGCGATAAGTCATCACATCGAGCAAATCCGCACGACCCGCAATTGCGCCACCGGGAAACCCACCCGCAACAATTTTGGCAAAAAGAGCCAGATCCGGCGTCACCCCGTAATACTCCTGCGCACCGCCAGGCGCGACGCGAAACCCCGTAATCACCTCATCAAAAATGAGCAAAACCCCGTACTCGCGAGTAACCGCGCGA
>JAJEAX010000196.1 GCA_022822565.1 Candidatus Latescibacterota bacterium
TCCGTGATGCCCGAAACAGGGCGGAGCATTAAAGTGCATTACAAGATGTCTTTCTTTTAGTTTTATCGGTCAGATATGTTGACCCTTTATCTAACGCTCCAGATTAGCAAACTGATCTGGGGCTTGCTCTTTTTGAGGGCAAGCCCTATCTTTCGTTTTGGAAATGATGAAAGAATGCAAATTGTGCGGCTGAACACACAATGGAGGCATGAAATGGCAACTGATCCCATGTTGGCAGAAATTTTGAATACAACGCGTTCGATGTCAGTTGAGGAGAAGATTCAATTGATTCGGGGTATGACCGATCAAGTGGAGCATGATCTTAAAGGTATAAAGAAGGCTCAAAAGAGATCTCTACGAGGTATCTGGAAAGGACTGAATATCACGGATAGAGAAATACGCGAAAGCCGTAAGGAAATGTGGGGCAATTTTCCTCGAGAGGTTTCCCAATGACTCGTGCGGTCACAGATACACATGGTTTAATCTGGTATTTGGAGGGTAGCGTTCTTTTGGGATCCAGGGCCAGCCAAATTTTTGATGCCTGTGAACAAGGCGACGCTTTCATTTATATACCCACGATCTGTTTGGTTGAGATTCTTTATTTACAAGAAAAAGGCCGTATTCCACTTGAATATCAGCAACTACTTCAAGATAATCTAAAAGCAGGTGACATCAATTTGGTTTTGGTAGATCTAACTCAGGATATTGTTCACAAAATAGCTGAGATACCCCGAACAATAGTGCCTGATATGCCTGACCGCATCATTGCAGGTACTGCGCTGTATATGGAATTGCCGTTGATCAGTAAAGATGAAAAAATTCAACGATCACAAGTGGCAACAATTTGGTGAGAATTTTGATAGGTTCGTTCACTTTGAAAGTCACACACAAAGTTCCTTTATTGCTCCGCAGATACGATAATCGTTCATCCACTGATCTGGGGCTTGCTCTTTTCAGGTGCAAGCCCTATCTTTTGCGCTGAATATAGCGCGAAAAAGCAACCACAAAATTTTTATTTGGATTTTAATGAGCGATTTGGATACTGGTTTATCCCGTGTGTTGTCGCCACTGGGTCGCGTTTTGATGGTGCAAGGAACGGCTTCTCATGTGGGCAAGAGCGTGCTGGTGGCGGCCCTGTGTCGCATTTTGCGCCAGGATGGTCTGCGGGTGGCGCCCTTTAAGGCGCAGAATATGTCCAACAATTCCTATATTACGGCCGATGGCGGCGAGATTGGGCGCGCCCAGGTCGTTCAGGCCGAGGCTGCTGGTGTCGAAGCCCGCGTGGAAATGAATCCCGTCCTGCTCAAACCGGAGGCCGACAACTGTGCCCAGGTCGTGATGATGGGGCACCCGATTACCCGCGCCCGTGCGAGGGATTACTACGATCTCAAATCTACGTTGTGGGAGTCTGTGACACAGTCGTTGGACACGCTGCGCCAGCAGTACGACGCGGTGGTGATAGAAGGGGCGGGCAGCCCCGCTGAAATTAATCTGAAGGCCACGGAAATTGTCAATATGCGCGTTGCCCGCTATGCCGATGCACCAGTGCTTCTTTGCGGCGATATTGACCGCGGCGGCGTGTTTGCCTCGTTGGTTGGTACACTCCAATTGCTGGATAAGCCGGAACGCGAGACGGTCAAGGGCTTGATTATCAACAAGTTTCGCGGCGATATTTCCTTGCTAAACGATGGCTTGACGTGGTTGGAGGACTATACCGGCAAACCCGTGGTTGGCGTTGTGCCCCATTTTTGCGATATTCACATTCCCGAGGAAGATTCTGTCGCCCTGGATGTGGTACGGCCTGCCTCGGATATTGCTCCTGTTCTCGATGTCGCTGTGGTGCAGTTGCCCCATATCTCCAATTTTGACGATTTTGACCCACTGGCCCACGAACCGGGTATTTCTTTGCGCTATGTGTCGTGCGGAGACCACCTGGGCAGGCCCGATCTGGTTATTTTGCCGGGTAGCAAAACGACCATTCCCGACCTGCTCTGGATGGCACAACAGGGATTGTCTCGGGCCGTAGTTGAGGCTTTTGAGAACGGTTCGGCTGTGATTGGTATTTGTGGTGGCTACCAGATGCTGGGCGAAACGATCCGTGACCCGCACGGCGTTGAATCTTCTGTGGATACTGTCAATGGCCTCGGTCTGCTGCCCCTGGTGACTACTTTTGCCAATTCCAAGGAGACGCATCGCGTGCAGGCCAAGGTGCGGGCAGAGGCTGCGGTGGTCGATGGGCTGTTGTCTGGGGTAGCCGACGAGTTGGTCACTGGCTACGAGATTCACATGGGGCACACGGTTGGAAAAGGCGTTGTGCCTATTTTTGCGATAGACCGGGTAAACGCTCAGGTGACGCAAACTGTTTTGGATGGTGCTATGGATTCCACGGGGCGCGTCATGGGAACTTATATTCACGGTTTGTTTCACAACGCTGGCGTGCGCCGCGCGATTCTTCAGGCGTTGGCCCGTCTCAAGCGTGTCACCTTGCCTATCGGTGTTGACGTGGTGCGGGACCGGGAGTATGACCGCTTGGCCGATTGGGTGCGTAACAGCTTGCGTATGGATTTGGTGTATCAGATGATGGACGTGTCTATAGGCGAATAGATGGGATGGTTTCAAACAGGTTTAGAAGCTGTCTTAAAACCCCCATCGGCCTCAATCACGGCTGCAAACGCGCCGGTCTGCCGTTTGACCAAAAAATCACGCATGATTTTAAATCCTTTGAGAATCAGGAGTGTATTGACGTGCAACATCCCACCGAATCAAAAGAAAAACTCGATATTCTCGAACACGGCGCGCCTGTTGATGGGAAACCGCAGACGAGTGATCGGCGGCTTTACATGCAGTTGCAGGTTTTTACGGGTGTCGGGGATGTCGGTGTCGTAGCTGAGGCTCTCGATGAAAGTGGTCTCGATGTCGCGCTCTATCTCGATGTGCACGATCCCTATGGTATTGGCATTGTTTTTTTGACCGAGTCGCCGGATTTATTTGTGACGGATATTCGCGCGTTGCTCAATAGCGATCCATTTCTTGCCTTTACACGTCGCCCTGAACTTACGATGCTCGGTCGCACGTATGCCACGGGTTACGAACCGGATCTCGAATACGCTCTTATTGATCGACCGCGCGATAATGTGTTCAATCCCGAATGGCCCTGGGCGATCTGGTACCCGTTGCGGCGCAATGGGGCTTTTGCTCGCCTGGATCACAGGGAACAGCGCAAAATTTTGATGGAGCACGCTTCTATCGGGCGCGCTTATGGACGCGAAGATTACGCGCACGATGTTCGCCTGGCCAGCTATGGCCTCGATGTCGATGATAACGATTTTGTCATTGGTTTGATCGGCGCGGAACTCTATCCGCTCTCTCGCGTTGTGCAAGATATGAGAAAAACCCAGCAAACCGCCCTTTATGTCGAGTCGCTGGGTCCTTTTTTTGTGGGAAAGAAAGTGTGAATAGAGGTGGGAACAGAGGGCCAAGGGCTGGTGGCTGGTGAAAAGTGCGTATTTTTGAGGCAATGTGGTGTAAGGAGCAAGGTGTATGAATTGGCTAAAAATCTATCCTTCAACGGTTGATATAATTCAACTGGGTTTCAATCTTGTCATCCGTACTGTTTTTCTTACACTCGTTTTGACCAGTTTTCTACTTATTGGTCTGGGCTTCAATTGGCTGATAAACTTCTCATTAGAGATATTGGAAGCCCCTGAAAGTGTTGAGAGGGTCTTGTCACAAATAGCTCTTGTATATATCTTTGTAGTAGGGATTGCGGCTACTTTAACCAGTACCCTGGTTGTGATTCATCTGACAACCGCCGACCTGCGTAATTTTTCTGCCCAGGCGTCAAGCGATGAGAATGGAGGCAATGATGGAAAAAATTAAACTCCTTCTAATTAGAGACTTCAAAATGGCGATACTACACGCTACCATTTGGATACTTTTGTTCTGGGTTTCGAGACATCCGCTGGATGAGTGGGCTATGACTGCTGTTGTCCTGTACATATCTCTGTGGTTGGCAATAGAGATTGTTCTAAGACTGATATGGCTTACGGCAAGGCTTCTGTCCAATTATGTAATCCGCACCGCGCAGAGAATCGGGGTAGAACTTCCAGAGAGTCAGCCTGATAGCTTTTCCAACAAACGATTCCCTATCGCTGTGTTCCTGGTATTGTTTTCTATAATCATTGGTTTTTCATTGAGCATTGGCATACCCGTTACCGGGCTATTTGGACTCACACCGCTTTCGCCTTACTTTAGTTGGGTGGCATGGGGACTTCTCAGTGTCGGAGGGATAGGCTTGCTGCTGATTTTTGGTGTCATAGCAATCAGACTTGCTATAGTTAATGCTCTGCATAGGAGCTTGGACACGAGAATCACCCACTCTCACACAATGACTCAGGATGTAGCCGCCGCCGCCGGGTTCTTTGGAGGGTCCATATCGGCTTAGATTCGCTTCCTCCAGTTTCCATCTTCACAATTTTTCCAGAATAACTTTACGCATCGCATACTCCATCAGGGGCGGGCACCATTTGCCCAGGAGGGCGAACATTCTGTTGGTAGCACCTGGTACGATCAGGTGCTTTTTCTTTTGTACGCCGCGAAAGATGTGGTGCGCCAATTTTTCGGGTGGCATGCGTTTTTCTTCGCGCGTGTTTTGCGGGCTGTGACGCCGTGCGTGGGCTGTGCGCGTTGGACCGGGGAAAACGGTCATGACGTGAATATTCTGCGGTGCGAGAGCGATGGATAAACTGCGTGCGTAGGAGGCCAATCCGCTTTTGGTCGCTGCATAAGTTGCAGCACCCGGATAGCTCGTGTAGTGGGAAAGGGAGGAGATGAAGACGATGGACGCGCCGTTTGCGATCCGATCGGCTTTGAGTAATGCCGCTGTGAGTCGCATCGGTGCGTAGAAGTTCACGGCGATTACTTGTTCTTGAGTTTCTATGTTTATGTCGGAAAATCGCCCCACGGCGTTGATGCCTGCGTTGTGAATCAATACGTCAATGGGTTTTCCCTGGATTAGTTTGGGGAGAACTCGCGCGATGCCTGTATCAGAGCGCAGGTCCGCAATGACAAATCGCGCATCCAATTCCCGATCGACTCTCGCCGCGCCCGCGGTATCCATATCCACGCCCGTGATGGCATATCCCGCCTGTGCAAAGCGATGGGCAAGTGCTTTGCCGATTCCATGCGCTGCGCCTGTAATGACCGCGTGTTTCATGTTGTACGTACCATGGCGTTGACTATGCCTTCGCAATAGCGTCCCAAAAATCGCGCCCATGCGTTTTGCCATCCAATTGTTGCGACCAAACGCCGTCCATCTATCGCCTGTGTGATTTTTTGGGCGACCTTTTCTGCAGACGGAAATTTTTTTGTCTTTTCGTTGTCCATGCCAATTTTTCGATGCAATCCCGTGCGCGTCGCACCCGGGTGAATGATCTGTACATTTATGTCGTTCTCGATTTTCAAATTGCGTCCCAGGGTGTTGAGGGCTTCTTTGCTCGCTGCGTACACGGCGTAATCGGGGCAGGGAAAGGCATGTGTGATTGAGCCGATTAGTACGAGTTTTCCATTGGCTTGCAGGTATGGCATCAGGGCGTGTGTCAAGCGCAAAGGGGCCATGAGGTTGACTGCTGTGATCTCTCGAATGCTTTCCGCGCTTTGTTCTGCGATAGGTCCAAAATATCCGGTGCCAGCATTTTGAATTGCCAGATCTATGGCGTCGATTTTTTGCGCGTTTAGAAATTCGCATACCCGATCTGCACACTTGTCCTGCGATAGGTCTGCACGACAATATGTGTTTTTGGTGTACAACGGATTATTGAGTGTGTCCAGTGTGCGTCTGCCCACCAGTATCAACCGGTCTCCGCGCGTCCGATATATTTTTGCAAGTGCCCGGCCAATCCCATCTGTTGCGCCGGTGATCAAGACTGTTTTTTTTGATTGCATTTGTGCTTGACGCCTTTCTTTCTGTCATGTAATATGCTTCTAACTTAACACATTTGAAAAGGATTGTCTTATGTCTCAAGATGGACTGGCTCTGCGCTATGGTTGCAATCCGCATCAATCTGATGCGCGTGCATATTCTCCCAGCGGCAAATTGCCTTTTGCGGTGCTCAATGGCGCGCCGGGTTATATCAACTTGCTCGACGCGCTCAATTCATGGCAACTCGTGCGCGAACTCAAAGAGGCGCTCAATTTGCCTGCGGCTGCTTCTTTTAAACACTTAAGCCCTGCCGGTGCGGCTGTCGCCGTTCCCATTTCCGACGCGCTGCAAAGGGCGTATTTTGTCGATGATCTCGATCTTTCGCCTATGGCTACGGCTTATGCCCGCGCTCGGGGTGCGGATAGGCTTTCTTCTTTTGGCGATTGGGTGGCTTTGAGCGATGAGGTGGATCAACCGACTGCGCGTTTGCTCAGCCGCGAAGTGTCCGATGGCATTATTGCTCCGGGGTATCAACCAGAGGCGTTCGATATTCTAAAAAAGAAAAAGGGCGGTAGTTATCCCATTCTCCAGATGGATGAATCTTATGCACCTGCTGGTCCGGAGACTCGCGATGTTTTCGGTGTTGTTCTGGAACAGACGCGCAATACCAAAGCCATTAATACAGACATTTTAACGAATATTGTGACAAAGAATAAAGAGATTTCGCCCGATGCAGAGCGCGATATGCTCCTGGCGACTATTGCTCTTAAGTACACGCAATCCAATTCGATGTGTTTTGCCTTTGATGGACAGGTTGTCGGCAATGGTGCCGGGCAGCAAAATCGTCTGGCCTGTACGGATATTGCCGCGGGTAAGGCCGAAGCGTGGTATTTGCGCCAGCATCCGGATATTCTCAATTTCAAATTTAGAAGAGGTCTGAAACGCCCTGAAAAGATCAATGCTATTGAAGCTTATTTGCGCGGCAATATGACCGATGAGGAACATCGGATTTGGGAAAGTTGTTTCGATACGGTACCTCTGTTTTTGAGCGAGGACGCGAGACGAGATTGGATTGGACAGATGGACGATATTGTGCTCAGTTCCGATGCGTTTATCCCTTTTCGAGATAATATTGATCGCGCCGCTCGTACGGGTGTTAAATACGTGGTTGAGACCGGAGGTTCAGTGCGCGACGACGATGTCATCGCAGCCTGCGATGAATACGGTATGCTTCTGATTATAACCGGGGTGCGTTTGTTCCACCATTGAGACCACTGATTCTCCAACCTTAACGTAACGTCAAAGTTTTTTGTTGACATTGATGTTGTGTTGAGGTATATTTTTTCGCCCAACTTTAACGTAACGTCAAAGTTTGTCTGTTCCGCTCATGAAAACGAGGTGATTTGTCGTGTCAGAATGCACCGATGGTTTGATGCATATTGGGAAATTGGCAAAAGAAGCCGGTACGACCACCCGCACAGTGCGCTATTACGAAGAGATGGGTCTGATATATCCCGAATGTCGAAGTAGCGGTGGTTTTCGATGTTATTCCCACGAGCAACTTGCGAGGTTGCGCATGATCTTGAGTCTGAAAGAGATGGAATTTGATCTCGAACATATCAAGGTCATTATTGACAAACGAGAGCAAAACAAAACCGCAGGCGAACTCGCGCATGATATTCTCGAAGATCTCAATGAACGCCTTAAAGAGGTTGAAGAACAGATTGAACACTACAAGCACATACGCAAAACGCTGACCCAAACCATAGCCAGTATCTGCGCGTGTTTGCCCTGTGATCTCAGAGTTGAAGAGCGTCTTTGTCCAGCGTGTCAAACGCTCAACCAACCGACGTGTCAGTCCGTACCATTTTTTCACTCCCCATCAACTGTCGAGACACTGGAATTAAAACTATGAAAAAAGAATTAAAGAAATCAGTAGATTTCCCGTATAAAAATACTACGGGACAGGCCCTAACGGGAAGCGATTCCCCTTTGGGGGATTCTTCGCAGGCACAGCTTACAGATCTTTATTTGCGCGATATTCGCAAATACACCCCTCTTTCCCGCGAAGACGAGGTCAAAGCTATAAATGCCGCGCGCAAGGGCGATCAAAAGGCGCTGAATCATCTCATTACAGCCAATTTGCGTTTTGTTGTGCGCGTGGCTGGCGAATACACGGGGCGCGGGTTGCCCCTTTCCGATCTTATTGCCGAGGGCAATATGGGTCTTATACGCGCTACCCAAACCTATGATCCAGAGCGCGGGTACAAATTTATCACTTATGCGGTGTGGTGGATTCGTCAGGCCATGCTCTCTGCTCTCAATCGGCAGACGCATCCGATTGCGTTTCCGGTCAATCAAATAGATGATCGCGATGTGCTCAACAAAGTGTCTGCCGCACTTTCACAAGCATACGGTCGCGTTCCCACGGTTGACGAGTTGGCTTCAGAAACCGATTTTTCAACTCGACGGGTGCGCAAGGCACTTCAAACGAGCCTGGCATCTGTCTCACTCGACAGGCCAGTATATGAAGATGGTGACCGTCAGTTTGCCGATGTTGTTCCCGACGATGCACCCCAGCCAGATGAGGATGTACACGCCAACCGGTTGCGCGATCTTTTGCACAAGGGGCTGGCCGATTTGCCCGAACGCGAAGCCGAGATTATCAATCGCTATTTTGGCCTGGATGTCGATAACGCAGAATCGCTGGAGCAAGTGGGCAAGCGTTTTCACATTAGCCGCGAGCGCGTGCGCCAGCTCAAAGACCGCGCGCTTGGGCGATTGCGCGATCATATGGACATAGAAGAAGAAATTGTATTATAGAGGAGTGATGGATGATTATCGATACGCATATTCATATTTACGATCCCACTCGTCCAGAGGGGGTGCCCTTTCCCGATCCCGATGACGAGATTTATCGCCGGGTTATGCCCGAAGACTACAGAGCACTGGTTGCGTCTGAAGGTGTTACGGGAGCTATTATTGTCGAGGCGAGTACATGGGTTGAAGATAACCAATGGGTGCTCGATGTGATTGAGGATGATCCGTTTATCGTGGGGCTGGTTGGCAATCTCGATCCGCGTGCTGAGGATTTTGGCGATCATCTCAATCGCCTGTCTCCCAATCCGCTCTTTTTGGGTATTCGCCCGCGCACCCATCCCTGGGAGCGCGAAGATTTGGGCGAGATGGCAGGTGCTTTTGAAAAGCTCGTCGAGCACGATCTCGAACTCGATTCGGGGATCAGCGATGCGGTTGTGGAGATCGCGCGTCGATTGCCCGATCTCCGCATTGTGATCAATCACTGCGGCAATGTTCCAGCAGATGGCAAGCCCATTGCGCCCGAGCATTTGGAGCTTATGCAAAACGCCGCGGAACAGCCCAATATTTTTTGCAAGGTGTCGGGTTTGATGGATTTGCGCTGTCAGGTTGTTCCAGCGCCCACAGATCCCGATTTTTATGTCTATTTGCTCGATGCGCTCTGGCAGCTTTTTGGTGAAGATCGCGTGATTTACGGGAGTGATTGGCCGGTTCTCGAACGCAGCAAGCGCACCCCGGCTGAGGCGCAACGCCTTGTGTATGATTATTTTTCTCAAAAGGGTGATGCGGTGCTGGAGAAGTATTTTTGGAAGAATGCAAAGGTCGCGTATAAATGGCCGGATAGATGAGGTGGTACGAATGATGCAAGTTATTCCTTCTGGCGGTGCGCTGGGCGCAGAAATTCAGGGGCTTGATCTTTCGCAAGCACTCGATGATGATGCCGTTCAGGCGATTCGCCAGGCGTTGCTCGATTACTGTGTTGTGTATTTTCGCGATCAGGATTTGAGCGAGGAAGATCAGATTCGCTTTACCAATTATTTTGGTCGCGCGGTAGAACACGTTCGCAAACAACTCGACCGGGAACACAAAGAGATTTTCATTGTTTCCAATATTGAAGAGAACGGTCAACCCATCGGTGCTTTGGGCGACGGGGAGGTTAGCTTTCACTCCGATTTGTCGTATCTCAAGCGACCGGGCACGATTTCCGTTCTCTATGCGCTTGAGATTCCCAGTACAGGGGGCAATACCCAGTGGTGCAATTGTTATGCCGCGTATGAAGCGTTAGATGAAGATATAAAAAAACGGCTCACGGGATTGCGAGCCGTGCATCGTCATTATGTTGAAGAACAAAACCCACCCGAGCGCGTTGACCATCCGGTCGTGCGCACCCATCCGGAGACCGGGCGCAAGTCGCTCTATGCCGGTCCCCATCTGACCAAATATATTCTCGATATGCCTGCCGATGAAAGCGACGCGCTTCTCAAGGCGCTTTTTGAGCACGCCGCCCATCCCGAATTTTTATGGACTCATATATGGCAGGTCGGCGATCTTGTGATGTGGGATAACCGTCCCACGATGCATCGCCGCGAACCCTTTCCGCCATCGGAACGCCGCATGATGAAACGCACGCAGGTTTTTAATGCGGATGATATTCCGTTTGAAGCGTGATCCGCAGATGAACGCAGATGAACGCAGATGAACGCAGATGAAAAAGAGGGGCTGTGAAGGGGCCTTTTATCGGTGTTTATCGGTGTTCATCGGTGGTTGCTTTTGGTTTTAAAACAACTTCTTAATTCCTAATTCCCTACACCCGATGCAGATGGGTTCCCTTGCTCTCCCGCATGTCCGTTATCCACCGCATGCACCATTCGTCAAAGCTGTTTTGGACAGATGCGGGATTTTCTTTGCTCTGGACGATAAATTCGGGCCAGAATGGGCGTCCTGTAGGTGTGCCCGTTTTTTGGAATCGCAGGTCCATGCTCCAGCGTACCAGATTTGCGCGGTTTGGCTGGCCTCTGTGCGGGGTGTACGCACTCATCATGAGTACGTCGCCGCGTTTCATGATGCAGTTTACGGGTTCGATTTCCGGCATGTACATGGGTTTGATCATGGTGCCGCCTTCGCGCTGGTGTTCGAGCAGGCCCAGGGGTACTACACCGGGCAATACCTGTAGGCATCCGCGTTCTGGCGTTACATCTACGAGTGGTATCCAACAGGTTATGATTTCCGAGATGTCCGCTTCTTCTTTTGTTACGCCCTGGTCCTGATGCCAGGGTACCTGTCCGGGTTGTGTTTCGCGCGCGGGCAAGTAGGGACGGAAATGCTGGATTGGACTCAGTGTTATTTCTGGTCCTATGAGGCTTTCGACGGCGGATAATAATTGTTTGTTGAAGAAGATGTCGAACATCGGTTTTACACGCGCGCGCATGATGTCGAATCCACCTGCAAAACTGCGCAGCGCGTCATATCCCTCATTGTCTAATTCCCGGGCGATTGCAGCCAGCCGATGGCTGAAGGATTTGTCAGCATGTACGGATGAGATCGCCCCTTCTTCCAATAGCTCTTGCGCCTTTTGGTTGATCAATACGTCATAAGCGTGTTCAATCGGTTCAAAGGCCGCGTCATCTAATACATTTTCCGCGATCAAAAATCCCCTATCGCGATACTGATTAATTTGATTTTGTGTCAGTGACATGGTGTGTTTTCTCCTGGTAAAAATGGCGGGCTGACGTTGGCTATCTCAATACGATTTCGACCCGCGCTACGCCTTTTACATTTGCACAGCGGTCGTCGTGTCCGGGAATGATCAGTCGCAGAGGTCCGCCATAGCTGGCGGGCAGGGGTTGTCCTTCCAGTCCGTAGATGAATAGTCCTTGTTCCCGGACGAGGGCGAGATCGACGGTGGCGGAAAAACGGTCGGCGTCTGCGTAAAAGATTGCGTCTGCATTGGGTGTGTGGTCCAATACTTCGCGTACCCAAACGCCCTGTCCCTGACGGTCGGGGACGAGTGTGCTTATATCGGCGATCTGATTGGGTAGTGTGGCGAAGTTTTCAAAGTCGAGGGTTCGAGAGGTATTCGGTGTTTCTATTTTCAATATAGGTGTGTTTTGCGTGCTTTTTAGTGCGGCTGCCATGCGATCTTGGATCATGTCGAATAAGCGGGGGTCACCGCCCAATGGGTTGGTGAGGAGGATGCGTGTTTGCGGGTTTTCAGTTTGGAGAGATGCGATGCGTTGTAACAGGTTTTCGCGCAGTGCATCGGGCAGGGTGATGAGGGCGGGGAAGATGAGAATTTGATCGCTTCCTTCAGCGGTACGCACGCTTTCTTCCAATTTATCAAAAGAAGTGGCTACTACCTGATCGGCGATTTTGGCGTCAATTGCCGCGTTGATAAATTGGCGAGAAACTTGTACTTTACTTTCAGCACAAATTAAGAGTAATGTTTTCACGATATTTGCGTCCTATTTAGGCGACGCTCGGCAAGAGTGATGATAACTGGTTTACCTTACAGCCCTTATATCCCACGTCCTTTAGGCGTGGGTCGCATGGCGAAGGGCTTCCTTTCTTACCCCTGATTGATTCTTTCAGGGGGTATATGAGCGTTGCCATATCGCTTGACAAAATGATACATAAGTGTATATTTTAATTATGGTTAAGTCCTTTAAATACAGATTGCGACCAACGAAAAAGCAAGAGAATATCTTGCTGGCACATATTGACGAATGTCGCATACTATATAACCAGCTTATTGCCGCTCGGATACAAGCCTATGAGAATGGCAAAGAATCGCTGTCTTGCTATGACCAGCAAAAGACGTTGCCTTTGCTGAAA
>JAJEAX010000037.1 GCA_022822565.1 Candidatus Latescibacterota bacterium
ATAAGAAGCCGCATACTTATCCCCCTCTGGATCGTACGACACATGCACCTGCCCATCGTGCACGGCCAACCTGGGCACCGTGCGATCCCGTCCATCGCGTTCCGGACCGCGCATAACAGCAAACTGTTCCTCAGTCATATCCTCCACCATATCGCCCCAGCGCTCCTGGGGATCGATCACGCCACCGCCCCAGTTGGAATTTTTGGACTGATATTTAACCAGCACTCCCCGTCTGGGAATCGGATTTTTCCACGCCAGCGCGCCGTGTGTACACCCACCATCCATAAAAAACAACACATCTCCCGCTTTCATCGCTGGCTGCACCACCAGCCCCATCGTCTCGTCGCAGGTGCGAATTCCAGGAGGCATCGAATACTGCGTCTTATGAGAACCCGGCACACAGGCAAACCCGCCCAGACCCGGCTCCACATCTCGCAACTGCCACGTAATCGTCACCGTCTCGCAATAACTCCGCCCATTCTTAAACTGGTAGCCCCGCGACGGACTCATCGGCTCATTCCCATCGTGCAACGCGTGGCCCGACGTCCCTTGCACAGCGCAAAACACCGTACCACCGCCCGTGCGATACCCGCTGGCTCCCATCCAATTCAGCCGATGCACCACAGCGGGATGGGCAATCATGCGTCGAAACGGCTCGTAATAAGGCGCGGGCAAATCCACCAGACCCGGCAATAATGGCCGCCCCGTCCCAGCCTGACTCTTCGACCCTCGCGCCAGTTCTGCACCAACCTCAATCCGATCCTGGAATTTATCCACCGCCTCATTCGCCTTTTCCAGCCATTCCTCATCCATCACCCCGCGCACCACCAGATACCCATTCAAATCCCAAAAATAAAATTCCTTCTCATCAATTTTTGAATTTGGATCCCGAATATAAATCGAAGGATGAATCACCTCAGAACTCTCCTCCACCCACGTCTTTTCGCCATCGGTATTCAGCACCGGCGGCGGATTAGACCCCTTAGATCCCGGCCTGTACATCACCGCCTTCTGTTCGGGAGACGCACTCTCCGTCCACCCGGGTCGTGTCTCGGTCTCAGCACCCGGTCCCGGTCCATTCGACTGGATGACCGCCCGTCCCGCATACCAGTAAGTCAACAGCCGTCTCGGCGAACCCGTCCACGGGCGCATCCCCTGCAACGCAGTCTCAGCCAGCAAAAACAAATCGCCCGCCTTCAGCACCGGCTGTTTCACCAGTTCCATATCGTCCTGTCCGGTCGCCAGATCCTCGGGCGTTTCCACATTGCTCTTGTGACTCGCCTGAACCATCACCAGCCCGCCATCTCCCTCCTCCACATCCTCCAGCACCCAGATCGCCTTCACTCCCTGGCACGACCGGCGACCATTTTGAATAAAATACGCCCGGGATGGATTCCGAGGCTCATCTCCACCCACCAGACCCTGCCCGACCTCCCCCTCCCGGCTACCCAGCAACCGGGGCGCCTGATCCAGTCGGAACCCATGTCCGATAATCTGATTCAAATACCACACCAGTTGCGGATGCACCAGCAAATCTCGAAACAGATCCCGCTGGGGTGCCTCCCAGCCCAGCATGCCTTCAGACGCACTCTCCTCGTCCAATGCCCTGTTCAAAGCCTCGACTTCCCCACGACTCAACACCCCTGGGACATGCAAATATCCGGCGACATCAAATGCATAATTCTCTTCATTGCTCATTTCTTCCCGGTCCATCTCTGACCTCCTTTTGGAAGATTGGGGTTTGTCTCTACGTTATAGTACGCCAATTTTTTGCCCAATCCAACAAAAAAATTTTAAAGCTCCGAAAACGCAAAACCGGGACCTGCAGCACATCCGCAAGCCCCGGTTGTAAACACCCTGCATTTCCCCGAATAATTAAATCTGATGCACCGCCTTGCGCTTCGCGCGCATACTGGCGTGCGATTCTGGCGACCCATCGTGAAACGTCCCGAACCAGTAATCGAACGGAAAATCATTCTCTCCGTAATTGCACTCAAAATAGCGGTGATGCAACTGGTGAAAAAACGACGCCGCGGGCATTCTGTCACTGCTTCCCACCTCAATTTTATCAAACCCCACATGCCCCTGCGCCGGTGTAAACGCCGCATGTTGTGCATTCATCAACATGTGAATCGGATGGGATGGCACCACCCAGTGAATCAAAATACAGCTAAAATACAACAAATGCTCAATCGGGTGCATAGCCAGCCCGGACCACGGCCCGATATTGATATTCTTGTGATGCAAATAGTGCGCGGACTTGTACAGGGGTTTCCAATGGGTCAGGCGGTGAACCCAATAAAAATGGAAAAGCCGCCAGAACTGAATACCGCACAGCAACGCCACAAAATAAACCGGTTCTGTGCGCCAATCGACATAGGGAATTATTTCATTGGCAAATGCCCACATAGAAACCACTTCATAAGCCGTCCAGATCGTCCCCCCGCTCACACAACTCCAAAAAATATTATCGCGCAGTTGATTGCCCCACAAAAATTTGCGGTTCGATGTCGCGAGCCATTTCGACGTGTATTTATACCGCGTGCCCTGCGCCTTGAACCTGTAGAAATACACATGCCACGCGCCTGCAATGACGATAAGCATCGCAATATTGCGCACGAACATCTCGGCAATCCAATCCACGCGGAATTCCACACAGCGCTCGAGCGCGGGTTGCAAATAAAGCCATGTGCCAATGGCAATAAGCATATAAATCGCATTCCAGGGCCACAAATAGCCCGGAAAACCGAACATCCACTTCAGCGCCTCAACAGGACGCGGAGGCCATGCAAAAATCGGCGCAGGCTCCGGGCGTTTTGCGGGCTGCCACTCGCCACTTTCATCCCGAGCAACGCCATCTACAACTTCGTTCTCCACCCTGGTATCAGCCATCTCGACCCTCCTTTTCGCACCACTGGCGGGCGACCCAGTGGGATCGCCCCTACATATCCGGGTTCACTTGCCAGCCCTTGCTTTTGACTTTCATCTGCGTCTATCTGCGTCCATCTGTGGATGCTTTAGATTTTCCCGCTGACCCACTGAATACCCCGCATTAACACCGACTGAAAATTTTCATCCTTCCACGTCTGATTGTCGTGCCCGCTCTGAAAGCAAAACACCCGCGTACCATTGTGTTGTCGCGTCCAGCCAATCGACTTCATACACGCCGGATGATCTGTCGTCAATAGCAAATGACTATCCGAATCCGGTTCACCCATCACATAAGTCTCATCGATCATCTCCCAATCGGACATCCCTCGCGTAATCGGATGATCCCCATCCTCTACCGCAATCCGCATCACCTCATCGTGGCTAAACGACTCAAACGACCCCGCGACAACACCGGCCATCTGCACCCAGGGATCCCAATCGGGAAATGCCAGAATCGCGTGGTGCAACAACACCATACCCTTGCCCGTTTCCAGCCAGGACTCCAGCGCGCTTAGCGGTCTCCCCATCCACCCAGGACGGTTCTCATCTGTCGGACCTTCCTTGTGCATATTGTAAAACACAACCGCATCGTAGAAATCGCGCTCCTCTGCTCGTGGCGAGGCAAAATCCTCCAGAGACTGAATATAAGCATCTACGCCTTCAAGATTGCGAAACAACCCGTGAAAATTCGGCACATCAAAACGGTGGCCGCCGGTCACTACCGCAACCTTAATAGAATCGTCCATAATCATACCCCCTCAAAGTGTAACTATCGACCGCGATTTGTCTCCCAAACCGGCCTTTCCTGCCACGGCTCAAAATCTGGATTCTTCTCGGGAATTTTGGCTTCGATCTCCCCCTGCCATCCCTTCAAAAGTCCGTGCAACCGATCTCGTACATCGGGCAATTCATCTGACAGGTCATGCGCCTCGCCAATATCTTCTCGCAAATTGTACAATTCCACATGCCCGGATTCAAAAAACTCGATCAACTTATAATCCCCCGCCCGAACAGAAGATCCAGGCGTCCCTCCCTGATTGCCATAATGCGGGAAATGCCAGAAAATCGCATCGCGCGCCAGATCGCCTCCCTTTAGCAAAGGCACTATACTCACCCCATCGCAATGCTGTTCGGGAATCAAATCCAGACCTGCCATTTCCAGTATCGTAGGATAATAATCCGTACTCGTCACAGGAACATCGCAAACAGACCCCGCCGGTGTCACACCGGGCCATTTGACAATCAGCGGTTCCCGCGTTCCGCCCTCATACATCCAGCCCTTACCCTCGGCGAGTGGCGCATTGCACGTTGGCGAGCCTTCGCTCGTAGCCAGCCCACCATTATCTGAGGTAAACACGATCGCGGTATTATCGGCAATGCCCGCTTCTTCCAGCGCGTCCAAAATGCGCCCCACACTCTCATCCATGCTCTCGATCATCGCAGCGTAAACTGGATCGGACTGCACCGTCCGCCGCGTAATGCGCCCATCCTTTTTGTGTGCTCCCGGGAAAAAATCGCCCTCTTCAAACGGCTCAATTTTATCCAGACCCATTGCCCTTGCTTTCTCTTCGTACTTCTCGATCTTTTCCCGTTTCGCCTGAATGGGCGTATGCACCGTATAATACCACAAATTCAGGAAAAACGGCCGATCGTCGCGGTTCTCGATCAAGCCTATGACGCGATCCGTCAAATAATCCGTCAAATACGTGCCTTCCGGCACATCCACATCGTCCAGCACCGGAATCGTCCACGGACTAAAATAACCCCCACGCCCTGGAGAACCGTGTTCGCATCCGCCAACATTCACCTCAAACCCGTGTTCATCGGGATAAAATCCAGGTCCCCCCAAATGCCATTTGCCAACATGCCAGGTCGCATATCCCCCATCCTTCATCGCCTGTGCAACCGTGCGCTCTTCATGGGGCAAATACCTGAAATAGGGCACGTCGATTAATTTGCCGCGATTGGGATGATTTCTCCCGCTCCAATCGATAAAATTCGTCACCCCAACCCGCGCGGGATATTTGCCACTCATCACACTCGCGCGCGTTGGCGAACACACCGGACACGACGCGTACGCATCCGTAAACTTCATCCCCTCGGCACACAACCGGTCCAAATTGGGCGTCTCGTAAAATTCACTTCCGTAACACCTCGAGTCTGCCCATCCGTAATCGTCCAACAAAATAAAAATAATATTAGGTTTGCCCATTTCCATTAAATCTCCACATCCACACTCTTGCCAGAAGCACCCGACTCGCGTGCAGCGTGCAACACCTGCATCACCCGCAAACCGTGTTCCGCAGTAATAATCAGGTCCTCGCCCTCGCGCAAATGCCGCGCGATATTCGCGTGCAAATTTTCGCGTGGCACCGCATCCGTACGCACTTCCTCAGAATCTTCACCATAGACCGTAACCTCATTACCTCCCCCACGTTCGCACACAAGCGTAGCTTCCGTGCCCAAAACAACCCACTTATACGGCAAAGAATAAAAAGAAATATCCGCCTTGGCAGCACGCGCGCGCACCCCATTGTCAAACACCATCACAATATCGAACAAATCGTCTGAATCACCCCACTTCGTATGCCGCACATCCGCAAATACCGATACCACCTTGTGACCCGACATCAAATCGATAACCTGCTCGACCCAATGTGGACCAAAATCCAGCAAAGTTCCCCCACCCGCTGCGGCTGTCACGCGCCATTGCTGATTGTAATCGGGCACGCCAAAACCCACAGCGGGACGCGCCCCCATCGTGCGATTCTCAAGCGCAACAATCTCGCCGACGGCGCCATCTAAAACCGCGTGCTTCACCAGACAATAATCGCGATCGTAATGCCGATTGTGGTGCATCGTCAACACCACGCCATTATCTTTGGCAGCCTGCACCATTTCCTCGGCCTCTGGCCCGGTCAGTGACATCGGCTTTTCAATCAACATGTGCTTCTTCGCCGCCGCCACCTTGAGCGCGTCCGCATAATGCGCTGCCGAATGCGTCGCAATCAAAACCAGTTCGATATCCCAGCCGAGAAATTCATCGAGATTACCGGTCGCACGCAGGCCCTCGGCAACCGCCTCTTCCCGCCTGGATTCCGTAATATCGCACACCCCCACCACATCGTACAATCCCGTCTCGCGCATCGTTCTCAGATGACCGCCAGCCACCCGCCCAAACCCAATAATACCCGCCTTGATCTTTTCCATTTATTTTTCCTCATCTTCTCCGTATTCTTCACCGCGATAAGCCGCGCGCAACTCGTCAATATTGGTCGCCTTCACAACGCGCTCTTGAAGTGCCTCTTCCCCAGCGATCAGTTCTTTCACATTTTCCAGCACCTCTGCCATTCGATCTGCTGGAAACTTAACCGCGCCATTTTCATCCATGTGAATAATCTCGCCAGGCGCAACATCCATGCCGCAAATCGACACCGGCACATTCACCGCCTGTACAGCCTGATCGCCATGGCCCGGCGATATACCCGTCAGCAAATACTGAAATTCCATCGGACGGATCTCATCGATATCTCTCGACGGCCCATTTGACACGCATCCCACGCACCCCAGCGCTTTCATCGTCGTCGTCATATTGCCGCCCGCAAGCCCCACCTTACCCGCAATCTCCGGCGGAAACTTCTGCTCCAGTGCCAGTACCGTCGGCTTTGGCGACGCATCCAGCGCCTCAGCCACATCCATAAATGACAACCGGCTAAATCCTGCATCTGGCAACCCAAAAGTACACGTCACAGCATACCCGCACCGCGCACCGAGTTCTGGATACATACACTTAATCGTCTGATCCGTGTACCAGTTCTCAACCCACGGATTATACAGTCCCAAACACAACGGATTATTCGGATAAGTCGCCACCACATTTGTAATAGACGGCGTATCGAAATTCTCCAACTCCTTCAAAATAGCCTGCTCTGTCATGGTAATCTCCTGTAAAAAATAGCCTGAAAATGGGCGAATATTTTTTGCCCTACGGGCGGGTTGAACTGCTGTCGCAGTTGTACATCGCTCGAAACCCGCCCCTACATTTTGTATTTCACCTTTTATCGGTGTTTATCTGTGTTCATCTGTGGTTGCTTTTCCCGACTTTCACCACATGCCCCTGATCCCAATCCTGGATCAACGGTTCCAAATCATCCCAAAACGCTTCGGGAATTTCAATACGACCAGCCTCGGCATTTTGAATGGTCTCCGCCTTGTTTCGCCCCCCGCAAATCGCCGTTGCAATCAACGGATGTCTTGTACACCACTGCAGCGATGCCGCCACCAGTGGAATGCCATAATCGCCGCAAAGCGCTTTTATCCTCCCAACGCGATCCAAAACTGCCTGACTAAAATTGCGATTCACATAAGAATGCCCGGGCAAGGGTCCCGTCGCCAGCAAACCGCGTTCCAGAGGCGTAGCAAGCGCAATCCCCACATTGTGTTTTTCAGCCCCGGGAAAAATGAATGTATCCGCCGCGCGGTTCAACAAACTCCACGCATCGGGAACCACCGAGGCATCAAACTCACCCGTATCAATGTACGGACCATTTGAATCGGGATCATTAGCCGCAATACCGACAAACCGCACCACACCCTCATCCTGCAATTTTCGCAACGCCCCAAGCGCGCCATCTTTTGCCATTACCTGTTGCATGGGAAAATCCATCGGGTCGTGAATGTACAACACGTCAAACGCATCCAGCCCCAACCGCTCCTGGCTGTCTTCCACCTGCTGCATCACCCCATCGAAAGAGAAATCGTATTCACTTCCCGACCTTCCCACTTTTGTCGTCACCGTACACTTTTCGGCCAGATCGGGGCGTTCGCGCAACGCGCGACCAATAATTTTCTCACTCGCGGTATTCCCGTAAAGCGGCGCTGTATCGACCAGCGTACACCCAGCCTCAATAGCAGCCACCACATTCTCTACCCCCACATCTTCATCGACGCCCGGCAAAAAATGACCATCTGCCCCCATCACACGAGCGAGAAATGCCGTGCCAAAACTTACGATTGGAACCTCCAACCCCGTTCTGCCCAATATCTTACTCTGCATTGCATATCCCTCCTGAAAAAACCCCTCGCATAATAGACGACAGAACCCCGCGTGTCAATGCGAAAAAAACTCCTGCTCTATGTCCTAAAGCAAAAGTAGCGATTCCCTACCAATATAGACGAGTTGGACATCAAATTATAAATAATCGTTGACAGTCTATACAATGTACGATACACTCAGAAATTAGGGTATCGAACTGCCCTCATCACTGGCACCATAACCTACAAAATGACGTGCGTAAGGAACGACCACAGTGAATATTGATTCCATACACTTCGAGGGACATAGTTGTTTCAAAAAAGAGTGGGCTGGATTCGACACAATCAAGCCGATCAACATCATCATTGGACGTAATAACTCTGGGAAATCACACCTCCTGGATTTGGTTGAAGCATTATGCAGTAAGGACAAAATCGACAGCCAAAGTTGGCAATATCGATATAGTGGCATATTAGATGAGGAGTCATTGCGAAATGTGTTTCGAGAAGGTAAAAGCGGAGACGGAGACCTACTGGGAGGGGATCACTGGCATGAACACGGACGACATTTTGTCGATATTCCGATAACCTGGGATGTAGCCACAAACGGAGGCATATCTAACGAGGTATTTCCCTACGATTTCAAATTAGACTCCCCTTATGGTGAACGCTCAACTAATGAACGGCTCGGGCTAATTAGAGAGGTCCTACAGCATGTAACTCATCAGTTTAACGGGCATTCATTCCGCAGACTTCTCGCAGA
>JAJEAX010000141.1 GCA_022822565.1 Candidatus Latescibacterota bacterium
GGTCCAATCGGTTCAGATGTTAAGGTGCCAAATTCGGGCAGGCGCTGCCCCGGATATCGATATACCATGCCTCCTTTCAATTGTCCCAACCACACAACATTGTTCACCCAATCAAATTGTCCGCCCAAAATATCTGTCTGCGCTTGATCGCTTTCAAATTCTTCCACAAATGCCCCGGTGTGTGCATCTACCACGCGCACGCGGTGCGTCAATCCCGTGCCATATTCGATTAAGTAGATAAACTGCCCATCGGCAATCGCGCCATCTGTGTGCAGATAGCCAAATCCCGTTTCTGTTGGCGGTACGGCAAATTGTCGCACGATGCGCCAGTCATTGGCCGGGTCAAAGACGCGCACGGACCACCCTCCGCGCCGCACGCCATTGACGCCTGCGGATACGTTGTAGATAAACTCGCCGTCAGAGGTAATCAGTGCATGGGCATCAAATGGCAATCCGCGGAACAAATCCAGCAAGCGGCCGGGTACTTCAACGGTATCGATTTGTCCAGTGACGGGCGAAATCCGCAGTACAGAGCGCGCTGTACGGTGTTCGGAATAAATAAACCCATCGCTGTGAAATGTCGCAGAAATACTCTGGACAGGTGTTTCGGTCACGATCCCGTAATTTTGTCCCGCTACTGTGCCGTTGAATCCCGTGCCAATACGCGCGAATACATCACTGCCTGGATATAAGTCTTGCGGTGAATAGAATCGCTTCACATACAGATATGTTCCGTCCGTACACAAAACAGCTGAGCCTGCCACACCTTCGCTCAAAAAAGAAGCTTCGGCATCATTGAACCGGATCGGCGGTGGGGACATGGTGCGCCCCACAGTACCGTCATCAGATAACACGACATCTTCGCCTGTGCCGCGCGATAATGCAATAGTACCGTCTTGCTGCCACACCACCTGCCGCCCGGGTACAGAGAATGTCACTACAAAATGTCGCACATCGGACCAGGGGCCCGTTATCTGTCCATCGGATAATCGAGCGCGCCAAAAATAAGTTCCCGCGCGCAAACCCGTTGGTCGCCAAAAAATGATGCCCTCGGCGGCGGCCACGCTGCCCGAGCTTATTGTCGCAGGGTCTTGAAAGTCACCAGATCTATTCAGCTCAAATTCTCCTGTTAGATGGAACTGGTCTTCTCCAGACCGCACGCCCAATACCGTCTGGGCATTTGCGACGGTCTGACTTGGCAATGGCAAGAGCTGTACAGCCGATAATGCGCCTAAGACATCAATTTCTATTGCTGTCCGATTATTTGTTTCATCGCCTTCGACAATCGCATTGGCGGGGTCGGCTATCGCTTCTAAGATATGGCGTCCGGCGCGATTTTTGAGACGCCAGAGTACTGTCACACTGTCGCGTGTTCCAAAAGGCGATAAAGCCGCCCTGAACAGGGTATCAACCGCGGCGGAATCAAGGTTGCGGTCAATCAGGATGATATCCACGCTGCGTTTGGGCAGAATACCCCAATTATCTACGCGAAGTGTCACCCGAACCGAGTCTTCCGTAGTCAGTTCGCCTTGCTGGTCCAACTGCAACGCCGTATCGCCAAGTACAAAATCCGGATTTTGTGGCACTGCGATTTGTTGTGCGGGATCGCCGATCAAATTCATCCCCACTAATCCCAGTTCACTCGAAGGGAGAACCGCGAGTTCGGTCATTTTGCCCAGTGCGAGGCTCTTTCCGAAAGCCAGTTCGCCATTTTCAAATATGTGCCGGAATAGCGCGGTGTTGAGCTGGTTGTTAATGCGAATAAAAGAGAGAGAAGACGCGGATATGTATGCTATTGCACCGCCATCGGGTTTGTTGGTCATTTCTTCGGCCAAACTTATGATGCGCGGATCCCAGTACAAGCCATTTAGACACGACATTCCGATAAATAGGGGTAGGCGTTCGCGGTTTCGTATTTGGCTCATGTAATCGAACGCCCCTCGCTGAAATGTTCCGGCAATAAATTTGGACATCGATGAGGCACTGCCATGTCCCATAAAATTTACAATCAGACGCCCCTCATTGATCTGCCGAATAACTTCGCGGGATGAGGCATTGGGTTCGGGCGGTGTATCTGCGTCGTGATATACCTTGAAATTCTCCAGCCCGATAGCGTGCGTAATTGTTGCCAGCGTATCACTCGGCGCGATAAATTTGTACGTCCCCCCCTGTGCATCCCAATTTGCCATTAGCAGGATGCGGTTGTGCCACTGTGCTGGCGGTGTTTCGTCATAAGCGATTACTTTTCGCACAACTGTATTGGCCTGCGATGCGCGGCGTACGGAAAACCGCCCTACCAATACATCCATAAACAAATCATCATCCACCCGCCCAAAAAACTCATCGGTAAATGCCAGACCGCGGTTGGGAGATTGAAAGGGCATGCCCGGTACGAGGTTGTGACGCGCGATCCGATTTTCTCCAAATATATTGCGATAATCAAAGCTGAATTCCCCGAGCAATAAGACGTACATGGGACGTTTTGTCCAGGTGTGAAATCCGTATTGTACAAAACGGCGAATGGCCTCGGCATCAACTTGTCCAAAGGAAAATTCGTCATATACATCGGCTACATTGACCACCAGTGTCGATAATTCCGGTGCTTGCCGGTGTGCAGCCAAACGCTCAGCTGCATCCATAAAATCTGCACCCGAAATAATTATGTAATCCGCGCCGGAGAATCCGCGCAAATCATGAGGTATATCGCGTTCTGCGCGTTCGGGTGTTTTTATTGCTGTTTCATCCACCGCGACAAAATCGCCGCCTTCAGAAATCTCAAACCGAATTCCCCCGCTACCTCGTACCGTGCCGATGATCTTGTTCTTGTCCAAATTCAAGACTATAACCCGTTCGTGTTCAAGATTGGGAATAGTGATCGCGCGTGGCGTAAGTATAATACCCGGGTTAAAATGCAGCATACCATCTATGGCCTCAAAACGCCGCGGATAGGTAATCTCCACCCAGTTGAAATACACGTGATCGACGTAGGGAATCGGTTCAAGTGGAAACGAGGGGTCGCCGGGCGTTCGCAATACCACATAAGTGGTATCTGACAATGCCGATACAGGTACTGTGCCCGTCGCGATATGGGCGTCCTGCCCATCCCAGCGCTCTTCTGCGATGATCGGACCATCCTGAATTTGTATGACAGCATAGTGATCGGGATTTATGTTCTGGTTCAGGGTCAACGAATGCATGCCCAGGCGAATTTGTGCGTTGCCACTTGCTTCGCGTGTTAGCCCCGGCAAAGGCACGGGCATTACGACATCTGTGGGCATATCGCCTGGGCGCGACGGGGATGCGGTGCGTTGCCAGAACCAGTGATCGCGGTTGGCATTTCGCGCATGTCCCAGGGCTTCATAAATTGAATCGATTTCAACGTGTTTGCGCGACCAGAAACGTGTCAAAATTTCACTGGTAGATGTACCCTCAACGTGTGTATATCGCGTGCCAGATTCTCGACCAATACGCAGGAAATAGACGCGCTCTGCACCGTAATCACTTTCAAAATCTCGGTTTGGGGCGCGCCGAAATGCGCCCCAAAATAGCACCCCATCGCCCTCATCTAATACGCCGTCTCTGCCATCTTCGATGAGTAGCGGGATTTCTTCCCCGTCTAAAAATATCTGCAATCGATCCAAATCTCCCGGTGCCAACACAATGCCGGATTCGGAAAACCAGCGCGTATCCAATCGGTAGAGACCATCTTCAAAAATTCTGATCTTGTAGTACATGGTCGTGGGATCGTACCAATCCTGCACGCGTTTTGTCGCGCGAATGCGCCGTCCGCGCCAGAAGCGCGCCTGTTCGGGGTTAAGCAGTCCCTTTTGATAGATGGGCTCAAAATCGTCAGTGTCCCTCAAAAGCCGAATGGGGGGGCGCGTTGTACCTGCGATAAATAACACGCGTAAGCGCAACTGTCGCGCAATCCGAAGTCTGCGCTGGACGGGGTCATACTGCACTGGACGCAATGACAGAATCGCGATTTGTTGATCGCGCAAGATGCCCGTGTGCGCGATAACGGCTTCTGCTCCGGGATAAAATCCCGGCGTGTCGTAAATTGTCTGGTCCCTCTGATAGGCCGATCTCGAAAATGGATGTTGTTCAGATCCCAACAACTGTATTTGTGGCACGGGTATCAAGTCCAGACCGTCTATTTCCTCATAGTCTGCATCGAGTACTTGAACGACCGCGCGAGAGCCATAAGGCATGCCGAGTGTTGCGCCGCGCACGGGTATAGCTGGTGCTCCTGGCTGGTGCAACCACATCCATCCCGGTACGTCTATGCGATCATAAGGAGATTCTGAGGTGACAGATAGATCGGATGTATCTACTAAAATTTCCACCCAGTTTTCACCCGTTGCCACCACGCGCACATCTCCCGCATGTGCGATGCTCGTCGCGATTAGCAAAGTGATTGCAGGAATGCTGTGCCAGAAAACTTTCACGATCGTACCTTTTTTATGGCCACAATTTCTCAAATTTACCTTTGTTATAAATTACCACGTGATCCCCCGGTTGCATATTCAACGCGATTGAGAGGGAATCGGTTGCGTGTACCGTTACACGGCCCCACGTTTGGACAATTTCAAAAGGCGGTGTTTGTCCCTGTCCTTTGCTGTGAAACGAAAAGAAGCCACCTTTTTCGATCGCCAGATCAAACCCCGTATTTGTCCTGTGGATGCGATACGCAAAATCACCTGTCAGCCAGACGTGATTCACCATTGCAATTTCAGTTTGCAATGATTGGGGTGAGCGCATGGCAAGTGCATTTTGGAGTGCATAAGCAAATAGCGGTTTGCCGCTGAATGCGCCAGAGGGTGTCCACGCCGAGGGCACGTTGCAGACGAATAACGTACCAGTGGTTGCCTGCGCGTGGGGCATCAGATTGGCAATCGCATTTTCGCTCATTTGCGAAGCTTCGCGCCAGAGAAAGCCCTCGCGCCCTATCGCTATTCCGTAATATAGAATTAGAACGCCAAAGAGATAATAGAGAATGGGTCGTTTTTTTGTTAGCCAGATCGTAGAGATCCCCAGACAAAAGAAGGCGGAGGGCAAATACAAATACCAGTTGTGCAAATGCCCTAATGCCGGGGCGAGGCTCACGCCGAGGAGGAAGATCAGGAGCAAGGCAAATGGGCGACAGAATTTGTGCGAGATGCCGCGACCATGTTGGTAAATAAAAATTCCAGCACTTCCGACCACCAATGCAATGCCCAACCACCAGATATCACTCATCCCAAATTTTGCCACTGCTTTCACGCCGTCGCGTGCCCAATCTATAATTGATGCGCGGGGTGTTCCACCCAATACGCTGCCCAGCACGAGCCATCGGACGCCAAAATACGCCAGCAATACGATGCAGACAACCGTCAATCCGCGCCGCGCTGGTGCTGTGTTCCACGCTTTGCGATACGCGACCAGTGCCGCGAGTGCGATGGGCAGGGAAACGGCCATTTCTTTGGACAAAAAAGCGAGCGTGCTACAAACGGCAAGTCCCAATAACGCGCCGGTAGAATAACGCTCCATATATTTTAAAAAGAAAATCAACGCGCCCAAATAAAATAAAGCACACAAGAGATCTGTGCGCCCGACAATCCAGAAGATGGAATCGGTGTGAATGGGGAGCACAAAAAACAAAAGCGCGGCACCCCAGGCCACTGCGGAGTCTATGGAGAGGCATCGCGCAAAGAAAAAAATGAGATACGCGCATCCCGCGTGAATCAAAATATTGTGGATGTGATAAATCGCGGGCGCGTAACCGCCGATTAGATAGTCCAGATAAAACGATAAAACGACCGCCGGGCGATAATATCCACCTTGTCCGACAAGGCCCTCCCATCCCGTTGTCAAAGCAGAGATAATACCTTTGGACGCCAACCTGAGATGACCCCAATCATCATCTAATAACGAGATGTCCGAAGCGATCCACGCCAGTATCGCAAAGGCCGCGGTAGCGCATAGTTTAAGAAATGTGAGACCTTTTGACATAGGTGGAAAAAATAGCTCTGTTTTTTCGGAAGATGGTGGTTCACCTTGTGCTCTGTATTTTGCCGACCACATACCAATCGCGCCCAAAATCGCGAATTTCGTAACATCCGGCAAAGCCGCTTGCGATCAGTGCGTCTTCAACATCATGTTTGCTGTATAACCACAGCGGACATCCTCGCAAGCGGTATCGGATACGCCGCTGCCACGCCAAAAAACCGCCCGATTTTGGAAAGCTCGCGTAGAACTCGCCCGTTACTTCTGTGGCCAATTTTTTTAAAACCGGTACGGGATCTTCAATATAATCAAAAAATCCCATCAAACACGCCGCGTCAAATACCCGATCAAAACGGACAGATAGATAATCGTCCAGAATGAGGTCTGCTGTCATATTGAGCGCGTCGATATTGTCCTGTGCGATTTTTAGCATTTCTTCGGCAATATCTACCCCCACGACTTCTTTCCCCTGAAGTGCAAACGCAGCCGTGTATCGTCCCGGGCCACACCCGATGTCTAATACAGAATGGATCTCTTGTTTTTTTGTTTGCTGAAGTGTTTCCTCAAAACGCCGCACCATCACCTGCCGAAATGTGCGATCTGCCCATCTGCCGAGCGCGCTTCGATGTCCTGTATGCCCGTAGAGCGCATCAAAATTTTTGGCATAAATATCAAAAAACTGCCCAACAGCCCGCGTTGATGAACTGCTGGCGCAGTCGTACCCCACTTTGCGCGATTTCATCTTTTGAGCCTTTGTCGATAAATTGTATCCAATTTTTGCACCATAACGCGGTGATCCCATCGCGCAATCGCGTGCTGGTATGCGCGTTCTCCATAAGTGTGACACATTTGAGAGTTTCCGATCAATTTTTCCAAATACGTCGCCATCGCTTTGATATCGCCTTGTGGTACGACAAAGCCCGAGTGTCCATGTGTTACAACCTCTCGTATGCCTTCGACTTCGAACGATACCGTGGGTACTCGCGAGAGGGATGCCTCTACGGCAACGCCGGACAAGCCCTCGCGCAAAGAGGATAGAACATGCACAGAGGCAACCGCATACGCAGGTGTAATATCCTGAAAAAATCCCGCAAAAATGACGCGGTCTTCAATTTCCAACTCGGCACAAAGCCGTTCGCAAGCTACGCGTTCGGGGCCTTCCCCTACCAATAACAAACGGGCTTCCGGACATTGCAATCTGGCAAATGCCTCAATTGTATAATGTTGTGCCTTCGCAGGTGAAAAACGGCCAATATTGACGAGTACGGGCGCGTTGTCGGGGATGCCTATATTGCGCCGAAATGCGTCTTTTTTTACGTTGTCCAGACGCCTTTCAAATTCCGTAACATCGATGCCGCTGTAAACGATCTGATGGGGAATGTTGCGACCAATATTTTCCCTATTATAGTGCCGAATTGTGTCTCGACCAACGGCTATGATCAAATCGCAAGCCCATATCGTCATTTTTTCGAGTGCGATGTAGAATTGCCGTTTGATATAACTGCCCGGATCGTTAAAAACCACACCGTGAAGCCCGTAGATGATATGTTTGCAGCCGACCAATCGCGCGGCGAGGCGCCCGAGCAAACTCGCTTTGGTTTCATGGGTGTGAACCAGATCAAATCTCTCGCGACGAATCAATCGCATGAACCACAGCAGTGCTCGAAAATCGCGCCAGGGTCTGATTTCCCGGTCTAAATATGGGCATATATGCGTGGCGACTCCGTGTAGTTTTAACAGATCGTCCCGCTCGATTTGCTGCCCAACGGCGAGGTGAATCTCGTAATCCTTTCGCATGTCCTTCATCGAAAGATACACATTTCGGTCTGCGCCGCCACCGGGTGCAAGCCAGGTCATGGTATGGAGTATTTTGGGACGTCGGTTCATAACAAAAATTGGCGTTTACACTTCCCGATGGGCAATGCAAACGCCGATTATCATAAAAAATAAAGCGGATATCACGATTCGTAGTATTCAATAATGCGCCGCAATGTGGTATCCAAACTGATTTTGGGATTATAACCCGTTAATTTTTTGATCTTGGTCAAATCGGGA
>JAJEAX010000004.1 GCA_022822565.1 Candidatus Latescibacterota bacterium
AACCGGTATTCAGGTGCATCATTTCAATTTGCACGAAAACCGTGGTTACGTGCCGGCTGCAGTTCCCGAATACAGCGATCCCATTTACAGGGATGAGTACGAAGGTCCGCGCACCAACTCATCGGGTGATGTGATCTTTCCATGGACCGGGCGCAGTGATCCGGACCTGCCCAGCGGTGGCGATATCAACGGGGATGGTGTTCTCAATGAATCGGATGTGCCTTCGGGCGGTGCGACTGGTGACCACAACAACTATTTTGTGAAAACCCCGATCTTCGGCGGTGTCTTTTTCCAGGACAGGATGGAGTATCGCGATATCGTGGTCAATGCCGGAGCCCGTCTGGATTGGCATCGCCCCGATCTTTATTTTGACCTGCCAAATGAAACCCATGCTGCGTGGTTTGGCAGAGATGCCGAAGCGGTTTATCGCGCAGTGCGCAAGGTGCGTCCGCCAACCGATTGGGCTTTCAGTCCCCGCTTTGGCGCGTCTTATCCGATTACGGATTTGAGCAAAATGTTCATCAACTACGGGCACTTCAACCAGATTGTGAATACGCGCGATATGTATCGCACGCAGAGCGGTTTGGGGCAGTCGCTGGAGTTTTTTGGCAATCCGTGGTTGAAGATGGAGCGCACGATTCAGTATGAAATGGGGTATGAACGCAGCTTCCAGAGGCAGTATCTTTTGACGGGAACGGTTTATTTCAAAGATGGCGAGAACGAAGCCTGGCCCGATGTGCGGATCAGGGGGGCATTTAACACGGGTGCGCCTCGCAACACGCAAAATGCCTTTGTGACTGATGCGCGCGGCCTGGAACTGAAGTTGCAGAAGACGCGGGGCCAGTTCTTTACCGGTTTCTTGTCTTATGATATTCGCCAGGCGCGGGTTCGCAACACAGCGTGGCGAGATATCCGCGATGCGAAGACGGTTTCAACGCCTTCGATAACCGTGATTGAATGGAGTCCGAACAATGCCGCGCCGCCATTCAAGGCAAAGCCTCAGATAAAGTTGGGTGGCAATTTCCGAACGCCCCTCGATTACGGCGGCGAACAGAGGATGCTCAAGGGCGGCTGGAATCTCGGTTTCTACCTCGATCGCGAGGCGGGCGAGTGGTTCAACTACAACCCGGGCAATGCAGATGCTTCGCTGATCAATGTGCTCAACGCGCAGTGGGTTGATGAGTATGCCGCGCACCTGCGCATTTCCAAGATGTTCGATATGCCGGGATCGCCTATGCTGTTCGTAGAGATTTCCAATCCGTTCAATTTCCAAAATACGCACACCCTGGGCGGTGGCAATCGCACCGACCTTTTTGGGACTGCGCCCGAAGACACGCCCAGAGGAGGCGTAGGGAGCTTTGGCGGTGGCCAGGCCTTTGTATATTCAGGCACGAATACTGGCAATCGCTTCCGCGCGTATATGGAATCGATAGGCTGGACAGTAGATTCAAATGGCAAATTGCAAGAAGGCAAGCGACCGGGTACCGATGTTTTAGATTTCCCGGATATACGACGGCCTTCGCTCCTCTTTAGCGACCGGCGGGACATTACGTTTGGCGCCAGGTTTAGTTTCTAAAGGGTAGTTTTAACTTATTGAGACCTATCCCTTCCTCCCCGTTCAGGGGAGGCGCCGGGGAGGGGTTATACTGACAAGTTTTTCACGTTTACGTCTTAAATGATAGGAGAGAATGTGATGCAAAGACGATTTACAACACTTCTGGTGTTCGCGGCTTTGCTTCTGCCATTGAGCGATGCCAGCGCACAATGGATCGGAAGGATGTGGGGAGCCTGGCCCAATATCGACTATTTTGTCACTATCAGGTCTCCGGGTGGACGGGCGACGGGTTTCACCAATCCCGACGTCAGTACTGTAAATGCTCAGGTGATGGACGGTTGGTGGCAATTTGCCATAGAAAATTTCAATGTCCCTTCCTATTTTGAGCCATTTCAGGGCGATCAGCCTGAGTTGTTGGGCAAGCCCTTTACAAAATTTGTGAACGATCATAAACAGGATGCACGAGATTTTACACGCACGCATTTTGAAGTCGGGGATGGTCTTACGCCAAAAATTTACCGCAACCAGCCGCCAACGGTCACGCAGGATGGCGTGACTTTGTCGCAGACACTGTGGACGATTTTTCCCGACCGCCTCGATCAGGTGGTTCCAGATCTGACTGCCGATCTGTTAATCCCGCTCGAAGTGGGGTATGCGGGTGGTCTCACAGAGCGGCGCAGGCTCTATGCCTGGCAGAGTCCAGAGCAGGATGATTTGTTTATTCTGATCCGGAGTTATGGTCGTCCCGATCCGCCCAATGTTCCCGACGCGAGAGTGGGCGCACGCGGGTCTGCGCCGAGTCCCGAATCGAGTACGGCCAATCCGGTGTTTGAGAATCTCTACATCGGGCACAACGCGTACATCCAGAGAGGCGGTGGACAAGGTCCTGCTGGCGAGGTGCGAGATGAGGGCGCAGTAGAAGTCGGTTCTCGCCACCGCACGGCAAATCTCGGCGCGCTCGGCGAATGGGATGAGCTTTATTTTTACGACGACGAACAGAAGCTCTTCTATGCGAGAGACGGCGATTCAGCGATTAAAGACGGATATCGCTCAGATGGCGATGATCGCGGCGAACCTGCGCCCGCTGAGGGTCATGAGGCTCTCGAACTGGCCAAGGCCGCACGGGTCTCGGCTGGCGAGTTTTTAGAGTCCGAATACAAGGGCAAGGTCTGGCTCTATGTCTCGCAAAATCCCACGACTTTTGAAGATTTGTCCGATGGGAACAACTGGTTTCTCAATGAGCCGAATACCTCAGAATCCGCTCAACCCCGTCTGATAAAGCGCGTTGATGGTTCCAACTGGCGCTCGACTGATGGAGGTACCCGCGCCGAGGTTTATGACTTTATTGTGGAGCCAGGGACGACGCGCGACCAGCGCATTTTCCAGAGTGACGCGCCCGATCACAAACCTACTTCTGTCGATATGTGGGCATTTCAGATTGCGTGGGGACCGTGGGATGTGAGACCCGGAGAGTGGGTCCATATTGTAGAAGCCTGGATCGTGGCTGGCCCGCATGCTGATGAGAACAAGCGCGTTGGCGCGCAGTGGGCCAATGGTTCGATTTCATTTGAGCAGAAAGAGGCTTTTCTCGATAGCGGTCAGGACTCGCTGATGAAGACCGTGGAACTGGCGCGACAGGCATGGAGAGATCGCCGTGCGGTCAATGGCACTGTGCAGGGGAAGGAAGTGTCGTGGCCCATCGGGGTTGCACCGAGTCTTCCGCTCGGTCCGTCGTGGCCTTCCAATGTGGCTTACAAATCGGGTCCCGCGCAAAATGAGATCGAATGGGCGGCGGTTTCCGATGCCGTGGGCTACAATCTCTACAAGATGGTCGGTCATGAGACCAATTTGCCCGATCCGCCAATAGCGGTCAATGGCAATACGCTCATTACGGGAACCAGCTATATCGACACAGATGTCGTGCGCGGCGAGCGGTATTTCTACGCGGTGACGGCTGTGGATGCCGATGGGCAAGAGAGCAGCATTTTTGCCACGCGCGGTCTCGGCGATGGCGTGAGTCCTTTTTCTGCTCCTGTCAACGATCTGACGCAGGTCCGCGTCGTGCCCAATCCCTACAGTATTTTGGGTGGTAATTTGTCAGATGGCGGTTTTAACTTCACGGGGCAGCCCAACAAGTTGCTCTTTGTGAATCTGCCCGCCCGGGCAATTATTCGGATCTTTACGCTTCAGGGCGACCTTGTCACGCGGATTGATCACGTTTCGGGTTCGGGCGACGAGGAGTGGCCGCTGATGGCAAATGATAACAACCAGTTCATTGTGAGTGGCGTGTATGTCGCGCATATTACC
>JAJEAX010000156.1 GCA_022822565.1 Candidatus Latescibacterota bacterium
TCCTCGTATCTTTCGCCACCACGCCACCTCGTGATGCAGATCGTTTCTTTTAAATTAGAGGTATAACACGCCCCTGTGCCTCCTCGTCCAACGCACAACAGGACATTTCTCTATAGAGATGTCCTGTTAATTTTTTTACTCCACAAATGGTCCCTCCTCTTCGAGCCGTTTGTGAACGCGCTCAAAGTCGGAAGATTCGCCTCTGACGAGGCGTTCGCAATGAATACCGCGCAACGCGCCTTCCTCAAAACCAGTGAGATTTTGAACATTGGGTTCGCCGCGGGTATAATACTTGCGTCCGTAAGGCAGATGGAGCACGCCAATGACATCGAGTTTGGGAATATGTTCGCGCTGGGCGGCCTGCTCGAGTTTCTCTTCATCGACCTCAACACCAAGCCCCGCGCCTTCGGGCACACGGCAAAAGCCCTCGGTCGGTAGCAGTTGCGATGTGGTAATATCGTCTTCGTATTGATCGTCCAGAGTGATAATATGCGCGGTTGCCGTGGGCAAAACCGCTGCCTGATGCAACGTAAAAGCCTTCATCAGGGTATTGCCCGATTGCTGAAGAAGCGTCTGGATATTGGCCTGACCATAAGCAAATCCCTTTCGCATGGTCTCGCCAATGCGACCGCCAATCATATAAATATCAGCAGTGCCGTGCAGGACTTCCTGCATGCCGCCGAGTTGGGGATTGTGCATAATAAGCGGCAGTTGCGTTTTTTGTCTCAGCGTACGCCAGCCATCGATATCGGCCCATGGCAGCGGGTCTTCAATAAAACCGACCACTGGATAACTGCGTTCGAGTTCGGCAACAATGGGAAGCACAACACCCATCGTGCGGTTGTGGTTGAAATCCCAGTGCAGCTTAAAGCCCTCTGGCGCAACCTCGGCAGCGGCTCGCGTTTGTTCAATAACATCATATCGCGCGTCGGAGTGCATCTTGAAAATGCGATACCCCTGATCGACAGCGCGCTGGATTTCTTCGGCAAACACTTCGGGAGAACAGGGCCGCGTCCATGCCGCTGCAGGCACCGCATCTCTCACCTTTTGCCCCAGAAGCTTATAGGCAGGCACTTCGAGATACTTGCCCATCACATCGTAGAGCGCCATACCAAGAGCCATGTTGAAATTATTGTGCAAAAAATCAAAGGGATTGCGCCCAATTAACGGCTCGATTTCCTCAGACGCAATCGCAGAGCTGTCTTCGTAATCGCCATAGCCAATCAGCCCATTATCCGTATGGATTTTGACCACCACATGCTGATCAATATCATACATGCGCGTGCGCCCGTGGTGGTTGTCGTAGCGTTTTGCCAAAGGCATCGCAATGGGAATGACTTCAATATCGGTGATTTTCATCTTTAGCCTCCTGAAACAAAAAATATATGGGATTGGTAATACATAATGAATGCGAGAAAATTTACTGTCAAGTACTTACATGCCGCCCTATCTTGATCGCTTGAATCTCTTTGTGCGATGATGTATGTTAAAGAGGCACCTGCCCTGGGGTGGAGTGGGGTGGACTTCTCACCTCTCACTTCTTACTTCTCACTTCCCATAGGAGCAAACAATGCACCTGATTGCCAGGACAGCAGACGATTTTCGCCAGTTTTGGAATGGCGAGCGAAATTTTCTTATCCATGCTGCGTTGTTCAAATTTAAAATGCCACTCGTTTCCGCCGAAGAAGTTATAGATATCTTGCGGCGCGATTCCGAAGCGCGCATTCAATTTTTAGATGACAGCTTGAGCGATGCAGAGCAAAATAATCTGGTCGAAAAATTTAAGGCTGCACCCATAGAAAAAGCCGTCGAGATGCCGATTAGTCTGGCGCATTTTCATCTGCAAAACTTTTATGGCGCGGGACAATTTCTCGAACACTTTCAAGAATGTGTGATGATTCCCTGGCGCACATTTCTATCTCAACTCGGATTTACATGGCAAAGATGTTATCCCATTATATTTATCTCTGGAAAAGGGTGCAGTTCGACCTATCACGCAGATTCTTCGCATGTCCTCGCGTGGCAAGTTTATGGGGAAAAACACTTTCACGGTTTTTTAGAACCGGAAAAACGCGAACCTGTTCAAAAACTCGTGGAAGATCGAACAGGCGTCACGCGCATTGATATTCCCCAAATAGATCCAGCAGATATTTTGACATACAACATGCAACCCGGAGATTTGCTGTGGAACCAGTTATTAACGCCCCACTGGGTTGATGCGGGCGAAGATGAAGTCGCCATGAGCTTTAATATTTCTCATGGTGGGGTCGCCTATCGCGGTGAATTTTGCCCAAACGAACAGGTATTGCGCCAACACTGGGAAAAAAATCCAAAAAATGCGTGGCTGGTCGATGTGAGGTACTGACCGTGATTTCTTTTGTGATTTTTATGCCTTCTGTGGCTATTTCAACTGGATAACCCATGCGCGTTTTTGCCATTTCTGATTTGCACGTCGATTACAAGGAAAACCATCGGTGGGTGCAGCGGCTTTCCAATTGCGATTTTACCGATGATGTGGTGATTGTGGCCGGAGATGTAACTGACCGCGCCGACCCGATGCGCGATACCCTGTGCGGACTGAAACAAAAATTTGCACGCGTTTTTTTTGTACCGGGCAATCACGATTTGTGGGTGAGGCCCAATGAGCGATGTGACTCGTTGGAGAAATTCCACGCGCTTATGGCTTTGTGCAACGTGTTGGACATAGAAACCTCGTGGGCGCAATTGCCGGGTGTACAAATTGTACCGCTTTTGTCGTGGTATGAAAAACCCGAAGAAAGTACCGACAGTTTGTACGTGCCCCAGGAAGGAGAAGACGCAGCCTTGCACATGTGGGCGGACAACCGTCTGATTCGCTGGACCGAGGGTGAGCGACCCATTGCGCGCTATATGCTCGCCCAAAATACCGCGCCTGTTCAGGGCGATGGGCCAGTCATTACCTTTAGCCACTTTTTGCCCAGACGGAAGTTGATCTTTAGCAGATCCCATTCCGCTCCCCGCCCGCGCCCATTGACGAGCGCGTCGAATTTCAATTTCAGTCGGGTGGCTGGCACAAGGGCCTTAGATCGCCTATTGCGAAAACTCGGTTCATCGATTCACATATACGGCCATCAGCATCGCAATCGGTGTCGAGAAATCGAGGGTGTGACGTATATTTCTCATTGTCTGGGCTATCAGCGCGAAAGACAATTGGGGGTGGTATGCGGGATGGACGAGGGGCCTCGGTTGGTGTGGGAAACCTGATCTTTGATATGGAGGGCACGATGAATCTAACCGTGCAGCATCAGTCCTTATTGTGGGATGACAGTGAACACACGGTTTGGGAAACAATAACAGAACGGGTCTATTGGCCCCCCGAGCAAACAGTCCTGTTATTATGCGATGTGTGGAACAACCACTGGTGTCGCGGTGCAGTCGAGCGATTA
>JAJEAX010000071.1 GCA_022822565.1 Candidatus Latescibacterota bacterium
CGGTGCGATCACGTCAACAGGTGCAATACCCATCTCATCAGCAATGCTCTTGCGGATAGGCCCAAGAACTGTACCCGGCGACACCACATCCGGAAGCATATCCGTGGGAATATCGAGCGCATTGAGCATCGATTTTGCCCAAGCATTTTCGCGCGGATTGTAAAACTGCGTAGTCGTTGCATTGGAATACTCACACACCTTCATACCCGTGAACCAGAAATTGAACAAATCGGGCATCGTGAGAAACGTACGCGCAATATCGAGCTGAGGCGATTGCGCGAGACGTTGCGCGAGCAACTGATAAAGCGTGTTAAGCTCCATAAACTGAATACCCGTCTGCTCAAAAATCTCCTCGCGAGAAACGCGCTCAAACGCGACATCCATCATCCCCTGTGTGCGCGCATCGCGGTAACAAAAAGGATTGCCGAGCAAATTATCCTGCGCGTCGAGCAAGCCATAATCGACCCCCCACGTATCACAGCCCATGCCATTGAGCGGTTCCCTGGACCGAACAGCGAGACGCAACCCCGTACACATCTCGTCAAACAACCGCAGCGCATCCCAATAATAATGATTGCCAACAGGTACTCCCTGATTGGGAAACCGGTGAATCTCTTCAATATCGAGACGCGCGCCATCAAAACGCCCCAAAACAGCCCGACCGCTGGACGCGCCCAAATCATAAGCGAGATAATTGGTTGTCGATGCCATAAAAAAACTCCATCAGGATGTGCAAGATTAAAGGATGAACAGGATGAAAGGCAAAAAAGCAACCACAGATGAACACAGATAAACACAGATGAAAGGCACCCCTGCTGTGAAAAATAAATACAAGAGCAACAGCACTGGTGCAATTCGCATTGTGATTACATCACTCATTTGCTATTATAAGGCACAGTGGTAAAGTGTCAAGTATTTCATTTTTTCTGAGTTAATTATAGGCGGAGAAGAGAGGCAAAGAATTGGGTGAGGTGGTGCATCAACTATTGAAATAGAAAGGAGGTAGAGAATGCCGAAACCGAAGAAACTCACACGCACAGCGAGGCTTGCCAATAAGGGACTCATTCATCCCCCACCCTGGCTGCCAGACAACATTATGCTCGAAGGACTAACCGGATCTTTTGCCTACGGATGCGAAGACCCCAAAAAGGCTGATAGAGATATTGTCGGAATCGCCATCCCCCCAAAGACAGTTATTTTCCCACACCTTGCAGGATATATCCAGGGCTTCGGTAAACAACCCCCAAAATTTGATCAATTCCAGGCGCACGGCATAGAAGCAAAGGATGAGCGGAAGACTTATGACATTGCGATCTACAACATCGTGAAGTTCTTCCAGCTTGCAATGGAGAACAATCCAAATATGGTAGAAGTTCTATTCCTGCCTCCCAGATGCCTGTTATCTACCTCCCAGATTTATGATCGCATGCGGCAAAGCCGAAAAGCCTTTCTGCACAAGGGTGCATACCACAAGTTTTTGGGTTATGCCCATTCCCAGCTCAAGAAGCTCGATGCAGAAAGCCGCACAAACCCGCGTCGGCAATCAGATATCGAACAGTTTGGATATGATACCAAATTCGGGTATCATCTGGTTCGCCTGGCTTATGAGTGCGAAATGATCATGCGAGAAGGCGATATTGTGCTTGATCGGTATAAAGAGATCTACAAATCAATCCGTCGGGGAGAATGGACAAAGGAGCAACTCAGAGAGTTCTTTGACCGCAAAAAAGCGGAACTCGACAAGCTCTATGATGATAAGGAAAGTCCGATACCGCACAAGCCAGACGAAGACAAGATCAAGGCATTACTCCTGGAATGTCTCGAGATCCATTATGGTTCTCTAAATACCACCATCGCCAAAGACGTATCCGTTGAGGCCCTTCTCGATGAGATAGAACTGGTGACTTCAAAATATCGCAAACAAACCGAAGGCAAAAAGTAGAGTTGTATGGATTTAGAGGAAAAAGGACAGAGGGCACTAATGGTCGGTGGGTATCATCAATTGCTCAAAGAAAGCGTCTATCCAGCCGGGCGTTTTTCCGGTTCTTTCTGCACAGCGAACGGCTTTCGCGACCTCCCTGTTCGAAAGTTCATCAAACACCTGCTGGCCTGGTACAAGTGCCTGATTCAGATCGTTTGGCTCGAACTTATCCAGCGCGTCGCCGTATCTTCGAACACATAATGAAACTATATCGCGCCCCGGCGCAGAGGCCAGATAGAGAAATAGGCGGTCGAGATATGCCATACCAATAATATTGGGCTGAAAGCCGTGAAAACACGTCAAGTTCAACACCTCACTTCTGTTGCGAATAATCTTGTAGCCGCCGCGTGAAAACACACCAAGCAGAAGGGGGGCGGGTGCTCTCCTTTCCGTCTTGTACCAGGGATTTCGGTTTTTCGTCAAAAACCGCGTGTTATAACCCCTTTGCTCCCCACTCCGAATATAATCCGCCGCGTGTTTAGAGTGTGTCTTACTAACACTGAATAGCAAAACAGGCGCGTCGTTTCTGACCAAATCATCGTAGTCTGCGCGACCAAATACCGGTTGCCGAATTTGAGAGCTTTTCGTAATGCAGGGAACAACCTCCGGGCCATTGATTCCCAGCGTTTCGGCGCGAGACGGTTTCAAAACAAAAAATTCGTTGGCGCCGGTGGCAATGCCTCTGCTGAAATGACCATAATAGTTTAGCGGTACGGCTATTTGATGATTGATATCGAATGTATTTTTTTGGAAGTATGACAACCACTTCGACTCGGGATTGAGCCGGTCCAATGCGACTCTGGTGGTTGGTTGGCATTCAAGGATATTCTTCAGTGAGGAAATAGAATCAGCGATATGGAAATCAACGTGGGAATATTGCCGACAGGCGTCATATAGAATTATTCCCACTGAGGTTATCGCATCGGGAAAGATGTCCTTCTCGCATTTAAGATTGATAATGGAGACAAGATGACCACTCTCGATAAGGCGTTTCTTAACAATAGTCCCATATCCAGTGTTGAGAAACTCAAGAGGCATAATATACGCAAGTCGTCCCTCCCCATTCAGTTCAGAGAGCGACTTCAGCAAGAATGCGGATGCCGTATTCGTATATCCCGACAATCTCAAGCCCAAATTATCGACAAACGCCCTGAACACAGAATCCCTTCCAATAAACTTCTGGAAACGCATGTAAGGCGGATTACAGACAATATTGGCGTGGGATTTCCCCCAGGAGAGCAGATAGTCTTCATGCTCAATCTCCACTTTCCGTCCACCTGCCTCGCCTGTCCAGAAATCGAGGATTTTGGAATCTTTCTCACTGCCGGCAAACACCATGCCCGGATCGCTGGCAACGGGATCAAAAAGAGCACCCAGACCAAAACTGGGATCAAAAAGCGTCCTTTGTCCAGACTTCAAGACCCACCGCACCATAAACTCGGCTACTTCAGGACGAGTGAAGAACTGCCCGTATCTCTTGCGATGCTCCTCGCCAACGCTCCGCAGGTATTCGGCTTGATTAACCTGCATCTAATATCTCCTGAGAGAAGACAGCCGGATCGAGGTAGCCACGCCCTCCGTGGAAAGTGACATAAAATAGAAGACGTCCGCGCTCCAATTCTTTCAGAGCAGAGCGGTGTTGTGGCATATCAATCCGACCCAAAATCTCTTTTCCTACCTGAACATTGATCTTGATAGTTGTCTTGCCCTGATTTTTGACATCTCGCTCTATGGAGAACACCACACCTTCGTTTTTTGGGTCAGAGGTTATTGCCAGAATATCCTGAAACGGAATAACGTATGCTTTATCAAAAAACACCTGCAAGTAGCAGTGCCTCACCCCGAAACGCTGAATCCAACGGTTGACAAGTGCCAGGTCTTCGACCTTCGGTGTAATGCTGAGATAATCTCGTTTTTGAATGATCTGCATCTGTTCTTTCAGAGATTTCAAAAGCTCACTCAACTCTCGCAAAGGTTCCGTCGAATACCAGCCCCTCCGCCTGAAATTCAATTCTCGAAACGTAGCGATGGTCGCGCTCTGTATCATTTCATGAAGTGCGGGACTTTTTTCTGCAAGCAGACTCGCGTAGGGTTCTGACAGAATTTCCTGTTGAATTTGTAGAATAGCGGATTCAGCTTCGCGCGTTCTATTATCCATAAATGATGAATATCTGTTCGCAAGAAAACTGCTTGAACGAACCTCAATAGCCGCTACTGCATTCCGGATGAACGCATCATCATCCAGGTCATAATACTCTGGAACGTCATCCCGCTTATAGACGAGAAGATCGGGTTTCTTGCCAATCGAGTTCAATTCAGCGATATAAGAAGCATAAAAATCGGCAAACCCAGGATCTCCGGCTGCCAGAGAATCCGCACGGCCGTACTTTATTGCACAATATTCCTGAGAGTTTTTGTTGATTGCATTGAGGACAATCTCTTCTGCCCAGTCGCCCTGCTCCTTGTTCGTAAGAAACATAGAACTCGCCATAGTAGGCACACGTCCGGTTATTTGGACATCAGGCTCAATCTCAAAGGGCGACATCTCGATTAGATGGGCGATTGTGTTTCTATACATTGCATTCATGGATTTTGCGCCTCATCTGTCAACGGGGTAAATTTCCAGACCTGGCAACTTCGTGCCGAGGTGATTTCTGTTGTTGAGCATAGACCAGAATATTGGAATCAAGATATACGCGGTCACCAAAATTATTCATCATACGCCATTGCTCGGGTCAACTCACCGCCAACAACATCCGAATCCTTCACGATAAATTCCGACGGGGCTACCTTCCGCTTGATAATGGGCGGTAGTCCATCGCTATGCTCACCTCGCGCTTTCCAAACCGCAACGAGATTTTTGAGATATTGTATTCGCTCTTCAGGCAATCCCGCCACATCAAGCATCGTCTCCATTGTCCTCTCCGCTGGTACGTATTTCAGACAGTCATAGATTGATATTTCCAAATTACTGTGTTATACTACAAAAGTCAATGAGATGTCTCAAGAGGATAACGATATGCAACACAAATTGGTCGCTGTAGTTGGCAGCACACCACAAGTTATGACAGAAACTCTCTGGGCATTGCGTATCGACCGCGGCGTGCCCATCGATGAAGTATTTGTGATAACGACAACAGTAGGACAAAAAACCTGTCAGAAACGCCTTTTGGATGAAGGCCGCTTTGAAAAGATGCTGTCGGATTACAATATCGATCCCAAGCCTGTTTTCGACACTGATCATATCCGCGTATTTGAAGACGCCGAAGGCGATTTCTTAGACGATATCCGCACCTCGGAAGATAATCGCCTGGCCAGGGACCAACTTTTCCGATGGATTGAGGATTGGACTAAGGATGCCCATGTCGCCTTACACTGCTCGCTTGCAGGCGGACGTAAGTCAATGGGATATTTGCTCGGAGCTGCTATCCAATTTTTTAGTCGCCCACAAGACCGCCTGTATCATGTGCTGGTCACGCCGCCAGAGATTGAAATGAATCGCGATTTTTTCTTCCCACCAGTTCGCGAAACACAAATCCCCACATCAAACGGACAACACATATCTACTGCTGATGTGCGTATTGAATTGGCAGAGTTACCCTATGTCTCGGTAAGAGATATATCCGTATTTGACGATGAAAGTTATGATCGAATTCTACAGAAAACACAAGCAGAAGTGAGCCGTGTTCCGCGTTTAAGAGCAGAGAACAAACGACTGAGAGAAACATCGGGCAATGCTGGCGGACTGATTGGAAATAGTTTTGCAATGCAGGAAACCAAAAAACAGATTCGGCAAGCAGCTGATGCAGATGGTGCTATCGTATTGATTTTGGGTGAAACGGGAACGGGTAAAGAACGGGCAGTTGAAGCACTGCATGAGCAGAGTATAAGAAAAGATCGACCATTCATACCGATTAACTGTGGTGCATTGCCAGATACAATTTTGGATGCAGAACTATTTGGTGCAGTTAAAGGTGCTTATACCGGACAGGCCGGGCCGCGTGAGGGTGCTGTTCGCGCAGCCGATGGTGGGACCCTTTTCCTCGATGAAATCGGAGAATTATCACCTGAAGGGCAGGCGAAGCTATTGCGCGTATTACAAGAAAAGAAAGTGCGTCCGCTTGGTAGTGAGGAACAGGAGGAAGATGTTGATGTACGCATTGTAGCGGCGACCAATCGCGACTTGAAGGCCATGGTTCGAGAAGGAACTTTCCGAGAGGACCTGTTGTACCGCCTCAATGTTTTGACCATTGACATGCCTCCGTTGCGAGAACGACGCGAAGATATACCGGAGTTAATCGACCTGTTTTGTGAACAGTTTAATGAGAAGTACAAACGCAATGTCGTCGGTTTTGATGCTCCAGCCATAGAAGCTATGTGTCGCTATACCTGGCCGGGCAATGTGCGCCAGCTTGAAAATGAAGTTGAGCGCATCGTCATTGCCGCACCACAGAGTGCGTTTCGAGTACACAAGGAAGACTTATCCAGGCAGATCATTGAATCGACAGATTTAGACACGGGTAATGGTACGCTCAAAGAATTAGTGGCGCAGTTTAAGAGGCAGAAGATTCAGGAAACACTGGCACAAACGCAGGGCAATGTTAAACAAGCCTCCAAGATACTGGGTATTGATGAATCAACGGTGAGACGAAATCGATAGAGTATCGAAAATTCTAAAAATATGAGTTGTAAAACGTGCATTTCTGCCTGCACGATAGGCAAAAATGCCTGCTTGAATATATTATTGTCTATTTCCTGTTTCAAAAAAATATCACACAACTCGTTGTTTTTTTGATCTCTGAGGAAATTTCGGAGATTTTTTTGTGTTTGGCACGCAACTTGCATATATAATTGTCAGAATCAGGATGGGCAGAGCCTGCACTGGAATGGTTCTATCCAGTGATGTAAGGATGAGCAGGATACCCCCAACCCCACCCAAAGGATTAGATGTCGCAACAAATCCGTTGGGGCGACCGGACCTCCATAGATGGGCGCGGGGACTAATCACTAACTAAGGAGCTATCGATGTTTGACCTGAAACTCGCGCACCTGCGCCTGCACTTCAAAGCGCGAGGCTATCTGCGCCTGCCACCCTATAAAGGCTCTACATTTCGCGGGGCTTTTGGCGTGTCATTTAAGCGTGCGGTTTGTATTGTGCAACACGGCGAGTGCGAGCGGTGTCTGGTTCGGACGCAATGCGTGTATCCATACATATTTGACACCCCAGTGGAAAATGCACAGGGCATTTTTCGCGGGTACAGCGAGGCACCGCATCCATATCTGATCGAACCACCGCTGGAAACAAAAATCGATTACGCGCCGGGCGACGAGTTTGCAATCGGTCTGACCCTCATAGGCCGCGCTCTGAATTACATGCCGTATTTCATCTACACATTCCAGCGAATGGGAGACACAGGTATTGGACGCGGACGCGGCAAATGCGATCTCATTTCAGGCGAAGCTCTGCACGCAGATGGAACATGGCAAGAAGTGTACGACGGGACAAGCGAGATGTTACAAGATGTGCCTCATCTGACAGCGCAGGATCTGATGCACAAAGAGATAGGCCCTCGAGTTCGCCTCTCCTTTGTAACGCCCACACAACTCAAAGCGGACCGGCAGTTGCAGCGGGGATTGGATTTTCCCGTACTCGTACGCGGACTGTTGCGGCGGTATTCGGCATTGGCCGCATTTCACGCAGATGGACCGCCAGATATAAATTATGCCGACTATATCACAGCAGCAGAGCATGTGAAAACCACATCCCACAACTTGACCTGGCGCACATGGCAGCGGTATTCAAACCGCAAGAACCAGCGCATGAGCGTGAGCGGTTTTACAGGAGATGTGGTCTTTGAAGGCGACATGAAACAATTTCACCCGCTACTGGCTCTGGGCGTGCCGATACACGTTGGCAAGTGGACCAGCTTTGGGATGGGGCAGTACATCTTAAAAGGAAGAAGTGTGAAGTGTGAAGGAGATAAAGCGGTCCTCTGTGGTCAGAAGAATGACATGTAAAGAAATCCATAGATGAGACAGTTTAATCTGAAAGGAGGACAGCGTATGGCCGAACAAGATGCTTTAATTCTCGGTGCGCTATTGCACGATATAGGGAAGTTTTGGCAGCGTTCTGGCATTCGCAGAAAGCATGAACACCTGGGAGCAGAATTTCTGGATTTACCAGTTATCCGAAGCAAAATTGAGACACTGATTAATCTTCGAGATGTTCAAAACATCATTTCTGAGCATCATGAATCGGGAGTGTATGATGTACTGGTTCGCATTGCCCAGATTGCTGACCGTCTTGCTTCTGGCGAACGCCGTGCTTTGGGAGCAGGCCAAACGCAGACACCGTGGGAGGAGCCGTTGAAATCCGTTTTCGCACAGATTTACGACCAAGAAGAGGGGCTTTCAAAAGTGTCTTATCCCACGCGAAAGCTATTGCTAAACAGGGAATCTATCTTTCCGCGGGAAAATGTAAGCCCGGATTACGACAGCCTTTGGCAAGAATTTTTGGATGAAGCAGAGCAACTGCCTGATAAAGATTTTGAGATATTTTTTGAATCTCTATTCCACCTTCTAAAAAAATATACATGGTGTGTACCAAGTGCTGCGTACAAAGATCACGCGGATATTTCCCTATTCGATCACAGCAAGGTGACAGCAGCCATTGCGTGGTGTCTATATGCGTTGCGCGATCGATTAAAACCTGTAGAACAGTTTGTGTCGAACCGTGGAGGAGACGGAAATACACAGATCGCACTCCTCGTTGGTGGCGATATTTCAGGTATTCAATCATTCATCTATTCGATTTCTTCAGATGGTGCTGCAAAGAGCCTGCGCGGGCGGTCAGTCTTTCTCAACCTGCTGAGTGATGCAGTTATGAAATACGCAATGCGACAGTTAGGGAATCCACCTATTTCCAACTTGCTCTACAGCAGTGGAGGGCATTTCTATTTTTTGACTTCGGTTGACCAGTTGGAAGAAATGAAGCGCGTTCGGAAAGAAATTTCAGAGTGCCTTTTTGATGCTTTCGGAACTGAGATTTATTGTGGACTTGAAGCTGTGAGCCTTGCGGCTGTAGATTTCCAGCGCGAAGCGGGCAATCGGGAAGGCAAGCTCAATATTGGAGATCGCTGGACAGAATTGATGGAAAAACTCGGAATGAGTAAGCGGCAAAAATTCGGCGATCTGATGCCTGAGCGATTTGATGATTTCTTTCAGCCTGTGGGAAGCGGCAAAGTGGATAATGTTTGCACGGTTTGCCATGTTGAAATCTCGAAAGATACTCGACGCATGGTAGCAGAACGCACAGAGGATGATTCAGTTGCGTGTTCGCTTTGCCACAGTTTTGAACGATTGGGAGATCGAGTAAGGAATGCAAAGTATCTGATGACCCGCAATATTGCGCCTCAAAAATCTCAGGTGGTGACATGGAGCAGTGCCCTTGCAGGATTTGGACGCCGGTATCAGTTTACACCTGATTTCGAGCCAAATTGGGATCGTGCCTATACACTGGATAATACGGAGTTTTTGTCGGTTGGCGCACAGGGATTTCGCTTTGTAGGCAATGCCGCCCCTATTGACAAAGAAACTGGCCATGTACGGGATTTCAGCGACCTTGCTGAAGCCTCAAAAGGAATTCCACGCTGGGGTTTGTTGAGGATGGATATTGATAACCTGGGCAAAATATTCAGTGAGGGACTGGGCAAAGATTTGTCTCTTTCGCGTATCACAACCTTGAGTTCAATGATCTCTTTGTTCTTTGAAGGGTATGTGAATACGCTTTGTGAAAATACCGATCCAGACCGATTGTATGTGATCTATACAGGAGGTGATGATTCATTCATCGTGGGATCGTGGGATGCTGCGCTCGATTTCGTACAGAAATTACAAATGGATTTTCAACATTACACTTGCGACAATCCAAAAGTAACGCTCTCGGCTGCTCTGACGCTTGAAGCCCGGAAATATCCGCTCTATAAAGCCGCAGACCGTTGCGGTGAGTGGTTGGATCTGGCAAAAGCTCAAATAGATGATAACAGAGACCTTGAGAAATCCAGCTTTACATTTCTCGGACAGCCGATATTCTGGCGCGATTTTGAGCCTATTGAACAGATGAAACATGTAATCGTCAATCTGGTGCGCGATGGCGGACGCAACCTGCTTCAGCGGCTCATGTCAGCCTACAAACTGTATGAAGAAAACAAGCAACACTTGTCGTCCCAATCATTGAGCCGAGATAAGCTGGACCGGCTGGTTCAAAATGATCGGTGGCGGTGGCAACTGGCCTACAGCCTAGCTAGAGAAGGAGAAAGGTCAAAACCGCAGCGAAAGGAGGGTTTGAGAATTCTCCAAACTATGATTTTTAATGATGATTTCATCGAATTTCTACACATTGCGACCCGATGGTCCGAACTGGCAACTCGTAAAAGAGGAGAGTGAGATATGGCAATGCACTGGCGGGATATTGTGTCTGAGGATAGGCAAAGAGGAAGAAAGAATTATTCACTAAACAGGAAAGGTGCGGAGCTGATTTCAAATGTTATCAAACAAAAAGACCAAACAGATAAACTGGTAGATATTGCAGAAACACTAGGCCGGTTTTTAGCGGAGGGTTATAACGAGGCAATTACAACATCCCAAATCCGAAACGTTTTTGGCGAAGTTCGAAAGACCGAAATGGAATGGAAACGGGATTCGGAAGCAAGTTGGGTACGCCTGCAACTCCTGCGTCCCAAACTGGCATATACAGCAAAAAAAGATAATAAAGCCCGAGCGATTATTTTTCGAGACGTGCTTTCTACAGCTATTCTCAACGTTGAGGGTAAAACGGAAAATTTTCAACGATTTGTCAATCTTTTTGAAGCCATTCTCGCCTACCACCGCGCATCCGGTGGCAGGTAAAAAACGAATAGGAGTAATGCTATGAACACATTGAATTTTTTTCAAAACTGGCAAGGTAAAGTGATGATTTCCGGTTGTTTGGAAGCAGTCACTGGCCTCCATATCGGAGGATCGGAGACGGGTATCGAAATCGGTGGTGTGGATAATATTATTATTCGACAACAGCCGGATGGACGCCCCTATATTCCGGGCAGTTCGCTCAAAGGAAAAATGCGTAGTCTGACTGAACGGGCGCACAACAAGAAGCTTATTGAAGTAGTGCGTGGACGCAACCCTATTCGGCAGCATCAGTGCAATAATGAAGAAGATGAGGCCTGCGAGGTCTGCAAAGTATTTGGACTGCCGGGACAAAAGAAGAACAGCCAGCCCACTCGGTTAATTGTGCGAGATGGCAAGTTACTGGACGAGTTATATGTTACGGAGTCAGACGGTAAAAGGAATCTTCGAAACTGGGATGATCCAGATGTGAGTACAGACATGCCGTTCTCAGAGGTAAAAAACGAGGTCGCCATTGATCGGATTACGTCAGCCGCGATGCCTCGTCCGGTTGAGCGTGTACCTGCAGGTGCTCGGTTCAGTTATGACATAGTATTTGACATTTTTGAAGATGCGGACAAAGATCATCTCGGCCTTGTCTTTGAAAGTATGCGCCTGTTGGAAAACGACTATCTCGGTGGATATGGTTCACGCGGTTCGGGACAAATTCGTTTTGAGTCCGTCAAAATCACATGGCGATCTAAAACTGATTATCGGTCAGGTGGTAGTGGCACAGTGGTTGGTGGCGACCTCAATTTGAGTGAAATTGCGGAAAAATTTGAAACAGAGATCAAGACCAAACTGAACGGAGTGGCGTGATGGATGTATCTTATCTGCTGGTGCGCCTTCAACCACTTGCGCCGTTTCATCTTGGGAAACGGGGCATCGGTTTGGAGGAGACAGAGACATTTGTGCATTCAGATACCCTGTTTAGCGCGCTGTGCAATGTCTGGGTGCGCTGTTTCGGTCGAGACGACCTTGAGAATCGGTTCTTGCCATCAGTAGAAGCCAGTGAAAACGGCTCGCTTTTTCAAATTTCATCGGCGTTTCCCTATGCCCACAATGTGCTATTTTTTTCCAGACCACTTATGTCTTTGCCAGTGCAAAATGTCGATCCCAAAAAACTCAAGCACTGTCGGTTTCTTTCCCAGCAACTCTTCGACGATCTGATTCACGGACGCGAAATTGTTCCGGCTTCGCAAGATAGGATATTCTGGTTATCGAAAACGGAACAAGATACGCACGCGCAATTTGAATCCGATCAATTTCATATCTGGAAAGAAACAGAAGTCCCCCGTGTATCACTGGATCGCGTAACGCAGTCGTCTAATATCTTTTATTTTAGTCAGGTGACATTCGCAGAGGGATGTGGTCTGTTTTTTTTGGTGAATCTGGATGCATCTTTGAGACCCGATTTTGAGATGGCTATGCGCGTCCTAGGTGACACAGGCATTGGGGGAGACCGCACGGCGGGATACGGCCAATTTGAACCCCAGTTCTCGGAATGCACGCTGAATGTGCCTGATAACGCTTCTCAAGTCGTGACCTTGTCGCTATTGTCTCCGCGAGACCGGGTGGAACTCTCAAGTTTGCTTGGAGAGCTGAGCACATACGAACTGATTCGGCGCGATGGGTGGATTGATTCTCCAGACGGGCGGAACTACCGACGGCGTGCCTGTCTGATGTTTGCTGAGGGTAGTGTGATAAACCGATCTAAAAATGGTCTGATGGGACGGCTTGTAGATGTGACGCCAACGGCTCCCGAAGTCCAATTGACGCACAAAGTTTATCGATACGGCATTGGGTTCCCCGTACCGCTTTGTCTGCGAGAGGAAGGTGTTTGATATGGCTAATGCAGTAAAAAAATACCGCGTAAAAGTTCTGACACCTGTTCATATCGGCACTGGGGAGGAACTGCAAGAAAACCTGGATTTCTACATCAAAAACAATCGTGTTCGCGTTCTGGATTTTGACCATTTGATGGTGGCGTGTGAACAGGCTGGCATTGATCCAATGCCTTATGTTGAAGAAGGTCGTCTGGATAAGTTGTTCACCTCCAGTCCGGTGTCGCAGCCCAAACCCGATATGGATCCTCGCTGGGCAAAGCTGGCAGCTTTGCAAACCGGGAATCAAGTACAATTAGAGCCAGATGACGGACTTGCGTATCAAGCGCAGGTTCAGGCCGTCAATAGACCGCAGACCATTCTATCTCAGATCAAAACGGCCTCATCGCAGGGATATATTCCGGGAAGTTCGGTTAAAGGAGCCATACGAACTGTTTTGGCACGCCATTTGATGAACGACAACACTGTGCGATCTCAAGTGGCAAGCCAACTCCATAACCAGGGTCCCAGAGCATGGCAGCGACGAGCAGGGCAAGACCTAGAAAAGAAATTGTTTGGTCGCAATCCCAATTATGATCTCGGTCGGGTGATTCAGGTGACAGATGTGGGTCCGGGGGCGCGTGTTCAGGTGACAGAAGTGCTGATTGCTGACATGGATCGAAGTAGTCGGCTTAGATGGAAAAATCTGAGCAATCATCGCCTTGTGGGCGATCCGAGGCAAGGTACTTCAATTTTTTGTGAATGTCTGCCTGTAGGTACAGAACTTCTTACTGAGATTCGGATTGATCAGTGGTTACTGGAACATCGAGCACTTGGGTTTAACGCCCACCGCGATCCAATATTGCAGTTTGAATCTCTATGCCGCGATCAGGCTAAAGCATATCTGAAAAGAGAAGTTATGTTTTTTCGAAAAGGGGGCCTGAATAACCTGTCTTCTTTTTGCGAACAGCAATTGTTGCCTTTGACAGAAACAGATTCAGGGTTCATCCTTCGCGTGGGATGGGGTACCGGATGGGAAGACAAAACAGCCGGGGATAATCTGGATATTTCCTTAAAAGAAAATTTGCGGCTCTGGTATGAATTGGGCAAAATAGTACATAAGGGGTGTTTTGGAGATGTGAACTGGTACAGGGGAAGTTATTCATGCAGGCGGTGTCGAAAAAACAAACTTACAGAATCTCAGATTGACCTGGTCTCTCCATTTCCAAAAACGCGGAAAATCGCATTTGCAAATCAAAGGCCAGCTTATCCAATGGGTTGGTTGGCTTTTGAAGCCATTTCTTAATTCAAAGTATGAGTTAAGGTGAAACGTTTTGCTATCCCAATATTTGTAAAAGAGAATCTCTTATGACAAAACCTCACACACTCCTCTGCACCATTGGGACGAGTTTGTTCTATCCGAATCTGTCCACGCTCAAGGATGTGGACCCCGACCCCATCCTCGCTGGTTTGGCCCAGGCGTATGTCTTGAAAGACTGGCAGAAAGCAGCGAAATTGTTGCACGAGCTTAAGCCAACGGATAGGCTCTGCGGTGCAGAAATCAATTCAGTAACGGACCTCCTCAAGCAGGGGTTTATTGAACAAGTCCACCTCCATCTGCTCCATTCTGATACAGATGATGGACAGGCGATTGCGGAAATTTTACAATTCTACTTCCAATCGGATGGTTGGCAAGTGACAACCCATTGCGTGGAAGGCTTGCGTGATGATGACCCTCGCGCTTTCCGCACGCATGGCTTACGCAACTTGGCAAAAATTTTTGGAGAACGAGTGCGTGAAACTGGGGCAGACTTTTGCGCGATTAACGCCACGGGTGGCTATAAAGCTCAAATTGCCATTGCCGTTCTGATGGGCCAGGCACTCGACATTCCCGTATATTACAAGCATGAACGCTTTGATGCCATTATCCCGTTTCCACCTATGCCAGTAGCACTCGATTTTTCGATCTGGCAGCGAGCCAGCGGCATGTTTATGGTACTTGGCAAAGGCGAGGTTATTTCGTGGGAACAGTATCGCGAAGATTGGGATGAACGCTTTGAGCCACTGGTCAACCGCGAGGAAATCGATGGTGAGAACTATCTGGAACTCTCGGCGACGGGTCAGATTTTTCACGAGACCTTCCGAACCCGTTTTCAGCAAATAAAGGCTCATAGTCTTCCGCGACCAGCAACAGAGAATGAAAAGCAGGCCCCCAATCTGGGCCACCATGGATACGGACAAGCGCGTACTCCTATTTTGCGGTTCCTGCAAAAGCTCACAGATGAAGTGCTCTACGTCCGCTTTTGCCACTCAATATATTGGAATCCAGACCTGCCTGAATCAACTCGGTTTCGACCATCGGGTGGGGAAGTCCAGGGCATCTACTCCAATGGAACCTATTGCGTGAAGTTTAAGGTGCATACAACAACAGATAATCAGGATGCATTACCCGGCATTGTGGCTGATCTCAATGACTGGGTAGAGGATGTTTAAAAAAGAGTTCGGCAGAGGCACCTGGCCTCTCTTGCTTCAATCCAAACAAACACCTATTTTGCAGGTTATAGACTAATTCAACCCAGTGGATGCGACCCACTGCCGTCGGTCAATGTCACACTGGCAGCTTGAGCGTGTAGCGAACAACGCGCGTGGAGATTAGAAACATTTTCTCAAGTGTTGGTGGGTCGCAAATTTCTAACCTTTTGCAGGAGTGTGTATTATGAACAGAGATTTGAATGCAATTTTTCATTTTTGGGAGGATTTTATATGTCAAAATGGCTTGAGTCGCAAACCGCCTTGTAATTGCTTGCGAGAGAGGAAATAACACAGACGGTATCAGGAAGGATTACCCGACTACTGGGGTATTGAAACTAAATACTTCGTGTCCAGTTTCTGGGTGAATATACAGGATCAGGAAGGATTACCCGACTACTGGGGTATTGAAACTTCTATGTCTAATATCGTCTTTGCCAGTTCGTATATTCTATCAGGAAGGATTACCCGACTACTGGGGTATTGAAACTTCCACATTCTTGAAAGTAGGCGTGAATCATTACTTGGTCTCCATCAGGAAGGATTACCCGACTACTGGGGTATTGAAACAACCAGTGCCTTAACGGACGATCCGAAACGACATTGGTAAATCAGGAAGGATTACCCGACTACTGGGGTATTGAAACTGACGAAGATGTTGAGGAATTTCAAAATTGTTGCATCGCTTACATCAGGAAGGATTACCCGACTACTGGGGTATTGAAACAAAAAGTGGGCAAAAGCCATGTGGTGATTTCTACATGGAATCAGGAAGGATTACCCGACTACTGGGGTATTGAAACTAAAGGAAAGGAGAAATTACGCTTCAAACAGTTTACGCTTCAAAATCAGGAAGGATTACCCGACTACTGGGGTATTGAAACATTCTTTTTTGGCGGCTTGACGTGCGTCATAATCAGTTATCAGGAAGGATTACCCGACTACTGGGGTATTGAAACTACTGCAAAGAACGTGCCAGAGCCGTGCTTTGACACTTCCGATCAGGAAGGATTACCCGACTACTGGGGTATTGAAACTGTACTCTATACAGCGTATTCTTTTTATCCACTTCCCTACATCAGGAAGGATTACCCGACTACTGGGGTATTGAAACCTAAAATAACTACCGTGCTCGTCAATTTCTACATCACCCAAATCAGGAAGGATTACCCGACTACTGGGGTATTGAAACCGTTTTTAAAACTACGTTTAACTGCCTAACTACCGTTTAATCAGGAAGGATTACCCGACTACTGGGGTATTGAAACATTGTAGCTTCACCGTTTTGTCTGATCCAGAAACACCATCATAATCAGGAAGGATTACCCGACTACTGGGGTATTGAAACTGTGTAGTGTGTATTTGATGGATTTGAATGGGGCATTGCATCAGGAAGGATTACCCGACTACTGGGGTATTGAAACACTTCTGGATTATCTTCGATGGTTTCGATTTTGAACGACATATCAGGAAGGATTACCCGACTACTGGGGTATTGAAACTTCCCCAACTGCTGTCTCACCACCACTTAACCAAGAATTTATCAGGAAGGATTACCCGACTACTGGGGTATTGAAACCCAATGCGGATGTGCGTTGCGCCTCGATTGATCGCATCATCAGGAAGGATTACCCGACTACTGGGGTATTGAAACTTTTCTCTCTTTTTCTGCAATCCTCACGACACGTCAACCGATCAGGAAGGATTACCCGACTACTGGGGTATTGAAACCATTCAGCCGCCGCCTGTGTCTCCTGTGATGTGGCACATCAGGAAGGATTACCCGACTACTGGGGTATTGAAACTCCTCTTTCGCTTCAGGTTCGACAAATACAACGCTCTTTATCAGGAAGGATTACCCGACTACTGGGGTATTGAAACATTGACCCGAATCTCCTGCTTACCTTTCTGCATTGCAGTATCAGGAAGGATTACCCGACTACTGGGGTATTGAAACTCGGCATCGAGGGCACGCCTACGTTCATCGTCAATCTATCAGGAAGGATTACCCGACTACTGGGGTATTGAAACTGATCTTTCTCTGAGCTTGAGGAAACATAAACAATTCCAATCAGGAAGGATTACCCGACTACTGGGGTATTGAAACTAATCGTGAGCGGTGTAAAACGGCGAGTTGTTGAAAAATATCAGGAAGGATTACCCGACTACTGGGGTATTGAAACGAGTATATGAGATTAACACGCAATCTTGTTCTGCTATATGATTCATCAGGAAGGATTACCCGACTACTGGGGTATTGAAACATACCTTCCTCCGCCACCTTCTCCTCACCGCCAAGTAGATCAGGAAGGATTACCCGACTACTGGGGTATTGAAACTCACAGGGGGTTGCAAATGGTTAATCGAATATCGCTGGTGGTTTGTATTCTGCTTTCAGGTGCTAATGTCTTTGCCTCTGATGTCAAATTCATTCCTTGTTCGGTGGAAATCAGGAAAATCTATAATCTGCAAGAGGATGATTCAGGCAGAACGCTTCTCCTGTATTTCCAGATGTTAAGCGATAATGATATTTCTGACTTATGGGTTGGTCAATGGTATTTGATAACAAACAAAGACGGTTCAACAGAACGTTACTACGTGGAAGAAATACCACACACAATATATAACGATCCGAAAGGTCAAAGAGGTATTTGGGGTTCTTTTGTGCCATTTTATTTTGACAAGGCAGAAACAATACATCTGGTGTCTATGGAGTCTGTATATTCGGATAGGTTGAAAAGATTAGAGTTTATGTACCAGGTGTATCCAGAGCAAAAAGAGGATGATGATTTTCCCACAAGAACAGATATAAACCTGGACGGGGTTGTAAATATATTGGACTTCCTTTTGTTTGTGGATGCGTTTGGGTCGTCTTGCGGTATGCTGAAATATGACAGGTCAATGGATTACAACCGTGATGGGGTCATTGATATTGCAGATTTCCTTGTATTTGCAAAGGACTTTGGAAAGGTAGCTTGATTATGGACTGGAAACGAATCTGGCCTTTTGAGACACGCGCTGAAGCCATTGAACGCGCTGTAAGTGAGGAAGTGAACAAGCGCGAACAATCCTACACGCAGAAGATGGTAGAACAGCAGGTTCAGAACGCTGAAGATGGGCTTGTCTCTGACGCGATCTCTACACTCGAGATAGCAGCGGGGTTTTGGTCAAGAGCGTTTGCAGCGGCTGTTATCGAACCCATAGACCATCCCTTGTGCAGAGCGTTGACACCTCAGATCATGGCGATTATCGGTCGCACGCTCATCCGAGAGGGTGAACTTTGCCTATTGATCGAGGTCATGAACGGCAATGCGTTGATTACACCAGCAAGCGGGTGGGACGTGTTTGGCGCGTATGATAGGCGCGATTGGCGGTATAGGCTGACACTTCAGGGGCCTGATAAAGACCGCACGCGCAAGACGACTATTGACGGGGATATGGTCATACACGCGATGTATGGTGTGGATAACAAGAACCCGTTTCGAGGGTGCAGCCCATTATCTTACATCAGGAAGGATTACCCGACTACTGGGGTATTGAAACCTATGTTTGGCAAGTAAAAAATGCACCTTTTTGGAACTTTTTCATCAGGAAGGATTACCCGACTACTGGGGTATTGAAACTTGTACTCTATACAACGTATTCCGTTTACGCACCTCTCATCAGGAAGGATTACCCGACTACTGGGGTATTGAAACTGTTCCGCTTTTGTGTGAGACAACTTTGACCGCGCGAATCAGGAAGGATTACCCGACTACTGGGGTATTGAAACTCTCAAGTTCATGGGCCTTTATCTTGTGTCCCTTGTAATGTGGATCAGGAAGGATTACCCGACTACTGGGGTATTGAAACGTATTTGAGGGCAATATCAGGCCACTCTGGTTTTCGGCATCAGGAAGGATTACCCGCTTACCGGGGTATTGAAACGAAAGGGGTTAGAAATGGGATTCATCAAATACATTGTGGTTGCTCTGTTACTTTTGGCGCAACCGCTATTGGCTGAAATCAAGTATGTTCCGTGTTCTATTGAGGTAAGGAAAATCTATAACCTTCAAGAGGACGATTCAAACCGAACAATACTGATTTATTTTCGGATTCAGGGCGCACAAAGTGTTGAAAATGTTTGGGTTAATCAATGGTATCTGATTACAAACAAGGATGGCTCAACAAAAAGGTATAGGGAGGAAAGCAGACCGCACACACTGATCGGTGTAGAGCAAAACAAGGGCATTTTAAGCGGGTTTGTTCCGTTTGATTCCGCTATTGTTAAAACAATACACCTCAAGGCTTTGTTTGTTGCACAATCAGCAGGCGTAAGCCCATATTTGCCAGATGATTCGCCAAAGGCTTTAGTGCTTATGCACCAGATATACCCCGAACAGTTGGTTGAGCCTTCACCCGATCTGAACAATGACGGAATTGTGAATATACAGGACTTTATTTTGTTCGCTGAGGGTTTCGGTGCGTCATGCGGGATGCTGAATTTCAACAGTCGGATGGATTTTGACAGAGACGGCACGATAGGTATCGGCGATTTTTTGATTTTTACAGAACACTTTGGCAAGCGAGTGTAGGATCAGGAAGGATTACCCGCTTACTGGGGTATTGAAACGTATAACTTGATCGCTATTAGTAACGCGATGTGTGACTTCAAAATCGCCACAGAATAATGCCGACAAACAGAGATAAGAAAGTCAAAACCACTGGATTGCGGCTAACAGCCTGCCGCAATGACGGCTCTAAAATCCTTGTTTTGCTGACGCCTGACCACTGATTGCTTGTTTTTTTCACCATTATTCTAAAGTCACACATGACGTTAGTAATAAAGATCATAATTCCAATCAGGAAGGATTACTCGCAATGATATCCGAGGAGATGCCAATGAACCAGCTAACGTTAAAGGGATTTGACGAGGAATTGGTAGGAAGAATCCGGCATTTCGCAAACCAGGAGGATATTTCGCTTAATCAAGCCGCGTTGAGACTTCTGCGCGTTGGGGCCGGTCTCAACCAATCAAAGGATAACGGCGACACGATTGGGTCGTCCTTGGATCATCTAATTGGAACCTGGACGCTTGAGGAGGCCGAGGCATTGAATAACGCCGTGAAAGATTTTGAACAAATTGACGAGTCTATGTGGAAATGAAGATTCTCCTCGACACCAATACGTATTCACATCTGAAGCGAGGGCATCGCAGAGTTGCAACGTTGGTACGCATGTCCGAGGAAATTTTCTATCGGCCATTTGGATCCGCAGATGACGCAGATGACGCAGATGAACGCAGATGAAAAGACAAGCCAATCAGGAAGGATTACCGCTTGCTCTTGCTTGCGCGTGCGGAACGCGTGCAAACAGGGGGATATTGAAGTTGTGCCCTGGCGTGCGTTTTTGCACAACTGTGTGCATTTTTGCACGTCTGTTTCTCCCTAATGAACGCCTGTTTGGGATATCTTTACAAAAAAGTCCTCGAAAAAGGGAAAAAAAAAGAAAATCCTTATTTTTTTGAGGATTTTTTATTTTTTGGCACGCTTCTTGCTCATACATCAGGATAGTCGTCAGAAAGGATTACCCGACTACCGGGCATTCAAATTTTTTTCTTGACAAGTGAACATTTGGGCACTAATTTTTGGTAAAAATTGAAATCGCTAAAAAGAGCAACTTAAACCACAGGTGTCTCCCGCATGTGGTTATATTTTTCTCTATAAAAGAAAGGAATCTCCCCATGGCAACCTCTACGATTGAATCGTCCCCCACATCTCTCGTGGATACCCTCTGTGAAAAGGCACAGGTACTTTTGGAGCAAAACAACGTAGATGGCGTGGAAGCATTGGCCTCGGAAGCCTGTGCGCGCGACCCGGCCTGCAATCGCGCACATCAATTGATGGTCCGCGTGGCCCTCATCCGGGATGAACAGGACAGAGCACAGGAATTGCTCAATCGGTGGCGCGATCTACCGGTAGATAATACATTTTCCGAATGGGGTATCCTCGCAGAAGAAATGAACGACATCCAGGCAGCCGTTGAAATCTATCAGGCGCACCTATCTCAGTGCCTTGACGATGCCCAATCCCTATTTGCACTGGCAATGTTACACGCAGACCGCAATGAAACCGGCCTCGCGCAATCGTGCTTGCAAACCCTCATCCAGCACCACGCAGATCACACAGAAGGACTCTTTGAACTCGCGCACCTGTACGAAGAAGACGGCATGATGGGCCTCGCGCAAGAACTCTACGCACGGGTACTCGAAATCGATCCGGACCATGCAGGCGCACTCGCAGGCAAGCAACTGGTCGGCGCGCAGTTACAAACATCCCAAACCTTGCCGGATGCAACCCTCAAAAACCACCCCGATATGGCCGCACACATCTTGCGACTATTCACCGCGCGAAAAGACGTGTACGCGCGACAATGGATCGATGAAGACGGAAAAACCGGCTATGTCCCCGTGCGCGAACCCCTCACAGAGGACGTGATCCAATCCCACCTCCGCGGAGATACAACCGTAGGTGTATATCCGATATTCGACCGGGACAAAGCGCAATTTTTAGCCCTGGACATCGACATAAAAAAGGACACCCTCAACAAAGCCCTGAAAAACAACACCTTAATGGATGCACTGCGCGAACAAGTATGCAAAGACATCCGACGAGTATGCGCTGGCTTTGCGTCACTCAACATCCCCGTCCAAATCGAAGACAGCGGAAACAAAGGCGCGCATATCTGGCTCTTCCTTGAAAACCCCATCTCTGCATGCGACCTGCGCGCATTTGGTCGCGCCTTTGCAAAGCGATTTGGACCGCCATCAGAAGAATTGCAGTGGGAATGGTTTCCCAAACAAGACGTCGTAGAAGAAGATGAACTCGGCAATTTGATCAAACTCCCCCTGGGCATCCACCGCAAAACAGGACGCCGCGCATTATTTATTGACACAGAAGGACACGCACTCGCAGATCAAGATCGCGTATTGCGCGACATCAAACCCACAGACACACAGACATTTAAGCAGGCAGTATCTCGCCTGGGCGGAGGGAAACCCCACACACCCCTGCAAAAAGTCGATTTGGAAAAAGCCTTTCCAGAATATCAACCCATATTGCAGGGATGCGCTGTCATTCGCGCCCTCACAGAAAAAGCCTATACAACCGCCCATCTGGTACACATTGAACGCCATGTCTTAAAATGCGTATTTGGACACCTCGACGACCAGGGACGCGCTTTTTTGCACGCAGTGATCGGCGCGTGTGCAGATTACAAAGCCGAAGTAACCGATTATCAAATTGACCGTCTGCATCCGAATCCCATTGGCTGCCCGAAAATCCGCAAACACCTGCCCGACCTCGTCGAAACCGTACCCTGCAACTGCGAATTCGACCTACCCGAAGGCGGGTATCCCTCTCCCCTGCTACATATCGATCCGGCATTTACAACCGGCATGGGACGTGTGGATCAACCGCAAAATCGCGAAGCTGTAGATCGCTACGTCGCACTGCGCCAGCAAGCCGCACAGGTCATGGCCGACCTATCGCGTGCAGAAGATGAAATGCGCGACATATTGCGCGACCGCAAAGGCAAAATCACCACAGGCGTCTGGGTAGTCACAGCGGATGACGCGGGACGGTTGCAAATTGGCGTTGAGGTGGTGTGAGGTGTCCGTACTCTATATCACAGAAACCGGTGCTCAGGTGCGCCGCGAAGGCGAGCGATTGTCCGTATGGAAAGGCAAAAAAAAACTCCACTCATCACCCGCGTATGATCTGCACCAGATGGTCTTATTTGGCAACATTGGAATAACACCTGCGGCCATGCACACCGCGCTAATGCTGGGCATTGATCTCGTGCTCCTCAGCACCACCGGCAGTTATCGGGGGCGACTGGTCGGACCACAGGGCCGCAATGTCATTCTGCGACAAATGCAATACCGTCGCTACGAAGACGAAGATTTTCGACTGGGTGCTGCACGGGGATTTGTATCGGGCAAAATCCGCAACATGCGGACCCTGATCATGCGCCTTGCCCGACGCCGAAATCGGGACATCGCCCACACCGCACAGCGACTGCGCGCGCTCTTAAAACAGATAGACCGCGCTGACAATGCCGATGCCCTGCGCGGAATCGAAGGCGCAGCAACCGCGACTTACTTCGGCGCACTGAGCCAATTTTTCCCCACTGCATTTCCCTTTACCAAACGCACGCGCCGCCCGCCCAAAGATGCAGTCAACGCCATGTTGAGCTTTGGCTATACGCTCCTATCTTCGGACATGGAATCGGCTGTCTTGCGCGTGGGATTGGACCCCTATATCGGCTATTTGCACCTCGTTGATTACGGACGCCCCTCGCTCGCGCTGGACATGATGGAAGAATTTCGCCCGGTGATCGTAGATGCAATGGTACTGGACCTGCTGAATCACGGACAAATAAAAAAGGAAGACTTTGAACAGCGCGACGGAGGCGTATTCCTGTGCGGCGACGGACGGACGCAGTTAATTCGCGCCTATCAGGACCGCGTCGCCGTTCAGGTCCAATATCTGCAACCCAGTGGACAGGTACAAAAAGTGTCATATCGCCAGTGCTTTGAGTTTCAAGCCCGTCGTCTCATCCGCCTGTTGCGCGGTGAAGACGCGGCATATATGCCGTTCTTAATTCGATAAGTTTTGGAGACCAGCGCGATGCTTGTGGTCGTGGCTTACGACATAGCGGACAAACGCCGACTGCGACGGGTCATGAAACTCATGGAAAATTACGGATCCCGCCGACAGAAAAGCGTCTTTGAATGCAACTTGAATGAACGTCGATTTCTCGCGTTGCGATCCAAAATGTCAGAATTGATTGACCCGGAAGATGATCGCATCTGTTATTATCATCTATGTGCCGCATGCGAAAAGCGGATAGAAGGCATATCCGAACGCGAACACCCCGTGCCAAAACACGAGGATTATGTGATTGTGTGATCAGATATTTATATATTGAAGCTGAACAGTAACAAAAACGTTACCTGAATGAATTAAATTACAGTGCGATATGAAGCCTCTTTGGAATTGAAGCCATTTGAGCCTCAAGGAGATGCAATACAATGACAACCGCACTGGACAGAACACGGGAAATCGAAAGATCTAATAACGGCACCCAAACGGCAACCACACGGGACAGAACGCAGGAAATCGAAGAACAAAAAAGATCTAACAACTGCATACAATGGCTCTATGTAAAACAGCTCTTCAGAGCTGGCGACATGGACCACCTCATCAGATATGCTGAGGATAAGGGTTTTACAAGCGCGACTTATGTCGATGGCAGGGAACGAGAAAATGTAAAAGTACTTTTCGTAAACAAAGAGGAAGACACAGCACTAAAACACATATTCGACCGTATCACAGCAGCAGCGGACAAATTCGCGCTCTTATTTGAAGTGGATGTTTACCCGGAAATACTTAGCTCAATCCAAATCGCACGATACCTCACAGGCGACCATTACGAAGTACATATTGACCACGACACGAGCATGTCAAACCTCGAATACGACAGAAAACTATCTGTATTTGTATCCTGCTCTCCAAATGGCGCACTCGAAATCGAGGGACAACACATCAACGTTGGAAAAGGCGATGCCATCGTATTCTCAAGCATGAGCCACCACGCCGCACCTGTTCAGGGAGAAGGCAGTCGCTACTCATTTGTCGCATGGATAACAGGACCGAGATGGAGATAGGTTGACGACAGACAAAAAAATCGCTTTTTTCCACACCTGATTGCGCCCCGTGGAATAGAGCCAGAATTTACAAACCCGTTGATGGAGCGTATCAACGGGATTTTTTTTATGAGAAACCGCATGAAACCTGTCGTCGCGCACAGTGCCAACCCCTATTTACCAGCCACAGCCACCTGGATATACGACCAGATGCGCGCATTAAAACGGTATCGCCCCATCGTCCTCACACAAACGCGCCAGAACCTGGATCGCTTTCCCATAGAACCCGTTCTATCCGCCGAAGACATCTCGCCCATCCGCAGAACAACCCTGCGCCTCATTCGCAAAATGCGCGGCACGTACGCCGGTTATGAAAACTGGCTTTGCGAACACAACGCCGCCCTCATCCACGCGCATTTTGGGCAGGAGGGATACCGGTGTCTCTCCGCAAAACAACGAGCGGGCATCCCCCTGATCACCACCTTTTACGGCCTGGACGTATCGGCACTACCTCGGCAAAAAAAATGGCAAAAACGCTACAAACGGCTCTTTGCCGAAGGCGATTTCTTCCTCGTCGAAGGCCCCTTCATGGGCGAACAACTCATCGCACTTGGGTGCCCTGCCAACCGGGTAATCGTACAACACCTAAGCGTAGATCTCGACAAAATACCCTTCAGAACAGACCCCACACCCAAACAACCCATCGTATTGACATACAGCGTATTCCGAGAAAAAAAGGGATTGAAATACGCAATCCGGGCTTATGCAAAAATCGCGAAAAAATATCCGGACGTTCAACTGCGGATGATCGGCGACGGACCCTTGCGCCCACAACTACAAGCCGAAATACGAAACCTACACCTTGAAAACCGCGTAAAAATGCTCGGCCTGCTCCCCCATCCTCTCGCACTTGAAGAACTCAAACACGCAACAATCCTCCTCTATCCCAGCGTCACAGCATCAGATGGCGACACCGAAGGCGGTGCCCCCGTCGCATTGATCGAAGCCATGGCAATGGGCGTCCCCATTGTATCGTCCCGACACGCCGACATCCCCGAAGTCGTAATCGACAAAACCTGCGGCCTATTATTTCCCGAACGAGATGTCGTGGGCCTCGCCGAGGGACTGGACACCCTCCTCAGTTCCCCCGAACAATTTGGCCGCGCTGGTCGCGCCCATGTCGCAAAGCAGCACAACCTGGAAAAACAGGGTAAAAAATTAGAGGCGATTTACGATCGGGTTGTGATGAACAAGCCCCCAATGCATAATCCTTGACATCCGCGACTATTGACACAATTTATTCAGTGCTCATTCCTCGCGTACTTAAAATGGAGACAGAAATGCCTGAACATCCCAACCTCGTATTTGTATTCCCCGACGAATATCGCAAACAAGCCATGGGATTCATGAACGAAGACCCCGTAATAACCCCTAACATCAACCGATTTGCATCGGAAAGCCTCGTATTAACCGACGCCGTAAGCACCAGACCTGTATGCAGCCCATATCGGGCAATGCTCTTCACCGGACAATATCCCCACGCCAACGGCGTACTCAGCAACGTCAACTCCACCACAGAACAATACGAAAACTACCTCCGGGAAAACGCACGGTGCTTCTCAGACGTCTTACACGACGCTGGCTACAACCAGGCGTACCTGGGCAAACTACACCTCGATCCCCCCAATGAACAGTATCAATACACAGAAGGACCGAGAGGAAATGGCGTCATCTGGGATTCATACACCCCGCCGGGACCGCGCAGACACGGATATGACTTCTGGTATTCCTACGGCTGTTGCGACTGGCACTTCGACCCCCATTACTGGACTGGCAACGACCCCATAGACAAACGCATCGACCCGAAGGAATGGTCTCCCAAACACGAAACCGATGTCGCGATAAACTACATCCGCAACGAAGGTGGCAAATACAGAGATCCCGAAAAACCATTCTCACTCGTCATATCCCACAACCCACCGCACATGCCATTCAAACAAGTACCCGAAAAATACGTCGCCCAATACGGCGATGCCACCCATGAAGACCTCTTAACGCGCCCCAACGTCCCCACAGATGCACGCGGCGACAGCGCCCGCGAAAACGCGAAACACTACTTCGCCATGGTAACCGGCGTCGATGAAAACTTCGGACGCATACTGGACTGTTTGAAAACAGAGGGCATAGAAGAAAACACCATCGTCGTCTTCACCTCTGACCACGGTGAAATGATGGGCAGCCACGGCCGCATCGGCAAAACCGTACACTACGAAGAATCCTTCACCGTGCCATTCATCATCCGCTGGCCCGGCAAAATCACACCCGGCACAGATAACCTGTTAATCGGCACACCCGACTTAATGCCCACATTGCTCAACCTCATGGGCGTGGGACAGGTCCCCGACAGCGTACAGGGAACGGATTACTCCGACATCCTCTTGGGCAGTGAAAGCACACGCCCCACCTCTGCACTCTACCTCAACGTAATGCCCGACAACCCCGCTGGCGGATCGCGCGGCGTGCGCACACACCGACACACGTATGTCGTCACGCGAACAGGCGAAGACGAAGAAACAATCCTCCACGACAATGTGGCAGACCCCTATCAACTCCAAAACATCGCTGGCGATCATCCCGGCCTTGAAGTAGAACTTGAAAAAGAAATGAACACCTGGTTGGAAAAAACCGGCGACCCCTGGTTAGCCCAAAAATAAGGAGCAATAAATGGCAGACACCCCAAATCTCCTCGTCATCCACACCGACGAACAAAGCTGCTGGACATTGAGCGCATACAACGGAACACTCGTCGAAACGCCCCACATCGACTCCCTCGCAAACGAAGGCGCGATCTTGACCAACTTCATGGTCAACGTCGCCGTATGCACCCCATCCCGAGGCGTATTCCTCACCGGACGCTACGAACATGTACACGGCGCGTATCGCAACAACATCCCCCTCAACCGCGATGAAATCACATTTGCCCAGGCATTAAAAGACCGCGGATACGACACCGGATACGCTGGCAAATGGCACCTGGACGGACCCCCGCGCCCCGGCTGGGTACACCCCGAACGCACAATGGGCTTTGACGACGCCCAATACATGTTCAACCGCGGACACTGGAAAAAAATCGAAGACGTCGATATGGGCGATGTACAACCC
>JAJEAX010000265.1 GCA_022822565.1 Candidatus Latescibacterota bacterium
GTCGGGCTGTCTGCCGCGATTTTGCACGATCCCAAGGTGTTGATCTTTGATGAGCCGGTCTCCGGGCTGGATCCCAACCAGATTGTGGAGATTCGGAACCTGATTCGAGAATTGGGTCAGCAGAAGATGGTGATTATATCCAGTCATATTTTGCAGGAGATTGAAGCCACTGTGGATCGCATTGTAATTATTGATCACGGCAAAATTGTGGCCAATGGGACGAGTCAAGAATTGATGGCGGGATTTATGGGTCGCACGCAACTGACGCTCGATGTAAAATACGCCAATGAAGAGAGTCTCGCCGCGCTGTCCAACAGCGTTGATGAGGTCGAAGTAACAAATATAGAAATGGTAGATGGACGCAGTGTTTTGTCGATAGAATACGCCCGAGAGGTGGATCCCCGCGAGGCGATTTTTGATTATGCCAAAAACAGTGGTTGGGCCATTTTGGAGATGACGCAAAATCAAGTTCTCCTCGAAGATGTGTTCCGCGGATTGACAGGGGAAGGAGGGAGCGATGAATAATGTGATGGCGATTTATCGCAAAGAAGTCGGCGCGTATTTCAAGAGTCCCATGGCGTATATTTTTCTGGTGTTTTTCGCCCTGTTTAACGGCTATTTCTTTAGCAACACGTTCTTCCTGTTCAGTCAGTCCGATATGCGGGCGTTATTTAATATTACGCCGATGATTTATCTGATTTTTGTGCCCGCGGTCACGATGGGGGTGCTTGCGCGCGAGAAAAGTGCGGGCACATACGAGTTGATGGCGACACTTCCGATTAAAAATTTTGAACTTGTGATTGGGAAGTATTTGTCCGCATTTACCCTGGTGTTGGCCGGGCTGGGTTTTACGCTGATACATTTTTTCACGCTTTTGGTCGTTGGTACAAATATCGACTACGGCGGCATAATCTGTGGGTATTTGGGACTGGCTCTGGTAGGTGCATTTTACGCAGCTATTGGCACGTTCACAAGTAGTTTGACGGATAATCAGGTCGTTGCATTTATTCTCGCTGCGGTATTTGTTTTGGGATTTTATCTTCTCGACAAATTGCTGATTTTTGTGCCGGTGGCTCTTGCTGGGGCCATTCAGTTTATGGCGGTCGATTACCATTTGTCCAATATGTCGCGTGGGGTTGTCGATTCCCGCAATCTGGTGTATTTCGGCTCGCTGATATGGTTGTTTTTGGCACTTACAGTGCGCGTCATTGATATGCGGAAGTGGAGGTGATCATGCCTGTTATTGATTCCAAAAAGAGCTTTGTAATTTTTATTGTGGTGGCTATCGCACTCGTGGCACTCGGCAATCTGGTTTCTCGCAACTTTTTCTTTCGGCTGGACCTGACGGAGAATCAGATTTATTCGCTGTCGTCATCGAGCAAGGTGATAATCGAGAAAATCGACGATTTTTTGACTGCTAAAGTCTATTTTTCCGAAAATTTGCCGGGGCAATACGGCAATACGCGGCGGTATTTGCAGGATATACTGGAAGAATACGCCGCGTATTCAGACGGCAATTTTCGGTTTGAATTTTACAGACCCGATGACGATGAACAATTGGCACTTGATGCGCAAAAGTCCGGTATTCAGCCCGTGCAATTGCAGGTGCTCGAAAACGACAAGTTTGAAGTGAAGCGCGTTTATATGGGAATGGTGCTGCTCTACGGCGACAAACGAGAGGTGTTGCCGGTTATTCAAACGACTACGGGACTGGAATACGAGATTACAACGCGAATTAAAAAACTGGTTGACGATAACCGCTCTGTAGTTGGCGTGGCGAATACCGGGGCTTCGGCGCCGGCAATGGAGCGGGTGAGTGCGCGACTTCGGGAAGCCTATGACGTGCGCTCGGTCTTTTTGAGTGCAGGCGTGCCCGACGATGTTGAAATGTTGCTCGTCAATGGGGTTGTCGATTCCCTGTCTGAAGATGCACTCGGCGCGTTGGGGAACTATATCAACTCGGGAGGCAATCTGTTTTTGGCGCAAAGCAAGATCAATGGCGATCTTCAAGCGCAGCGAGGAACGCCCATTCAGTCCAATATCTTCGAGGTGCTCGAACCCTTTGGCGTGAGTCTGGCTGACAATCTGGTGATGGATCGGATTTGTGGCACAGTGACGGTTTCACAGCAGCGCGGATTTTTGCGTTTTAATTCAGCCGTGGAGTATCCATTCTTTCCCGTGTTGCAATCTTTTCCCGATCACGAAATTGTCAGTGGCTTAGAGCAAGTTCAGATGTTGTTTTCCAGTGAGATTGTTTACGATACGGCTGATTCAACGCGCCTTGTGAAGCCGTTGTTGGTCACGTCAGATCATTCGGGCGCAGCGGCCGGGTTTATCAATCTCAACCCCATTCAAAATCAGGCCTTTCAATCGCTCAACGAACCGGGCAAGGTGGTGGGAGTCTATGCGGCAGCTACCTCAGATAGCCTGGAAAATGTGATGAGCCAATTGGTGCTGATATCGTCCTCCGATTTTCTGCTCGACAACGGGGGAGGGCAGGTGCCGTCCAATGGGATCTTTGTGATGAACACGGTAGATGTGCTCATTGGCGACCGCGACCTCGTGGCTTTGAGATCGCGTGAGATTACAACGCGACCATTGCAAATGGTGGAGGATACGACTCGAACCACTGTGAAAACCCTCAATATTGTGCTGCCCGTGCTGCTGGTCATTGTTTTAGGTCTGGTACAGTGGCGGCTTGTGGTAGCGCGTGCAAAGCGATTGGAGGCACTCTATGAGTAATTTAAAATGGCTTCTCATCGGGATTGCAGTACTGCTGGGTCTTTACGCACTTTTGCAGGTCAGAGAGAGCGGATATACGACTCCTTCAGGCTCGGTTTTTCCCGAAAATACTGATGATATTTACAAGGTTGAAATGACGGCAGAGGGCGATAGCCTGACGCTGCAAAAGAAGGATCTTGAGTGGACTATTGTGGGGCACGATACTCTGAAAGTTCGGGACCATCGGATCACGGCACTATTTGAACAGGTGTTAAAGGTAAGTCGCGAGACTGCGATGACAAACAACTCCGACAACTGGTCTAAGTATGCCGTAGATGACGCGGCGGGAACCCATGTCAAGGTCTATAATGCGAAAGATGAGTTGCTCGCGCACGCGGTATTCGGCAGGTCGAGTACCGATTGGGCGCGCAATTACGTGCGGATCGGCGATGGTCCAGAGGTGTATCTGACGGATCGAAGTATTGTCTATCAGGTGAGCACCGATGCGACATTCTGGGGCGAAAAGCCCCCAGAACCCGCGCCTGCAGCGGCGGATTCCTCAGATGTAGCTCCCGCACCTGCAGCAGGGGATGAAGGATAGATGTACAGGCAACAGGTCATAATAAAATTCAAAAAAGGGTCACGGTGATTTAAACCGTGACCCTTTCTCATTCATTAGGAAAAAAGTGCTGGTTAAAAGCTATAACTGATTTTTGAGTACCAAAATGCCCCATTAAAACCAAATGGGGTGTACTCGCTGTACTTTTCACCCACAGACCCTTTGTTCTCGTTTTCTTCTGGAAAGGTATTGAGAACATTGCGGGAGCCGAGCGTGAGCCGCATGTTTTCATTCAGTGCGATATTGGTTTCAATGTCAAACAACGACCATATGCCGGGATAGGTTTGATCGTTATCTCTATCCCACCAGGAATCGTAATAGCTCATGCGAACCAGAACATCCCACATATCGTTAAAAGATTGTGTGAGGGTCGCGTTGGCACGGTTTTTGGGCAGTGCTTCTTCCAGTTGCCGAACGCGCGTGTCGCTCAATGTTTCTGTGTTTTGGGTCACTTTTGTGTCTGTGAGGTTATAGACAAAGCTGAAATCGCCAGTGCCCACAGGCGTGACAAAAACGATGTCAATGCCACGAGTTCTGGTTTCAAAGTCGTTGATGAAGAAGCGGAAGGTCTGGATATTTCTCGCACTCGTTATGCCCGAAGCAATCAACTGGTCGCGCTGGGCATCGGTCAGAGAGTAGTTCCTTGAAATACCCAGGCGGTCCTTCAGGTCAATTTGAAAATAGTCAACGGTTAAACTGAAGTTTGGCTGATCCAAAATAAAGCCAGCCGTGAAATTGTTCGACTTTTCGGGGTCGAGTGGCTGGCCGCCCACCAGTGCTGCCGCGGCGTGGGTTGATGGAATGGTCCCTCTGTTGACCAAATCGTTTAACGCGGGATCGAACAGGGTCGATACGTTAAAAGAATTTTGTTGACCGGGCGTGGGTGCTCTAAAACAGGTGCTGAAACTGCCGCGCACTTTCAGTTCTTCTGTGAGGCTGAAGTTGGTAGCCGCTTTGTAGTTGAGGGTCGAGCCAAAGTCACTGAAGTTTTCATAGCGCAGCGCGAGACCGAGCAACCAATTGTCCGACGGGGTAAATTCGGCATCTCCATAAGCCGCGTAATTGGACCGGCTCCAGTCACCAGCTGCAATATCACTAAAGCCTGAAAAACCATTGGATGCAGCACTAAATCCCTGAGGGGCCAGAGGACCTATTTGATAGGATTCGGGTTGTCCCTGTACAACTTCGTATTTTTCATTTCTGTATTCGAGACCCGCAGCTAAGAAGATCTGATCGCTTACTGGAAATGTAAAGTCGAGATTTAAATTGAAGTCTTTTTGGATATAGGCTCCGGGATCAAACTCCGTGGGAGTATCGCGTCCCAAAGAGGCATTTACCGTGTTTTGAATCACGAAATCGGCTTCATGACTTCCGTAATAAGCACTGAGGTCCCAGGTCCAGATCGGGTCAAAATTTGTGCCTTTAACACCCGCGAGAAGAGCATAATCGGCAGTAGTGCCCCCAAATCGGGGGGTAAAACCGCCGGGGAAGAGTTCGCGGAATGTAAAATAGTCGTTTCTATTACTCAAAACCTGTTGTAGCGCGTTCGGGTCTGCCACGTTGTTGACGATGTTGACTACAGGCGGATCGGGCGCATTCGGGTTCAATTTGCCCACGAGCAATGTTTTACCGCCATCGGTACTGAAGACGCCCCCGCGCGTATTGGGATTTCGGAAGAAGAAGCCGCCTTCCACTTCTTTGCTCGCATAGTTGGCATAGCCATAGAATTTGGTGTTTTCCGAAAGGTTTCCACCGTAGTTGGCAAGGAATTTAAGATCATTTCTAATGATGGGCGAACCCCAAATTTGGGCGGGATCGGCCACATCGGTATTGCCAGCGGTAATGAGTGCTTTGGCGTCATCGCGTTGTGCAGACCGGTCGGTATCATCCGCATTGCCATATTCCAGGCTGAGGTTGGCCCACGCATTTTCGCTTCCCAAGCCGATATTGCCAGCAACACTGTACTTAAAACCATCGCCTGCCTGGTAGATACCGGGTTTGAGTTCTATTGAGCCGCCCTGATAGTGGTCTTTGAGTTGGAAGCTCATCACGCCGGCAATGGCATCAGAACCGTATTGTGCAGAGGCACCATCGCGCAGGACTTCCACTTGCCTCAGGGCAATCGCTGGAATGACCGATATGTCGGCTCCTTGCGCTCCATCTGATACGCCATTGCCATGCCAGACGACGAGAGAACTGCGATGGCGGCGTTTGCCGTTGATGAGTACCAGCGTATGGTCGGGTGCCAGGCCGCGCAGATTGGCCGGTCGGACAAGGGTGGAGGCATCGCTGATAGGTTGGGTGTTGATATTGAAGGAAGGCACGACTGTTCGCACCAGATTTTGCAAATCGGCTTCGCCTTGTTTGACGATCTCTGCACTGGTAACGACATCGACGGGCACGGCCGATTCGACGACGGAACGCGGTTTTGCCCGGGAACCAATGACCACCAATTCTTCGAGGATGATCTCTTCGTCAAAAATAGACGTCGTCGTATCTGTGCTTACGTACCGCGTCGTTTCTTGCGATACAGCAGATCCATACAGAATGAATATGACGCCGAAGCCCAATAAGAGAGGCAAAAGACGATATTTGTGTTGCATTGTGTACCTCCTGCGATAAGGGTGTGAAAATGAGGATTCTCTGGCTTTGAGATAACTTAACTCAAGTTGTATTGAAAGAATGCCATGGACTTTTTACAATCGTTTGTTTTACAATTTAAGATGATTTAGAAATTAATAAAAATAAAATACCTCTATTAGGCAACTACCAAATGAGGGTTCCGAGAAAAATCATTGTGATGTAACGCAATTTTAACATTCTGTGCTTTTTAACTCCTGCGTCTTATGTAGTAAAGGGTCAAGAAAAGGGGAGAGAAGCCAACGACCAGAATGCGCCAGAGGATTTTTTGGTCGGGGAGCAAATAGGGAAAGCCCGGTGCGATTTTTCGGCGGGCTTGAAGATCGGCAAATTTCGGACCATGGGTGAGATAGGCAACGGCGTTGAGCAAGAACTGTTCGTGTTGAAAACCCGGCGCATAGAGATACTCGTTTTTGAACATTTCAGAACTGCCGATCAGTAGTAGTTCGCCTTTCAGGTTGGGCTTTGGATGCGTAAGTGTGATGCGTGGTGCTTTGAACTCAGCCATGGGAAATGTGCCTGCCACGAGTAGTGCAAGGGGCTGATGGCCCAGAAGTAGTGAATCCGGAGAAAATGCAGTTTTGGGCAACCATCCGCCCGACCAGTGGTATGCCCAGGTGCGGTTTGACGTGCTGATTAGAGGGATTGCCGTCAGGCCATGTGTCTGCAAACGACGCAGGTCTGGCACAAAGCGATTGCCCCAGATAAAGAGCTGATCGCCGAGTTGTCGTGCAATGGGCAATTCCGTGTTAAAATTTGGCGGAACAGCGCGGATGAGAAAGGGCAGAGCTACTTCCTGCGCGTCGTATTCGCGGACTGCGCGTCGATAAATCTGGGTTTCAAGGGCGAGGCGCGAGCGGGTTTGGTCCATGAGCACTTCGCGCGCCTGTGGAATACCCAGGGGTTCCAGATAGCGGTTGAGATCCTGATATTGGGGTTGAGGCCAGTACACGGTTTCAAAATCTCCCCCCGAGTACTGGCGCTGTTGGATATTGTAGTGTTGTAGTGCGACAATGGCACTGCCACCCCGAGCGAGGTGCTGGCTCAAGAGGACGATCATAGAGCTGGCATCTCGGCGCGGTTGCATCCAGATTACGAGGTCGGTTTGCGGCGGGAGAAGGGGTGTGCGCGGATTGACATGGCTTACGCGGTATCCATAAGTACGCAAAAGCGTTTTTAGTTCGCTGAATACATCGGCGCCTCTGGGAGGCGACAGGTGTTTTTGGCGATACTCATGCGCCTCGGCGGGGGAGAGGCGCGGGGATTCGGCAATAAGGGCAATATGGGGCGTTTTGCCCGTAGATAGACGAAGCACAGCCGTTGCGAGTAAAAATTCGAGGTGATCTGCTATTCGATCATCTAAACGCGGGATGATTGTCGCGCTACCTGGGAGGTGCAGTGAGAGACCGCCGATAACGGATTGAGAGATTTCCACATCATCCCGCACGGTTTTCACCTGATATGGACGCAGGCCAATGCGGTTGAGATAAGCTGTTGATAGATCATTTGGCCGTCGAATAGTATAGCTTATGCCCAGGCTGTTGAGTCGCGCAATAGTCGTCGTTTCTACTTTTTTTAGTGCGGGCGGAAGGTGTGCGCGAGTGGCGATGATCAGGTCGGCCTTGGGGACTTGTTTTTGAATTTGCTCCCGAGAAAATGGCAGAGGGGTATGTATTTTTTCGGCTGTGAGGTCGAGTAGTTGGCCCCACTGGTAGGACCAGAGGCGGGAGGCAATAATCAGCACCAATATCGCAATACCAGCACGCAGAGACAGATGTCCAAAAGATATTCTGCTGTAGTACAAGCACACACTCAGGGTCAGAAGGATTAAGGGGATAATGAATACGCCCCAAACTCGCCAGATCACGCGCGAAGTCGCGCTCAGTTGTGGTATTGGCGGCGATGATGGTCTTTTAACGCGACCGCGCACAATGCGGTCGTGGTCGGTGAATGTGCGCATGATTGTCTGCAGAAAGACACGATGCGCGTAGTTGGGTTGATTAAATATGCCATCTCGGAACGGGCTGGACGTTGCGAGCACCAGAATTTCTCCTTTCCACGGATCCCGGTGCCTGAGACGCAGCATCACATTTTGTTTTCCTATTACAAGTGTTTCCTTCAGGTGATTGTTTGTAAATGGCTCAGTTGGAAGGGATTGTATATACGTATTATCCGTCGTTGTACCCAGAATATCGAAGTGATAGTCGGATACCACACGAGGATCGACTGTTAGCGCACCTGCCGATACAAAATTCAGCGCGCCTCTCGCTGGTGACAGAAAGCCTTTGAGATCGTAAAAACCCGGCATAACCCGCAGGTGAAAGGGGGCGTTGATCTGGTGGATTTTATTTTTTTCATCGCGGAATAAGATCGGTCCCTGGCTCTGATCCATCAAGAGGTCGGCTTGTGGGCGTATTCCCAGAGGTGCCAGAATTTTTTCCCAGGTCGCGTTGGAATATGCGCGGTATGTTACTTCTCCAGTATCATTGACCGCGTAGGCGATGGAATAGGGGCTACCGGCAAGCACGACTGTGCGGCCTTTGTCAATCGCATTTTGAAGGGCGCGAAGGTTGGCGGTTGTGGGATCGATCCAAAAGATGATATCGGCATCAGATGGAATCGCATTAGAATCAGCGAGGGCAATATCACCCCATTGGCTGAGAAATTTTGTGAAGAGACCGAATTGTTGTGGCGCGGAGATCTCGATGACGGGACGTGGGGGATTTGTGAGTGCTTTGAGATGGGCGAGTAGCAGGTATTCGAGGTAAGGAATGTCTGAGGATGTAATTTTTGGGATCAAAATTTCGGGGTAATCACCATAAGCGATGACGAGTGAAGACCAGACCGCTTGTTCGCTGTATTCGTCGCGTTGAATATCGCGTATATGAAAGGGAGCGGCTTTTTTTTTAATGGCGTAAGCGCGTCCAGATTCAGAGCCGGGATCCACAATGCGGTAATCTATGCGGTCGGGCGCCAGTGCCTTGAGGCGCGAGAATAGGTTTTGTACGGGTGTTTTTAATCCCTTCAGATCCTTTGCGATATACGTCAGGTAAAGGGGGGCTTCGAGTTCGGTATAAAAGGCTTGGGAATCAGCTGAAAGCGTTGCCGTCAGATACAGGCGTCCCGTGCCCTGATTTTCCAAAAGACGACCTGTGTAAAACACCAGGGCGAGAAGAAAAAGAAAGACCAGAAGAAATTTTATCCCACTATATGTGCTGTAGTTGCTTTTCATTTGCATCCAACTGCGGACTATTATTCCGAACTCATCCGCGCCATCCGCGTAATCCGCATCATCCGCGATCCCGTTTGAGAGACAGATGGTTCATCCACAAAAAAAAGGCACTCAGCAAAAAGAAATAGAGCACTGCGGGCAGGGCAATGATGCCGCGGGTAAAGGCACTGTAGTGCGGGACAATGGAGAGCGATTCATAGAGCAGGCTACCGATATGATATGCGGGGGCCAATCCGTCGAGGATTTCAACTACTTTTTCGTGTCCACTCAAGACAAATACAAAACCCAATAGCACTGCGATGACATAAGCGACTATTTGATCGCGCGTAAGCCCCGATGCAAACAGGCCAAATGAAAGAAAAAATGCGCCCAGACAGAGCGCGCCCAAATAGGATGAAAAAATCAGACCGAGGTCTGGATCACCCAGAAAGAGCAGCATGAAAACAATGGGTGATGTGCCTAAGAGAACGGTCAGGTAAAACACGAGAGCGGATAGATATTTGCCCAGTACAATCTGAATGGATATAAGGGGCATGGTCATCAATAATTCAATGGTGTGTTGCGAATATTCTTCGGCCCATGCACGCATGGTTATGGCCGGGATAAATGGTATGAGAAAATAGGGAAGCAGGTCAAAATAGGGTGCCATATCGAGTGCGCCTTTGAGAAAAAAGGCGTTCATAAATGTCGAACAAGACAGGATAAGAAACACCGAGGCATAGATATAGGCGATTGGCGTGTCAACATAGGCATTGATTTCTCGGGCAAAGATCACGCCAATGCCCCGTGCGAAGTCCTTTGGACGCAAGCGATCTGGCATGCGCGATTTCTCCTTAATTTTGCTGACGCACAAGATGGATAAAAATGGCCTCGAGATCCCTGGGCTGCCCTGTTTTTTGCGCCAGATTATCTATGCGGCCATCAGCCAACAAATTGCCCTGGTGTATTATGAGCACACGGTCAGATAGGGTAGAGACTTCAGGGATAATATGGCTGCTGAATAAGATAATCCGATTTTCGCTGAGGGATTGGATCAGGTCCCGGAATGCCAGCACTTGCAGAGGATCAAAACCGTGAGTAGGTTCATCGAGCAGGAGAATAGGCGGGTCGTGGATGAGAGCAGCCCCTACACCGATACGCTGGCGAAATCCCGTGGAGCACTGGTCAATGCGTTTGTACAGATGGGGAGTGAGGCCACATATATCGACAATCCAGGCGAGGTTTTTTTCGAGAGCATCGCCAGAAAGTCCACGCGCTTTGCCGCAAAATCTCAAAAATTTATCTACGCGCATGGCCTGATAGAGCGGTGTATCGCCAGATAGGTAGCCGATTTTGCGGCGTATGGATAGGGGATGCGAAACCGCATCAAGCCCATCAATTGTGATTTTTCCCGATGTGGGCAAAAGATAGGTCGCCAGCATTTTGAGCACCGTGCTTTTGCCCGCGCCATTGGGACCGACAAACCCGACGATTTCGCCCGGTGCGAGCGAAAAGCTGATGTTTTCAACGGCCCTGATTGAACCGTACCATTTTGCGACTTCTGTGACTTGAATCATAGGAGGGTGGGGAAAATCAATATTAATACCTGGATTTGGGGTTGGAAAGGGTGAACACAAGGGGTATATTGGCACATATTTATAGTAAAGTAGATAGATTCAGGATTTTGCCTCTATCGCTAACTACTGAAATCTATGGCTAAACAAATAACAAAAAAAGGCTTTTGTGCCTACTATCTGGGCGGTCTGTTTGTCAGGATGAGCGATAACAACCTCTTTTTGCTCTGTGCTGGGTTGGCTTTTGCCACTCTTTTGTGCCTTGTGCCTCTGGTCTTTCTGATCTTCTTCGCCCTTGAGGCCATTCTGGACGTGAGGGCGATAGCTCACCTGGTCAACCAAACGGTAGATATGCTCATCCCATATCCAGAAGAGGCCGAGTATCTGAAGAAGACTCTGGCTTCACGCGTATCTGGCGTCCTGACCTTCAAGGAGGCTTATGGGGCCTCGGGCCTGTTGATTTTAATAGTGAGTGCCAGTAGTCTGTTCAGCAGCATGAGAACCCTGCTCAACGCTGTCTTCAAGGTCGAGCATAGTTTTGGGCCGAAAGAGGGAGAAACAGGGCCGATCGCGGTGGAACAGTTAAAAAATATGGGTAATCCAGGACGCTGGATAAAATTCTTGCACGGAGTTTTGCCAATAGCAGTGGGCAAACTGAAGGATCTCACGATGGTACTTCTGATACTATATATTTTTCTACTATTAGTCCTCGCGTTGCCCATCCTATCTACCGTCATCGACACTGCTCCAGCTCTACTGCACACATATATCACCTACTTCTACGGTCTTACCTCCCTCGTCCTGATTTTTGCTGTCTTTCTGGGGTTATACTGGCTGCTCCCATACCAGAAAATTCAGATAAAGGTGCTGGTTATAGGCGCTTTCTGGGCCGCTCTGCTGTGGAAATTCACCGAATGGGGCTTTGGCTATTACTTGAGTCACTTCGGTTCTATATCTTATCTGTACGGGGCTTATGTTCTCCTGGTGGTCGTGGCTTTGTGGATATACTTTTCGGCAATTATTTTTATTGCAGGTGCTCAGATCGCCCAACTCTGCCGCGAAAGGCCATCTGCTGACCTTCAAAGTTCTTTGTTTTAAAATAAAGAAGCCGAGTTTTTCAGAAAACTCGGCTTCTTTATTAATTGGCCTACAACACTTAAAATTTGAAATCGTAACTGGCTTTTGCGTACAGGAATGTGCCGCCAAAACCATAAGGGCTGTACTCGCCGAATGGCCTGCCAACTATGGGACCTGGGCTGGGACCTTCTTCGATGTTATCAGGCTCGACATTGAGAATATTTTGAATGCCGGCAGTTATTGTCGCTCCATTGCCAATAGAGAGACTGGACTCGATATCGACCAAAAATGCGTCTCCAAAGACTTGATGCCCCACGCTCCATTCATCCCAGGAACCGTAATAATTGACGCGCCCCAATGCACTCCAATAAGGCGTTATGGGTTTTGTCAGAGTCAAATTTCCTCGGTGTCTGGGAAGGCCCTTTTCCAATAGCGTGATGCGCTGTTCGTCGAGAAGGGCCGGGTCGTGTTTGGTCACTTCGGTGTTGGTGTAGTTATACGCGACACCCAGTTCGCCATAACACCACACTGGCGCCGTGAGAACAAAGTCTATCCCCTGGGTTTTCGTTTCAAAGTCGTTGGTAAAAAACGCGAATTCTTGCAGGTTTCTCGCATTGATGCCCGTGGCCTCCAATTGGTCAATTTGTTGAGACGTAAGTGCCTTGTCGCTGGAGGTCGTCATGCGATCTTTCACTGAAATATTGAAATAGTCTATCGTTATATTGAGCGGGGCGATATTGGTATCGACGGGATAAACGTGCTTCGTAAAAATAAGGCCAGCCGAGATATTGATCGACTTTTCCGGTTTAAGCCCTTCGCCGCCTACCAATGCCGCTGCGGGATGGATAGAGGGAATCGTGCCTCTATTGACCAGGATGAAATTGCCTGCGTCATCTTCGCCAAATTCTGTCGTGACATTAAAGGCATTTTGCTGCCCCGGTGTGGGTGCTCTAAAGCCCGTGCTAAAACTGCCGCGCACGTTCACGTTCTCGTTTACCCCAATATTGGTCGCCACCTTGAAATTGGTCGTGGCACCAAAATCCTCGAAGTTTTCAAAGCGCAGTGCAGCACCGACCAACCAGTTTTCCTGTGGGGTAAATTCGGCGTCTCCATAAATCGCCCAGTTGGAGCGGCTCCAACTTCCGGATGCAATATCGCCGAAACCGGGGAATCCGTTGGAAGCCGAGCTAAATCCCTGACTCGCCAGGGGACCTATTTCAAAAGACTCGCGCTGGCCGGGCACAACTTCAAAATTTTCAGTGCGATATTCAAGACCGGCGGCGAAGAAGAATTGCTCGCTGAACGGATAAGTCACATCAAAGTTGAAATTGGTATCCGTCTGGATATAGTCGCCGGGATTAAATTCTGTTGGCGTATTGGGGCCGAGGGAGGCGTTCACCGTATTGAAAATGAAGAAATCGGAATGGTGGCGCCCATAAGATGCACTGAGATCCCATGTCAGCAGCGATTGCGTCGAGCCCTTGATACCTGCCAGAAAGGCGCGGTCTTCAGTATCCGCGCCAAATCGGGGGGTGAACCCACCGGGAAAGAGTTCCTGGAATGTGAACAAATTCGGATCGTCAAAAACCTGCCTTAAGGCTGCTGCATCTGGCTCCGAACAGCTTATGGCTACCACAGGGACATCGCCACCGCTCATATTGCCGACGAGCAAGGTCGCGACCAGATTGCCGTTGACGCCATCGACAATCCCCAGTTGCTCCGCTTCAGCCCGTGTATAATAGTCGGTGCCGTCCCACATCAATACGGGTCCCTGATATACGGCACCGCGCGTATTGGGATTTCGGAAGTAGAAACCGCCTTCGACTTGTTTGCTCGCATAGTTGCCATGCCCGTAGAACTCGATATTGTCGTTGATATTGGCAGCATAGTTGGCAAAAATTTTCAGGTCGTCTCGAACAAAGGGTTGACCCCAGGGTTGTGCGGGATCATTCACATGGGTATTACCCACCCGAATCAAACGCGCAGCATCGTCTCGCTGTATAGAGCGGTCAGTTTCATCTGTATTGCCGTATTCCACGCTGAGGTTAATCCATGTATCTGGTGTACCCAGACCAATATTGCCAGCCACTGCGTAAGTGCCTCCGTCCCCGTGTCGAAAAATACCGGGTTTGATTTCAATAGAGCCGCCTTCGTAATTGTCTTTGAGTTCAAAATTCAACACGCCTGCAATAGCGTCAGAACCGTATTGCGCGGATGCGCCATCGCGCAGGACTTCCACGCGCTTGAGGGCAATACTCGGAATAGCGGATATGTCTGGCCCCTGTGCGGCATTGGAGAGACCATTGCCCAGCCAGTAAATCACGGAGGCGCGATGGCGTCGCTTGCCGTTGACGAGTACCAGCGCGTGGTCGGGTGCCAGTCCTCGCAGATTGGGTGGTCGCACGACGGTTGCCGCATCGCTGATCGGCTGGAGGTTGACATTGTAAGAGGGCACGACATTTCTCAGTAAATCCTGTACATCGCTACCGCCTTGCTTGACGAAATCTTCTCCGGTAACCACATCGATGGGCACGGCAGATTCAGTGACAGAACGCGGTTGTGAACGGGTACCGATAACCACCAATTCTTCGAGCACGACCACTTCTTCGAGTATGTCTGTGAGTGGGGGTAAGGCAGTTGTATCCGCACTTTCGGTGCGCGGCGTTTCCTGTGATACGGCGGAGCCACTCATCGCAAGCAGGGCAACGAGGCCAAAAATGAAGGACTTAAAGTGGGATTTCTGTTCCATAAAAAAACCTCCGTTGTGTTAGAAATACGGGGGAGAGATAGGGTTTTGGACTGTACGCATTCCAGATTATACAAAAAATAACTTGAGATTTACTCAGCGTCAATATCTATTACAAATTATTACAAAAAAGAAGCCGCGAAAAAACGCGGCTTCTTAGCTATCGGGTGAACAATCCTTTGAACTGCGACCTAAAAGCCGAAGTTGTATTTGGCGTACCAGAATGCGCCACTAAAACCAAATGGGCTGTACTGGCTGTATAAATGGCCCGAACCGCTCGTTGCAGATGGGTTGATGTCGGGATAGATATCGAGGATGTTCTGCGCGCCAACGGTTACCGTTGAGTGCTCGGCAATGGCGTAACTAACTTCGGCGTCCAGTATCCATTCGTCGCCATAAACGAAATCGTCTTCTTGATCGTACCACGAACTGTAATACCGGAGGCGACCCAGTACCTCAAACATATCGTTCAACGGTTTGACCACCGTCAGATTCCCGCGGTGTTTGGGCAGAGCCCCTTGTATTTCTCGAATCCTTTGATCATCCATGGTCGCTGGATTGTGTTTGGTCACTTCGGTATTCGTCAAGTTATACGCCAGACTCAGTTGACCATCACACCACACCGGAGCCGTGAGCACGACGTCGATACCCTGGGTTCTGGTGTCAAAGTCATTGATGAAAAACTTGAAATTTGTGATAAAATTCGCAGCCGTGATACCCGCCTTGAGCAGTTCATCGACCTCTGCTGGGGTCAGGGAGAAATTTTGCGAGAGCGTCAGGCGTCCCTTTACCAGAATGTGGAAATAGTCAACCGTTATATTGACAGGGGGGATACCGGTATCCACGGGGAAAACGGGAATTTCAAAAACAATACCAGCCGAGATATTGGTCGATTTTTCGGGATCGAGCGGCTCACCACCCTTGGATTCTGCGACGGGATTGTTTGACGGAATTGTGCCGTCATTTGTCAAATCACCGATTGCGGGATCGAAGATCGTGGATACGTTAAAGGCATTTTGCTGTCCGGGCGTGGGCGCTCTGAAGCCCGTGCTAAAACTGCCGCGCACTTTTGTATTCTCGTTAAGCCCGTAATTTGTCGCCACTTTGAAGTTGGTCGTGGATCCAAAATCATCGAAGTTTTCAAAGCGCAGCGCAGCACCGAGTAGCCAGTTCTCCTGTGGATTAAATTCAGCGTCTCCATAAATCGCCCAGTTGGAGCGGCTCCAGGTGCCTGCGGCAATTTCACCAAATCCCGAGAACCCGTTGGACGCGACAGTAAATCCATACTCTGCCAGCGGGCCTTTTAC
>JAJEAX010000361.1 GCA_022822565.1 Candidatus Latescibacterota bacterium
GGAAGGCATCCAACAAGGCATAGAGCAAAGGGAAAGAGGCTACGCCATAAAAAATATTATCACGGTGTTGGAGATTCGATTTGATCTACACGAATCAGAAAACCTATCTGCTCGCCTTGCGACCATCACGGATTTGCAACGCCTGAAGCAGTTGCTTCGCTCGGCGGTTCAGGTGTCCAGCCTTGAAGCATTTGAGCAAGTGCTGGATGCGTGACGCGGTTATATGGATTATGAACGATATGAATAAGCCCGATGGACCGGTTATCCATCGGGCTTTTGCTTCTTGAGAGGGATTCTTTATGATTGTCGATACGCACGTTCACATCTGGGAAATTTCGGATAAGTACCCCATTGGTCCCACTGCGCCGACCTGGAATAGCTATCCGGATGAGCCGGGTACTGCCGAGGAACTTTTGGCCGATATGGATGTCGAAGGGGTGGATTGGACAGTGCTCGTGCAAACGAGTTGGTCCACCTGGGATAACGGTTATATCGCGGACTCGGTTGTTCGATACCCGGATCGATTTGTCGGGCACGGTCTTATCAATCCCCAGGACCCCGACAATGCCGAGCAAGTGCGCTACTGGGTTCGGGAGCGCGGTCTGGTTGGGTTCCGTTTGCATCCGATGTATTATTCCGATGAAAAGATTCTGCTTACGGAACAGAACGGTCCAATGTGGGAAGAGGTCGCCGCGCTTGATGCTGTTATTCAATTTCATCTGCGGCCCGAAGATGCCGATCAGGTCGCGGCTATTGCCCAGCGGTGTCCGGATACGGTCCTTATTTTGGACCACATGGGATACCCGCAAATAGATCGCCCGCTTGCTAAATATCAGCCTGTGCTGGATCTGGCGCGTTTTGACAATGTGTTTTTTAAACTCTCGGATGTTGCTGGGCGTTCGCAAAAAGTTTATCCGTACGCGGATGTTCATCCCTATATTGAGGCGGCGCTGGCGGTTTTTACGGCTCAGCGTATGGTTTGGGGGACTGGTTATCCCGGGCATCACCGGGTCAAACACAAGTGGCCCACGCTTGCCGATGAACTCCGCTTTATTCGCGAGGGGCTGCCCTTTCTCTCGGATGGGGATGTAGAGCGCATTCTGGGTGGGACCGCGGCTGAGATTTGGGGGCTGTCGGGATGATTACGGAAAGAGATGAAAAATGACTTGTGATGCTATTGTGATCGGCGGTGGAGTTGTTGGGACATCTACTGCCTATCATCTGGTGTGTGAAGGTGCAAAGACCCTGCTCGTTGACCGGAGGGATGCTGGGCGCGCTACGGATGCTGGTGCGGGTATTCTTTCGCCCGCTACGAATACCCGCGATCCGGATCCCTGGTTGCGTCTGGCTGCGTTTGCTTCCGAATATTATCCACAATTGGTGGATAATTTGCAGGCGGAACAGGATGGGGAGACGGGGTTTGTAACTTGTGGGATGATTCTTGTCGCTGTTTCTCATGATGAGGTAGAGTCCTTTGCTTTTGCGCGACAACATATTTTTAATCGCCGGGATCAGCGCGGTGAACCGGCTGAGGAAGATTTGTACGAGATTTCTTCGGATGAGGCGCGCGGGTGCTTTCCCGCTCTGGGAGATGTGCGCGGTGCGATTTATTACCGCGATGCCGCGCGCGTGGATGGTCGGCTTTTGTCGGCTGCCCTGCACCGGGCCGCTGAAGCGAAGGGGCTGACTGTTAAACACGCTGGGGTTGAACAGCTATTGATCCAGGATGATTCGGTTACGGGTGTTATTACAGATGGCGAGACTATTTCCGCCGATAAAGTTGTTATCGCGGGTGGGGCATGGTCGCAGACCTTTGGGGATCAGCTTGGCGTTCATATTCCTGTTGAGCCTCAGCGCGGTCAGATTATCCATTTGGGTCTGGCTGATACGGATACATCGGCCTGGCCCATTATCAGTGCTGTGCGCGGTCACTATATGGTTCCCTGGCCGGATGGTCGCGTGGTTGTGGGAGCTACGCGGGAGACGGGATCGGGTTTTGAGGCTCGCACGACTGCTGCAGGGGTGCTTGAGGTTCTGGCTGAAGCCCTGCGGGTTGCGCCCGGTCTGGCGCAGGCAGAGGTGCGCGAGATTCGGGTTGGGCTGCGTCCTTACACGGAGGACCATTTGCCAGTGCTGGGGCCTGTTCCCAATATTCGAAATATTTATCTTGCGACCGGGCATGGTCCCACGGGCTTGCAACTCGGTCCTTATAGCGGTAAACTGATCGCGGATCTGGTTTTGGAGAAAGATCTCGCGACGGATATTGATGCGTATCAGATCACGCGGTTTCTATAAGGGATATATGTTATGTCATCGTTCAATAATATCTATCAAGTCGGCGTCGGCACTGTCGATATTACCCCGCCCGTGGGGATTTATCTGGCCGGGTTCGCGGCGCGGCAGGAGCGTTCTACTGAGGTTTATCATCCTTTGAAGGCTACGGCTGTTGCGATAGACGACGGTCAGACGCCGCTGCTTATTGTCGGTGCCGAGATTCTGGGTTTTTACGAACAAACCGAAGAGGTGAGAAGCAGAATTAACGCGGCCACGGGTATTGATCCGGCGCATATTATTCTCAATGGTTCGCATACCCATTGCGGTCCCTGTATCCGGGAGATGGACAGGGAGCGGCACGGAGAACTGGACGACGATTATCTCGAAGATCTGTTTGAAAATGTCGCGCGCTGTGCAAAGACTGCCTGGGAAGCACGGTCTCCCGCGCGTCTTGGTTTTGGTACGGGGCGTTGCGATATTGCGAGGTCCCGTCGAAAGCCAGATGGAAAGGGCGGTGTAGAGTGGGTGCCCACTCTGGATGCACCTCACGACCACGATGTTCCGGTTATTGCGGTGGAATCTCCCGAAGGCGAGTTACGATGTGTTATTTTTTCTTATGCTTGTCATCCTACCAGCCGCAGTGGGACGCTTATTGGGGGGGATTACGTGTGTTTTGCTTATGACTATATCGAAGCGGTGTATCCCGATGTCGAGACTTGTTTTTTGCAGGGCTGTGCCGGAGATCAGAAGACGAAGCCCGTTGATCCCACAGGTAGTTTTGTTCAGCGAGAGGTGGATGAGATCCGCGATATTGGTATTGAATTGGGTGAGTCCGTTGCCCGGGTACTCGCTTCGCAAGAGCTGCGGCCCATAAGCGGTTCGATTTCTATTGCGCAGACGGTGCTGAATATAGAGACCGACCCCATTGATATGGATCTGGTGACGTCCAGTCTGGACGCCGGTTCGGATTACGTGCGGGCATGGGCGCGACATTTGTTTGAGAGCGTTGAGAACAATAATCCCGTTGCGACCCGCTTCCCGTTTGAGATCCAGACGGTGCGTTTTGGCAATGCGCTGGCTATTGTCGGGCTTGCCGCGGAGATGAATGTGGAGCACGGGTTGCGCCTGAAAAGAGAACTGGCGCCTTTTTTTGAGAATCTTCTGGTGGCGGCTTATACGAATGATATTGTCGGTTATATTCCCGTCAAACGCCAGATTCCAGAAGGGGGCTACGAGGTGTGGTTCAACCAGCAACACTGGAAGCGCACGGGTCCCTTCGTTGAAGATACAGAAGACCGCATTCACAATGCTGTACACGAGATGCTCAATGTTTTAAAATAGGGATAATTGTTCGGCGGGTTTGCGTCTGGTTCGCAGATCGACAAAGTCGATGGTGTCTTCGGGTATATCGCCGACAAAGCGCGATATTTCGGGGGTGATGCGTTCGCCAAATCGCCTGCGACTTCGGGCGCGGGTCAAGATAACTTCGTCTTGTCCGCGGGTTATGCCGACAAAAAATAGGCGTTTCTCTTCTTCGATATCCGCTTCGGCATGGGGTATCAATCCTTCCTCAACTCCGCTGATAAATACTACGGGGAATTCCAGGCCCTTAGACGCATGCAAGGTCATGAGTGTGACGGCTTCGGGGCGCGCTATCTTTCCACGACGTACAAAGTCGCCATCTTGTCCCAGGGTGATGATGTCCAATAACTCTGCGATGGAATCTACGCCCTGAGCCAATAGGCCCAATCGCTCGATGTCGATGTCGTCTGATGTCGCAAATTCTTCTGCCCACTTTGCTATGCGTTCGGAGGGTGATAGGTGGGATGTTTCTTCTCGGAAGCGATTTATAGCTTCTATCGCGGCGTCCAATTTTTCCTGTACAGTGTCTGATAGTGCGTTGTTTTGAATTTGCTGGCGTATTGATGCGCGGGCTTCTCTGCCGGGGTCAAATGCGGGGATAGAGAGGAGGTCGATTATATCCCTGGTGGGTGGGGCACTGGAAGTGTCATCTCTCTGGACGCACTTAAAAAACGATAGTGCGTGCTGTACCGAGGCCGCATCCAGATAATTTTTCTGGCCGACGACGCGATAGGGGATCCCGGCCTGTAAGAAGCACGTTTCCAGGGCGTCTGCCTGGCGTCCGGTGCGGAATAAGACGGCGAAGTCGTCCAGGCTGCGTTTGCCTTCTTCGTTGGCTTGCAATAAGTCTGCGCCGCCGACCATCCGGGAGATTTCTTCTACGATGGCGATGCCTTCGCCTGTTTCGCCGGGTGTGGATAAGGCTCTTAGATTTGGTCCGTTTTCTCGCACGGGATCATACGATCGCCCGCCAAGCAGGCTGGATGCTGCGGAGATAATCTGAGGTGTGGAGCGAAATGTGTGCTGTAATATGACTTCGTTTGTTTCGGGAAAGTCCGTTTTTAACTGTGCAAAATATCCTGCACTCGCGCCTCGAAAACCGTAGATGGCTTGATCGGGGTCGCCGATGACAAAGAGGCCCGAGCCATTCCCGGCCAATTTTTGGATCAATGCGTACTGTACGGCGTTGACGTCTTGAAATTCATCGACGAGTATATGGGAAAAACGCGCTTGCACTGTCCGCAGAATATCGCCGCAGAGTACGTCGTGGAGGATGAGCAAGATGTCGTCAAAGTCCATCAGGCCATAAGTGGTGAGGCGATGTTGATAATTTGTGTAAATGGTTTGGAGTTCGGTGTCGGTGATGTCGGATATTTCAGTCCCTTCGGATTTGTACAGCGAGATTTGGGAGAGCGCGTCATTGACCGGTATTTCGGTGTCGATATCGGCGATTACTTCTTGCAAGACGGCACGGGCTTCTCCGCGGTCGGCTATTGCGCCCAGCCGCTCGGGGGCGTGTTCTCGCAGGAGGTCCAGTGATAGGCGGTGGAATGTGCCCACGCGCATGGGTACCAGTTCTTCGCCTCCCGAGGATAGTGATACAATGCGTTCCCACATTTCAGTTGCGGCGCGGTTGGTAAATGTTACGGCCATGACAGAGGCTGGGGATACGCCGCGGTTTTGGATCAGGTCGATGACGCGATGGGTGAGGACCCGGGTTTTTCCGGTGCCGGGTCCCGCGGTTACGATGACGGGACCTTTGTCCATGGTTACGGCTGCTTGCTGGTGGGAAGTGAGAAGTGGGAAGTGAGAAGGCGTATCCGCAGATGAATGCAGGCATGTCCCTGCGGGTGTAAGCAGGGATGAATGCAGATGAAAAAGAGGGGCTGAAGACTGGGGGCTGGGGACAGGGGGCTGGTTGGGTGGTGTGGACTGACTACTGGCTACTGACAACTGGCTACTTGAAAACAGTGTTTTCTGTCCGCTCAGACGTGCGCGGTCTTCGTCGGAGAAGACTTGAATTTTTCCGTACACGCCATCGTATCCCGGATCTATGTGAACTTCTCCTTCGCGCATGCGTCGGATGCCTTCGGCGATGAGGGGGTCTCCGGTTTTTGCGATTTCTGCGATGGGCAGTTGGCGCAGGATTTTTAGTTCTGCTCCGTGTGTTGCGAGCATTTGCTCGTACACGGTTTGTACGCGTTTGCTGGTTGGTCCCACCTGGAGGACCGAGCCGATGATTTCCGGCAGTGGAATCAGATTTTCATATGGCATTGCCACATCGGGACGGTCGCCTTCTGCGCGGTCTGCGAGTTTTTCAACGCGGTGGAGTACGCCAACGGTCAATTTGCGGCCGCATACCGGGCAGATTTCGTCTGCGTCGAGGGTTTGTGCGGGTTTCCAGCATATATCGCATTTTCGATGTCCGTCAAAGTGATATTTGCCTTCTTCGGGATAAAATTCCAGTGTGCCCGTGAAGCGCGTTGGATCGCGGTCTTTTAATGCGTCATACATTCCGCGGAATGATAGGTCTGTGTTGAAGCAGGTGGCTTCGCGGGCGAGTTTTTGCGGGGAATGTGCATCGGAGTTGGAGACGATTGCGTAGTTGTCCAGCATGGATAGGCGCCAGTTCATCGGTGGGTCGGAAGACAGGCCGGTTTCTACGGCGAAGATGTGGGGTAGCATGTCTTCAAAACATTCTTCGAGGGTGTCGAATCCAGAACTCGCGCCCAGGACCGCAAAATGCGGGGTCCAGATGTGGGCGGGTATAAAGAGTACTTCGCCACACGCTTCCAGGCAAATTTCTACCAGGTCACGGCTGTCCAGGCCGAGGATGGGGCGTCCATCGGACTTCAGATTGCCTATTGCGCCGAGTCGGGCATTCAAGCGCGCCACAGCGTCAAAATTTGGCATCAGGACGACGTGATGAATTTTTCTGGTTTTGTCGTTTTTTTTGTAGATGAGGCTGATTTCGACGGAGAGCACAAATCGCATTTGTCCGCGGCAGGCTTGGGGCAACTCGGCGTCGATACCTCGCCTGAGGTCTGGTCGCAATTGATATAGCCCTTCTTCGGCTGGTTCGAGCTGGTCGCGCAGTTCTTCATACCATACGGGATGGGTGAAATCTCCGGTGCCTACCACGGTTAGCCCTTTGATGAGGCTCCATCGATACAGGTTTTCTGGGTTTAAGGTTTTGCTGGTTGCGCGGGCAAAACGCGAGTGCAGGTGTACGTCGGCGATGTATTGCATGACAGGTCCTTGTGAAGAGTTGAGATAAGTTCAAGAAAAGTCTTGCAAGAAAAAACGTCAATGGGTTTTTCCATTGACGTTTTTTGGTACACCGCGAGGTATTATTTTTGTTTGTAAGATGCCGACTTTAGACCGTACTCGGACATACGCAACTGGAAATACTGTCGG
>JAJEAX010000052.1 GCA_022822565.1 Candidatus Latescibacterota bacterium
AGTCATGGCCGCAGACGGCTTTAGCCGCACCAGCAACCGACAGCGATTCGGCGTCGTGGCAATACAGGCACAAGCCGGTGCAGAAAACGCAATGGGTGGCATTGCCCAGGCTTATGCCGACAACATCCCAATTCTGGTCCTTCCAGGCGGCGTAAGACTCAGTCAAATCGCAGTCCGTCCCAATTTTTCCGCAACCCACACCTATCGCGGATGGGTCAAACGCGTCGAAGCAATCTATCGACCAGAAGATGTCGGCACCGTAATGCGCCGCGCATTCCACGCGCTTCGCAACGGCATTTCGGGTCCCGTCGTCGTCGAAATGACCTCCGACGTCTGCGCAGAAGAAATACCCGCCGATGCACAGAATTATCACTCGCCAAAACGCGCGCAACAGATGCCCTCGACCGGAGACATCAAAGATGCCGTCACAGCCCTGCTCGCTGCAAAAAACCCCGTAATCTGGGCGGGACACGGGGTCGTATTTGCCGGTGCGACAGATGAACTAAAAGAACTCGCCGACCTGACCGGCATACCCGTATTCTGCACCATGCCCGGCAAATCGTCCTTAGACGAACGCCATCCACTCGCCCTCGGCGCTGGCAGCGGCGCGACCACAGGCCCCGTACACCACTGGCTCAAAAATTGCGACGTACTGCTCGCGCTCGGATCCAGTTTAACCCGCACACCTTATGCCCAATCCGTCCCCCCCGCCAAAGTACTCATCCAGAACACCGATAATCCAGATGACATCAACAAAGACGAAGCCGTAGATATCGGACTAATCGGCGATGTCAAACTCACCCTGCAAGCGATCATTGACGAAGTAAAAGCGCAAATTGGCGAACCCAAAAATTCTGATCGCGTCGCCGCTGAAATCGCACATGCCAAAAAAGAATGGCTCGACACCTGGACACCCCTGCTGACCTCAAATGAAGAACCCCTCAACCCCTATCGCGTCATCAACGAAATCAACAACACACTCGACCGCGAAAACAGCATCGTCACACACGATGCTGGCGCACCCCGCGACTCAATCGTGCCATTTTATACCGCAACCACACCCCACAGTTATATCGGCTGGGGCAAAACAACCCACCTGGGTTTTGGCATTCCCCTGATGATCGGCGCCAAACTCGCCCATCCCGATAAATTCTGCCTCAACATGATGGGAGATGGTGCCTTCGGCATGTCCGGCCTGGACATCGAAACATCTGCTCGCGCAGGCATTCCCATCACCACCGTTCTTCTGAACAACGGAGGCATGGCGACATACCCCGGCGGATTTCCCGTAGCGCGCGAACGCTATGGCGTCTCCAATATGCAGGGCAACTACGCCCAAATTGCCGAAGGCATGGGCGCCGTGGGCATCATCGTCAAAAAACCGGAAGAAATGCGCCCTGCACTACAAGAAGCACAGCAACTAAACGCCGATGGCAAAACCGTGCTGATCGATGTGCATACCAGCATGGAGAGCAAACAATCGCGGTTTTAATCCCTGCCGAAAACATTAGCAGTATAAACCAAAAAACCACGCCCAAAGGACGTGGTTTTTTAGTTAAGGAACTGATGACGCCACTACATTGAACATCGCCTGTCGGCTCACACGTTGTCCTGAATTTAAATCATCAATGGCTACTTCCACCATTTTGAGACCAAGCTTTAGGGACTCTGTCTCCAATGCGAAGAAAACCGGTTCTTCTGTCGCATTCACAACCCGTTCATAGCCAATAGTAAATTCCGGTTCTTTCGCGCCAGCAAACAACCGTCTCAATCCACCGATTACCACACCTGCTACCGTTGGGCTACCAGTCACATTTGGGTGAATTGTATAGGTCACCCGATATTTCGCCTGACCAAACTCATCCAGCATCAAGTTATACACTTCGTAATACAGGTTTGCATCCTTATGGAGATTAAAACTCCTTGTGGGAGAGGGTATCACCACAAGCTCACCTTTTGCAAACTTTGAGGGCTTTGAGGTCTCAGATATATTATAGGCCATTTCGATTTCACTAACTGCCAATGAGTCTTCAAATGCTGGAATTTCCACCTGCTGCCGATACATCCCCCACCGACCAGATATGCGGTCTGCCAACTTTACACCTAAGGTATAATGACCAGGCGGAACGTCCAGAGATGCCAATTCTACAAATAATCCCCTGTCTTGATTCTTTGCTACCTCACCTTCAAAGACAAGCTCATCCGTTTCACGATATATCGAGTCTCCTTTGGCATCAGCCAGAACAAGGGTTCTTTCTATTGTCATACGAACAACCCGATCATCTACATTTTCCAAACTAATTTGCTCTGGCGGAATGCCAAAATAAACTTCCAGTGAAGAGCGTTCATTCTCTCCGCGAAAACTCACTGTATCATAATAAAATTCTAACAACTTAACACCTGGAGGAATATCAAAATACTCAGGCAATTCCGAAACGGTTTGCATGAGTTGGTATGAAGGAGAATTCAAAGAGGCATGCATCGTCAAAGACGCGTGCCAAATCGTATTTGGTTGAAGCGGAAAATCCCAACTGCCACTCATATACCGATCCGTAAACACAAACTCCAATCCATCACCGATATTCAGATATACCCAGGATTCCCAGGGCACCATAGTTGCCCCTTCAGGAGAACGTTCAATCGGAAAAACAGGCTCAATACCTCGCCATAGTCTTGGCGGTATATTGAGGTGAACTGTTTCAAAGGGCCCTTTAACTTCCCATAACCACTCGCTCAGAGGTATTTGATCTAAGCCAATTTTAATTTCCTCCCCATCCTCATCATATTCAATCATTGATGGCGTTCCAGGTGTCCACGATTTAGATAGCGTCCTTATATTTCTGTAAAATTGAAAAAGTCACCGTAGCTCCAAGAAAAATCTTAAAATAGGAATGACAAGTATTTGAACCCTAACCGTGGAGGCTACGATGACTCACCCCAAAGATATTAAAATTTCTGCGCCCAGAGCAATTTGTACTTTTAAATAATCCTGATTTTCTCAATCAGATCGTAACCCCCTACCTACAGCAGTTTATATTCGAATCTACCGCCCAAACGATCATCGCCTGAGTAGAACTGCAAGCATATCCACTAAATCGAAATAATTCCACTTCCTACTCTTCAGCTATCAGAAGATTCTAATTATAAACCGAAGTTCGATATAGCGTGGGAGATTGCTCACCTTTATAGTGTCTCTTTCGGTGTATAGTTTTTTACCATTTGGTACCAGTAGGGGAAAATCCCCTGATCCCTCATCATCTAATCCATTATTCCAATTGTCTACCCGAACGCGGGGACTGTTATTCGCTGTATAGGAATGCCACTGATTGGACTTAAAGTGAGCCCAAAGGTGTGCGTGCTCCAGAGTGATGGTGTCATTTCCTCCCATCTTCACATGACTTTCAGCTAGAGCCTGATTCGATCCGCGGATGAACCTGTTTCTCAAATCCGGCAGTTGTATACCACCTCTCTCACTATTCGCATCGATCGTGATTTTACTTTCGTTTGGATTGTCTTGACCATCGCACAAAGCCCATCCCGAAGGGATGTCTTCGTCTTTGCCAAAATAAGCCACAATGGTGCCTACTGGAACCTGGGTACCTACTGGAACTATTTTCACTTCGGGGCAATCACTTTTACTGCCAGGAAGGATCACATCTCCGCAGGCAAGAGGTGCTCCGCGATAAAAGATTTGGAATGCTAATATAAACAACACAGCTATTAGCAGTACTGCGCCAATTATCACCAAAAACGGGTTTTTTTGGACTATATCCGGCCACTCAGATTTAGACATATCACTTTCCTTTCATTTGATGTAGTGCCTAGAGGGGGTTCTTGTCTTGCCGGACATCCCTCTTCGGTGTTTATTTTTTTAGCTATTGGTAATTAAAATTAAATAGACTGCGGGAGGGGAGGACCGATCCCTAATTCCTGTGGAAGAATCCAGAAGAACATCCCGCAGTCCTACATTGTATCCATTAACCTAAAACGGAATCACTCCAAACATTTTTTTTCGATATGTCGTTGGCGTATCTCCATACTTCTCTTTGAAAACCTTGCTAAATGTCGATAAAGATGTAAACCCACACATAGAAGCAATTTCTGTAATGGAATACGGTGTATTCTTCATCGCATCTTTAGCTTTTGATAGGCGTACATTCCGAAGGCACATCCCGAATGGTGCTCCCAAGTGTTTTTTGAACAATGCGTAACCATGCGACTTAGAAAATCGGAAATGACACGCGACATCTTCAAATTTTAGATATGGATTGCTGTAATGCGCCTGCAAAAACGATTCCAATGAGGTCTTACAAATATTCAGCCTCTGCTTGTCCATCAATCCTCCCGTAGTAGTGGATTGTGTTTACGGTTTCAATCTGCTACTGGACACCTATTTTCAGTGAATATTTGGATTAATGAAAATCACTGAACCACGACAAATTGATCAAATTAACGGATGCTGATTAAAGCACCTCTGCAACCTCGAGAAAAAAATAAAGACTCTTAAAAAATCACCAATGAAATGAGGCCATAATAAAAACCTAACGATCTGGAGAAGACCAGAAGAGACCTACCGTTGAGTGCCAAATAAAACAGCAGATAAAAATGACTCATATAGACTATTTTTCTGAATCGTAAAGATCAAGTCTCTGTGTTCGAGAGTTGTAACCGAAATGATACTCGCGAGCATCCCCCTTCCGCGAAGGTGTTACTCCGGATCCGAGGCGTCGGGTATAAGTTTCCAGTTCGTAGGTTTTGTAAGTGACTTGCCCATCATTGGCGATGTAATCAAAGCGAATTTTAGGATAACCCTTACGGTTAAAGTCTTTAGAATACCAGTGATTCCAAGCCTCGCCCGATTTAATTACTATTTCTTTCCAAGCGTCGTTCTTCTGCCATTTGATATCGTAATGTAAAGTAAAATGAGCGTTATTTTGAATGGAGAATATATGTCTCGGCTTTAATGTGTTCAGCAAGTCTTCTATCTTGTTCGCAGGAATTGCCTCTGCAACTGTACTTTGGTCGCTCCGGGCGGCAATCCCAATTAGCTCACCCTTATCGTTAACCACCGGTCCTCCACTATTGCCCTTATATATATCAGCACGTATAATCAGCATCTCTTTATCAACTTTTTCAAGACGCCCGAGCGTCCATCGCCATAGCATTTTTATATTCGCTGGATTGCCAAAAATATGAACCATAGAATTCTTTCTACGATTGCTAAGATAATTGAAGTCGTATTCAATTTCGCGGGCTGTCTCTGGAACTCCGTCGAGACGGAGTATTGACAAGTCATTCTCGGGACTTTCCCCAATAACGTGTCCTGTAATAGCATAACCAAGTTTTGTTAGAATGACCCAATGACTTTCATTGACATAGAAATCTCGATCTATAATCAATTTTCCGTTCCTGTCACGTACGGGAAAAAACACCATTATCGACTCATTCTTCTTCGCAACATGGTGGTTAGTGACTACGCGCCGCAACTTCTTGTCAATCAACACGCCGCTACCTTGGCCTTTGGTGTCAGTATTGACAATCCATACCACAGAGGCGATGACTTTGTCATAGGTATGATCTATGCTCAGTTCTTCAGCTTGACTGTAGCCAAATGTCAATAATACCGTTACCAGACTCAACAAGAATCCTTTTCGATACACAGTCAGATTCTTCATCGGAAATTCCTTTCTGTACGTGTTCTTTTATTTGTTGCGATTAGAGTTTGATGGTAAATGTACCAGCGCAAGTTTACCAGACCTCTATGGCTCAAATATAAAGCCTACTATTGCACAACCTGCTGGCGTAATACCGACAATCTGAGTAAAGCCACCTGCCCATCTGAAATGGTCTATCCAAATATTGCTTTTCTGGATAACAGAATGGAACGGGCTGACCATTGACGGGACTTGCCCCATTTTGGCGACCATTATACCGCTTGATAGAAAGAAGATTTAAAATGCCACTACCTCTTTCCTCAACCAGTTCAATCAAATCGTCATTCGCAACCGGGAATGAATGCCCTCACTGTGAAAAATGAGACTCGCGAAAAAACGTATTGACGATTGTCATATAACAGGTGTTCTGTTTTCTTTTTTTAGCTTCTGGTGAGAGCGTAGAATTTTGGCTCGCGAAATCCTGGATGCGTTCGGGCGTCACCCCATAGATGTTGCGAATAGTATTGAACAGACCAATCAGATCTGTCTCACAGCAATTATTCGCTTTAGCCAACACGCCCAGATACACATCATCAACATGCGGTAATGCCTCTGTAATTCGAGTACGCGTACTACCGACAGACTGAACATCCGAGACTCTATAAGACGCGTTCCAACATGGGGTCACGGATCGGATCTTACGCAACACGGCCAGATGGTGGTCTTCGCGGATAACCGTCACTGTAAAACCACCGGGATATACGGACAGCCAGTTCTCGACAATTTGCTTCTCAAATCGCCTTCTGAAATCGTCCAGAATGACCAGACCACCAATCTTAATCTGATCATAAACCTGGTAGAGACACGCCTCTCGACCGCGCAAAGTATAGACAGGCGGACCATCAATAATCACACAATCCATATCTTTTTGACCATCCCAAAACATCCCATCTTCATAAGTCAAAAATTCCGCATTTCCATAAGATTCAAGCGTAATCGGACGATATTTGACCGACAGATTGCGTTGATCCCAGAATGATCGCACCAAACTCGTGGTCTCTGCATAATTCCGCCAGTCGCCCTCCACAGACAAAACCTGCGCTTCGGGAAACGCCATTGCCAGACGGATAGAACTCGGACCACTTCCAAACTCGAGAATTCTTTTTACTGGAGACATCTCAAGGAGCGTAGTTGTAATCCTCTCAAACGCTGTCTCACCAATGCTCCAGCCCGTATCCAGATTAAGCCGATCCGGCATTTCAAAATCTGAAATTTTATGCATTACGCATTTCTCTTGATTTAATAACCATCATGTTCAAATACATACACATACCAGACAGCCTGTTCTGGTCCTGCTTCTCCAGGCTGAACTTCACAGTCCCAAAGCTCAGCGAGCCGCGCTTCATCTTCCTGGGCATTGAACTTAGAATTGCACCGGGTGACAATCTCCCATTCTCTGAAGGAACGATATTGGAACCGCCAATATTGCTTTTGCTCCTCGGGGTCCATCGTAATGCCAACTCTACAGGCCATATTTATTTTATGAAGCCACTTCCAAGTCATAACGCCGCTGCAACAAAGACGCATCGGCTTCTGCAATTTCCATACACATCTCCATCGCCAGTTCATAGCGATAGCGCGTCTGTTCACAAGCAACAGGGTTGGGATACATCGGGTCACCCGTCGTCGTCCGCGCATCCCAAAGACATCCGCCACCACACAAGTTGCGCGCCCAGCACGTCTTGCACTCAGGACGATTATGCACATTGAACTGCGCGTCAAAATGCTGCTGCTTTTCGCGATCAATACCCGCAAACACATCACCCATCTTAAACTCGGGTGCATCGGCCAGGCTCGAACAAAAATAAATCGACCCATCTGCTGCAACAGCCAAATACTGCTTACCGCCGAGACACCCGTGACAGGATTTCTGGCGCGTCAGCAATTTTTGAATCCTCGGATCAAACTCTTCACTATCTTCACCATTTAAAATGGCTTTGAGCGCACGGCGACTGCGCTTGTAAATTTGCTGCTTCAACTCGGGTATGTGTTCTTCCCGAATCGCATAAGGTGCATCGGGGGAGACAACAGCCGGACCGATGAGCGCGTTATCAGTACCCAGCGAACGCAACGCATCGGCAATCCGATCCTCATCCATATCATACGCGGTCATAATGGCTTGCAAATGAATGCGTTCAGGCACCTCATCAGTCAGTTTTTTCACATTCTTTGCCACAACATCATAAGTCCCAGAACCATTGTGAAACTTGCGAATGCGATCCTGTGTCTTACGTCCACCATCTATGCTGACCTTAATCTGAAACTTTTCATCTACCAAAAACCGCTTCATCTCGTCGGTCAACAACGTGCCATTGGTCACAATGCCAAAACCAACCTGCACACCCAATCGCGCGCCCAGGGATTTTGCAAACGGCACCAGCTTGCATAATAGCGGAAAGTTCAAAAGTGGCTCCCCGCCAAAAAAATCAATCTGGCACCGTCCGAACACCTGAGCCTCGGTAACAATCCAGCGTATGGCTTGCTCGGCAACTTTAGGTTGCATCAGCATGGCCTTACCGCCGTAATCCCCGCCGTGGGCAAAGCAATACGCACATTGGATATTACACGTATGCGAAACGTGCAATGACACCTGCAAACGGTCAGTCTGCGATACGCCACAGGCTGCTACCCCTTCTGTTGTCGGCACATTGGGCACCACAGGTAGTGCACCATCCGAAATCAAACCCACTTGCGTCAGTTCCTCGATGGCCTCGATAATTTCTTCTGCCTCGTATTGATCAGCCAGCATCTGGATAACCTGAGAATCGGACACCCCCTCGCAACACTCTAAAATTGCCTGGAAGAGGGTATCCAATTCAAAAAACAGACCCGTCTCAACCTGATAGACAACAGGCTGTTTTTGCTCTTCAGTTTGAAAAAGATGCATGTCACATTTTTGAATGCACAGCATAGCACACACTCCTGAGAACTGAAATCACTCAGCCTTATTATCAGCCTGGTCAAAATCGTCCCAATCGTCATCGTCATTGGGAAAAGGCAGGGGAGGAACAGCTACCCAACCAGATGGACATCCCCCAATTTTAAGGCTATCCGCGGACCGAAGGGTTTGAATATCACCTTCTGTATCTATCGTTCCATTGACCAAAGTCAACTTACGTCGTGTCGCCATATTATCCTCCTTGAAAAAATCTAAATGTTATCTACCCATCATGATTGCAAAATCCGTGCCAAAAATCGTTTCAGCATAAAAAAAGCACTTGAAAAACTCTCAAGTGCTTGAAAAACAGAGAAATAAAATTTAAGAATTACGTGTACTACAAATGCGTCGTTCAGATAAAAGTGTATATAATAGGATACATTCGCAAACGTTTATTTATATAAAATACTCATAACTACTTGATTTATATAAATATCCATAACTGTAAACACAAAGATACACTATATATATCAGGACACATCTATTCAAGTCTATCTCAACCCCAGACGATTGATCTTTTTATGCAAACCAACGCGCGTCATCCCCAATTCTCTGGCAGTATGCGTAATATTGCCCTCGCATTTCTCGAGCGCATCTCGAATCAACCGTCTCTCATACTCCTGAACATGGTCTTGTAAACGCCCTTGATATTCGACAGGAGCATCTGGCATTGTGTGCCCGATAGATTCTGAAAACAAATCGGGCGTAATATCACCCTCTTCTTCTGCCAATGCAACCGCACGCCGAATCTCATTCTCCAACTCGCGCACATTGCCCGGCCAGTTGTGACTTGTGAGTGCCCTCATAGCCCCCACTGTCAGCCAGCCAACCGACTTATTTGCCTCTTCTTTTGCTCGAATGAGCAGATGCTCAGCCAATAACGGCACATCTTCAAGGTATTCCCGCAAAGGCGGCATATCGATCTGAATCACATGCAACCGATAATACAAATCTTCGCGGAAAAAACCGTTTTCAACTTCCTGTTTTAAATCCCGATTGGTCGCTGCAATAATGCGTACATCCACCGCCCGATCCTCTATTTCTCCCACACGCCGAATCTCCCCTTCTTGCAACACTCGCAACAAACTCCTCTGCAACTGTGGCGGGGCATCGCCGATTTCATCGAGAAAAACCGTACCCCCATCAGCCGCTTCAAAAACCCCAATGTGATCTTCATTCGCGCCAGTAAACGCGCCTTTTTTGTGCCCAAACAACTCGCTTTGCAATAACTGTGGTGAAAGTGCAGCGCAATTCTGTGACAAAAACCACTGGTCTTTGCGCGTGCTATTGTAGTGTATGGCGCGTGCAGCCAATTCCTTGCCCGTACCTGTTTCGCCCTGCACAAGCACGGGAATATCGCTCCTTGCAGCGCGGTCAATAAGCCGGTAGATCGCCTGCATCGCATCGCTTTGCCCAAACAACTCACCAAGCTGGTACCGTCTTTCGACCTCTTGCTGTAAATATTGTGCTTTCTCTTTCAATTGCTCGTACATCATCGCATTCACCAGTGCCACCCCCACCAGATTCGCAAATGCCTGCAAAAACGTCTGATCTGCTTGAGAAAACGCGTTGCCTATACCGCGATGATCCACATATAGCGCACCCATCACACCTTCATTCAGATGGAATATGGGCACAGACAACACAGATCGGATATGGTAATCTATCACGCTCTGGTAGCGATTGAGCCTGTCGTCTATTTGTGCATCCATACTCAAAACGGGTTCATTTGTCTCAATAACGCGGTGAATAACACCCTGACTCAGAGCTTCTGCATCATCTGCTTCTACATTGTGATGGCGCACGGCATCGACCACAAAACCTCTTGGCGTCTCATTTTTAATCGCAACAAGCACTCTCTCGGCTGGATAAACAGCTAACAAATTATCCAAAATTCGATCCAATAGTACTTTGACATCGCGCTCTGTTGTCAATTCCCGGCTCACATCGTAAAGCAAGCGCCAGCGATCAACAGATAAAATCTCAGAATTGGGTACACCATCCTCACGGTGAGAAGATTCACCCAATTGATTCAATAACACCTGTGTTTTCTCCTGAAAATAGGACATTTCCATTTCTACAAATGCCTGTTTTGCTTCTTCAAGATGTGCTTGCGCTTTTGGTACATCATCGCGCTCAAGTGGACTTGACCCGTTTCGGTGGGTACCTTATCAGTAATCAGAAAGGAGACCCACTATGCCACCAACCCGTCCACCTTATCCGTCCGAGTTGAAGCGCCAGATCGTCGAGCTTGTACGCGCTGGCCGCAGTCCAGCCGA
>JAJEAX010000288.1 GCA_022822565.1 Candidatus Latescibacterota bacterium
TTCATAAAAAATTCCTCTAATGCAGATTATGATGTTCTATTGAATGTGAATGAATAGCGATCCACAACCTCTGTCAACCCCATTCTGGAGGTAAAAATGAAAGCAGCTGCAATATTTGGTGAACGCAAAGGCGGCGTAATAGACTTACCAGATCCAAAGCCAAAAGACAACTGGGCACTGGTAAAAATTCACGCTGCGCCGATGTGTACAGAATATAAAGGATTTACAGGCGGCAGAAAAACCACCTCTCTGGGACACGAAGCAGCCGGCGAAGTCGTCGAAATCGCCCAACCCGGGCGCGTATCAGTCGGCGACCGCGTCGCCGTCATGCCCCAATATCCGTGCGGCATCTGTCCCCTGTGTATCAGCGGCGATTATATCCACTGCCAGCAAAGCACCAACTTCGCCGAATTCACAGGCGGCAACGAAGGCCGAGCCACCATGGCACAGTACCTGTTAAAACCCGACTGGCTACTGCCAAAAATCCCAGACGACGTCTCTTACGAACACGGGGGCATGGCATGCTGTGGCCTGGGACCCACATTTGGCGCCATACAGCGCATGCAAGTAAACGCCTACGACACATTCATGGTCACGGGCCTCGGTCCCGTGGGACTGGGGGGCGTCATCAACAGCAAACACCTCGGCGCGCGCGTAATCGCCGTCGATATCAACCCCTATCGGCGCGAAAAAGCCCTCGAACTGGGCGCAGACGAAGCAATCGATCCACTCGAAGAAAACGCCCTGCAACAAATCATGGACCTCACCAACGGCGTTGGCGTGGATGCTGCCGTAGATTGCTCGGGCGCCGTATCCGCGCACCGATTGTGCATCGACGCCGCAAGACGCCGCGGGCAAGTGGCATTCGTCGGCGAATGCGGAGAAGACACCCCCTTGCGAATCAGCCAGGACATGATCCGAAAAGGCATCACACTCGTCGGATCGTGGCATTACAACTTAAAAGACGTACCAAAACTCATGCAAGTCGTCCGCGAAAACACAGACAAATTGGATCGCATGATCTCACATACATTCTCACTGGACGAAGTACAAAAAGCCTGGGAATTGCAAACCACAGGCGCGTGTGCAAAAGTCGTATTAAAACCGTGGGCGTGAATCCGCAGATGGACGCAGATGGACGCAGATAAAGGCAGATAAACGCAAAAAAATAAAGAGAGGCTGGGGACTGACTACTGGAGGAAGAACCCAATGCTGAAATGTGCAATAATCGGCGTAAGTGGTGGGCGAGCGCGGGGATTGGCGGAAGCTTATCAACACATAACACGCGGCAAACTCGCCGCAATTTCCACGCGAACAGAAGAAAACCTGCACGCATTTGGCGATGCATTTGATGTCGATATAAGGTATTTGGACTATCGGGAAATGTTTGAAAAAGAACAGCCAGACCTGGTACACGTAAACACCCCGCCCAGCGTGCGACTGGAGATATTCGAAGCCGCGGAAAACGCCGGAATACCCGCTGTCCTCGTGGAAAAACCCATAGCAATTCAGGGAGAAGACTGGCGCGCCATCAAAAACTTTGCAGCAACCGCAAAAACCAAAATCGCGGTAAATCACCAGCTACACTTTCACCCGCGCAGACAGCATCTGCAAAACATCGTACAGGAAGGAAAAATCGGCGACATCCGATTCATCGAAGCGAGTTGCGGCATGAACCTGGCGTATCAGGGCACCCACGCACTGCAATCCATTGCCGCCTTTCATCCAGACGGCATCCCCATAAAAGTAATGGGACAAGCCTCTGGCACAGACGGCCTGGAAGACACGCCCAAAAAACACTTCGCGCCCGACCAGTGCATCGGCGCAATAGAATACGCCGACGGCCTGCGCGCCCAACTCATATCGGGACCCTTTGCCCCGCGCGTAACAAATGAAGACCGCACCAATGTCCACAAACGGATCGCCGCCTATGGCACGCGGGGATATGTACACTGGACCATGTGGTCGTGGGAAATAGGAATCGACGGTCACATTGAGCGGGGCACACACGAATACCCAGACGAAGACATACTCGGACAAGCCGCCATGACAGACGCCATGCTACAATGGATTGAAGACGACGCAAAGGTCCATCCACTGAACCTCGACCTCGCCTTGCGCGACTTCAACATCATCCTGGGAATCTACACAAGCGCATTGGAACATCAGCCCGTAGAACTACCCTGCGAACCAGCAGATAATCTGATCCACACCTTGCGGACGCGCCTTTAATCCCAGGTATAATCCGTCGCGCCTTCCTCACACGCAAAAGCCGACTCGACCATCGTATTCAAATCGCCTTGCGGACGATAATCAATCAGACTCTTAGCTTTGCCAATCGCGTGGTCATACATGTACTGTAGCGGAACCCTGACCTCAAGCGGATCAACCCCTCTTTTCTCTCCAATCAACCGCGCCCCTTCGGTAAAAGGAAATGGCTCTGGCGCACCTGCATTAAACGACTCGCCCAGCGCCGCGCCAGAATTCAGCGCACAAACCAGACAATGGGCAATATCGCGGGCATCCTGCGGTTGATAAAGCCAGGGACGCCCGTCTTCATCCGTAATACTACACGGTTGCTGCGGAGACGCCGCCCTATCTTCGATATCGTGCCACAGTTCCGTACCATCTGCCATATAGAGTTCGGTACCGGGCCTTTCCTGGCTTTTCTTCAGCAAATTGACCACGCGCGCAACGCTGAACTGATTCAAAATTTTAGTCCCGGACAAAACGTGACTCGGACGCACAATCGAATAGCGCAAACCCGTCTCTCGATTCGCGCGTTCTGCCATCACCTCGCCAAAATACTTGGACATAGAATACTCGCCATCCGGCCGTTTGGGATGTAATTCATCCACCGGGTGATACGCACACGGAACATTTTCGCCATTATTGGGAAACACACCCGAAGAACTGGTATAAACATAGCGTTCGAGACGATCGGCAACGCCCTCACACGCGCGTGTAACCTGGAGATTGATCTGATTATTGAGTTCAAAATGCGGACCGACGAGATTGGCCGTGTGAATCACCGCATCCACGCCCTCGACGGCATCTTTAACATAAGATAAATCTGTCAAATCGCCCTCGCGCAACTCAATATCGACACCGTCGAGACGGCTACGCGTGGGATCATCGGGAAGAATAGTCCCACGGACTTCACAATTCTGGTCAAGCAACTGGCGCACCAGTCGGCAACCCACCTGTCCGGCAGCGCCTGTAACGAGAACTTTCATAAAAACTCCTTTTTGATTTACTACATAGAACCCCTTGTTTGATAAGCATCTGCCCTGACTTGCCGCGCCGTCTGTTTGTTTTTTTGCCAGTACGCGTCAACGGGCTTATCGCGATTCTGGGGTGGCGTCCTGAACGTAAGCGTATAAGCTCTCCGCGGAACATCTGTGTGATTTGGCTCTGCGTAATGCAGCATATAACACGCGTGAAGCGAAGCCCCACCAGCCGCAACAGGACAGGGAACCGCCCGTTCAGCATACTGTTCGGGATTATCGACCTCAAGACCGTGAATGCGCGGATCCCGGTTAATACTGTGATGCGGCAAAACATCGAGCTTGTGGCTACCGGGAATAAACTGCAAACACCCCGACTCAACCGTCGCATCGTCCAGCGGCATCCAAAAATTTATACCCTTGTACGTCATAGCAGGATCGTGATACGCCTGATCTTGATGCCATGGCGTTGCCGCACCAATACGCGGCGGTTTGTAAATCATATGCTCGCCATTCCTATCGAGCATATCAGAACCGAGCAATTGCCGCGCAATCGCCCGCGCATTTGCCAAATAGAGCGTATCCTTCAACTCCGGAGCAAAACGGCTGGGACCGAGCAATTGCGGAAGACGCGGTTGATCATCCTCATCGGTACCCGCCAGATCAAACTGACTCCCCTGATCCCACCCCGTGCGTTCAAAAAAAAGTCGATCGTAAATCTCCCGAAGTTGCGCCACCTCCTCTTGCGTCGTAATCGCACTGAGAACGAGGAACCCATCTTCGTGAAATGAATGGATCTGTTCCTGTGAAAGAGAAATTGTTGGCTCTGGCATCTGCGGCCTCCTCGCTATTGTTTGTGCAATGCAGAATAATGTCAACAGGCCAATCCGTCAAGAGGTTCTGATTATCAGCCCCGCCCATCCTGGACGCCTGCTTCAAGCATGCAGGCGTGACGAGTACCGATAGTCATCGCGGCATGATTTTTAGCCGCGATCCAGAAGGTTTTTAGCTGACCACTGATAAACTTGCTAAGAAACCCGTTTAGAAGTAAATTACCCCTTGAACGAACAAAAATAGGAAAGGAACTTACATGCGCATCTTATACCTCGATCTCGACGCCTTAAATCCCACACACCTGGGCTGTTACGGGTATCACCGCAACACATCGCCTACAATCGACAAAATCGCAGCCGAAGGCATTCGGTTCAACCAGGTCTATACAACAGACGCGCCCTGCTTGCCATCGCGCACGGCATTTTACTCCGGACAATTTGGCATTCATTCGGGCGTCGTAGGGCACGGCGGCACCGCGTCAGAACGGCGGATAAATGGACCAAACCGCGGATTTCGAGATCGACTCGCAAACGAAGGCCTGGCCGGATTCTTACAGCGTCAGGGCTTAAAAACATCCATGATCAGCCCCTTTGGACAGCGGCATGCCGCGTGGCATTTTTACGCGGGCTTCAACGAAATACACAACACCGGCAAAGGCGGCATGGAATCAGCCGAAGAAGTAACACCCGTAGTCGAAAAATGGCTGAATGACAATGCCGAGGACGACAACTGGTTTTTACACATCAACTACTGGGACGTACACACCCCCTACCGCGCGCCAGCGGAATACGGCGAACCCTTTGCCGATGATCCCCTACCGGACTGGTTGACCCCCGAATTGCTGGAAGAACACAAAAAACTCGTCGGTCCCCACACCGCGCAAGACATCATGATGTGGAATGACCGCCCCAATCCGCGCTTTCCCCGGCATCCCGGGCGCCTGGACAACATGGACGACCTGCGGCGGATGATCGATGGATACGACACCGCGATCCGGTACGTAGATGACCAAATCGCCATCATTGTGGAAATATTGGAAAACAAAGGCGTACTGGACGACACCGCGATCATCATCAGCGCAGATCACGGCGAAAACATGGGCGAACTCGGCATATACGGCGAACACGGAACAGCCGATCAGGCGACCTGCCATATTCCGATGATCGTAAAGTGGCCCGGTGGGCAGTCTGGAATCACAGACGAGGGCCTGCATTACAATATTGATTTAGCGCCCACATTAGCCGATCTTTTAGGCGGACAAAAACAGGCGTTGTGGGATGGCGACAGTTATGCTACAGTCATCACCGAAGGCACAGATGCCGGGCGCAGCGAATTGATCTTGAGCCAGTGCGCGCATGTATGTCAGCGGGCTGTCCGCTTTGACGACTGGATTTACATCCGCACCTATCACGACGGATATCGCCTTTATCCGCGCGAACTGTTATTTAACCTATCAGACGACCCCTATGAAATGCGCGACGTCGCGGTGGAAAATCCCGATATATGCCGAGAAGCTGCGTATCGCCTCATGAACTGGCACGACCACATGATGGAAACCATGCCGCGGCCCTACGATAACGATCCCCTCTGGACAGTCATGCAAGAGGGCGGACCAATGCACACCTGGGGAGCTTTCGAAGACTATTGCGACCGCCTTGCGGAAACCGATCGTGCAGAAGGCGCGGTCTTACTGCGCGAAAAATTTGAAAACAAATACCGCCATCCATAAAAGCATCCGCAGATAGACGCAGATGGACACAGATAAAGGGCTGGAGACTGGGACCAAGGGGTGCCCTCTAACCTTTTACATCTTGCGTCTCACCATTAGATAAGGAGCAAACCATGCTCACTCAAGAACAAATTGCATTTTATCACGAACACGGATATCTCGGTGTGGAGAACGTGCTCAGTGAAAACGAAGTCAATGACCTGCGGCGGATAACCGATGAATATGTGGAAAAATCGCGGGAAGCTACGGAACACACCGAGGCATTCGACCTCGAACCCGGGCACACACCTGAAAATCCAAAATTGAGACGCCTGAAAAGTCCGATCTTGCTACATGAAGTATATCGCAAGACCCTGCATCACGAGAAAATTTTGGGCATCGTATCGCAATTGATCGGATACGGCCTGCGGTGCAATGGCAACAAACTCAACATGAAACAACCCGGCTACGGCAGCCCGGTAGAATGGCATCAGGACTGGGCATTTTATCCGCACACCAACGACGATTTGCTCGCCGTGGGTATAGTGCTCGACGACATGACAGAAGAAAATGGCCCCTTGCTCGTCATCCCCGGCTCGCACAAAGGACCCGTGTACGACCATCACCTCGACGGCCATTTCTGCGGTGCCGTAACCGACTCGACCTTTAGCGACAAAGGCGCCGTACCCGTCATGGTAAAAGCAGGCGGCATCACAATCCATCATGTACGCATGCTGCACGGATCAGTATCCAATACATCGGACAAACCACGCCGACTGCTCCTATTTCAATATTGCGCGATCGATGCGTATCCCCTATCGGGCCTGAACAACTGGGATTTGTTCAATGAAACAATCGTGCGCGGCGAGCCGACCAACATCCCTCGCGTGGAACCCGTCCCCGTGCGGATGCCCTGGCCTGGCGCACTCCGAAGCGGATCCATTTACGAATCGCAAACCGTGTTGAAAGAATCGAAATTTACCCAAGAACACTATAAAAAATGAACGAATAGACGAACTGACGAACCCCGCCCTACCACTCAAAACCTCTGGATTGCGGCTAAAAACATGCCGCAATGACGGCTTTCATGTATACATTACCAGTTTCATTAAATTCGCTGATTCGTTCGCGTCTCAATCCCGATAAGTAACAGCCGTGCCACTGGCACT
>JAJEAX010000292.1 GCA_022822565.1 Candidatus Latescibacterota bacterium
ACGGATGAAGAAATCGATGCTATGGAACAGGCTGTGCAATTTCCTGAGCGGTCTTCTTGACGATGATCAAGCAATATCGCGGACGATGCTGTTGCCGAATTCCTATTGATGAAGTGAGATAAAGGCAAAACAAAAGGCCGCAAGTTTGTGCTCCATATGAGCAACACTTGCGGCCTTTGAAAATAGATCAAAGTTCAGCGAGAAGATATTTTTGGCTCCGGCGGTAGGACTCGAACCTACGACCCAGTGGTTAACAGCCACTTGCTCTGCCAGCTGAGCTACGCCGGAACGTCATATTTCCAATAGCGATGAAATCTACTGGAAGTGAATATCAGTGTCAAGCGCAATTTTTAATTCTTTGATTTATCTGTGCCTGGAAGTCGGGCATTCTCCTTGACATCCCGTCATTGAACATCTATGTTTTCAGCGGTCAGTCCAACCACCTAACCTACCAGTCTCCAGCCTCTTGTTATGCCAGATGAAAAATTGATACAGCGGATTGTTGCCGAAGTTGTGCGGCGGTTGAAGGCGTTGGAGGGGCGCGCGGTATCTGCACCGATTGACCCTCCAGTGAGTTTGGTGACGGAGGATCTGGTCAAATCTGCAATCAATCGCGGTGGCGATGCGGTTTATGTGACGCCCAATGCGATTGTGACGCCGTTGGCGCGGGATTTGATACGGCAGCAGAAGGTGCGCCTGGTCGTGGCTGATGATGAGGTGGTGATTCAAGATCCGCAGAAATCGAGTGTCATAGCTATTGGTGCGGACCACAAGGGATTTGAACTGAAGAAACAGATTGTGCTTATGTTGCAAGATGCCGGGCGAGAGGTGACGGACTGTGGTGTACACAGTCCGCAAGAGGCATCTTATGTCGGTGTGGCAAAAACGGTGGCTGACGTTGTTTTGGAAAAGAATTTGATGACGGGTATTGTGGTTGATGGGGGAGGTACGGGGGCTGCTCTCGTTGCCAATAAAATAAAAGGGATTCGCGCTGTTTCGTGTCACGATGTGACATCGGCGAAATTTGCCCGCGCCCATGTAGATGCCAATATTTTGTGTCTCGGTGTCGGCGTGGTGGGGGATACCGTGGCGAAAGAGATTGTTGCGACGTGGCTGAGCACCCCGTTTGAGGGCGGTCAATATGCCGCGCGTGTTCGAGAAATTGATGAGGTGGAGGATGAGAATCGGGATTGAGCTGAATGTCCTTTTAATCAGGAGATGACTATGCTTTCACAAGAGCAACTGGCGCAATATGACCGAGATGGATATGTGCTGGTGTCGGGCTTGATTCCAGAAGAGACAATTGCCAATGCGGAAGCTGCGATGTGGTCTGCGCTCGGGATGGATCGGGATGATCCGGCTTCGTGGTCTCCTTTGCCAGACGAAACAGATGGGGTGACAACAATCGCCCGCCAGGGGGTAATTGAACATTTTGGGGTTCGTGATCCCGCGTTGCTGGCTTGTTGTACGCCTGCGTTTTACGAGGTGCAGAGCCAACTGGTTCGGGAGAATGCAGGTGCATTTCACTGTCAGAAACCACAGCCTGAGGCAGTGTGGGCACGCAGTGTATTTCCGGTTTCGAAAGGCTGGGATTATCTCGGTGGGCACGTCGATGGTGGGCATCGACCTTTCAATGTTTTTCCCGGGTCATTTCGGGTCTCCTCTCTGACTTATCTCGATTCTGGTGTTGTGCAGGGTGGTGGGACTGCGGTCTGGCCAGGGTCACACCGGGAGCTCAGCGAGGCGGCGGTGCGGGATCCCGACCGCTATCAAATGCTGTCAGATTTTGCGAAACCGCTACAAAAGTTTGATATGGGAGAGCCGATTGAGTTGAGGCCGTCTCGAGGAGATGTACTATTTTTTCATTATCTGTTGATACATTGCGGGTCTCTCAATACGAGTAATAAACCGCGTTTTGCCCTCCGCTGGATGTGTGCTTGTGACGCATGTCGCATCTGGGAAAAGCACGGCAAGTGGAATATCTGGATGCCCTGATGTTGATGGTTGACTCTGTGTGGGGAAACCCGTATATTTTTTCTCTGTGACCAGTGTTGTTTTCGCGGAGTATTCGTGCTGGATGATGACCTGACAGGCATGAAATTTGCGCTTGAAGAAGCCCGCGTGGCGGCAAGCGAGCAGGAAGTGCCTATTGGCGCTGTTGTGATGCACAATGGCGAGGTAATCGCACGAGATCACAATCGCATTGTCCAGCTCAATGATCCCACGGCGCATGCCGAAATGCTCGTTATTGGGCAGGCGACAGAAAAGTTGGGCACACGGTGGTTGAGTAACTGCACACTTTACGCAACACTGGAACCCTGTGCGATGTGTGCGGGGGCTATGGTGCTTGCCCGATTGTCCCGGTTGGTTTTTGGGGCTTGCGATCCCAAAACCGGGGCTTGCGGATCTCTGAGAAATATTGTGGAAGATACACGTTTGAATCATCGCATAGATGTGCGCCGAGGTGTTTTAGAAGATGCGTGTGGTCAGGTGTTGCGGGCGTTTTTTCAAACTTTGCGAAAAAAATAAATATTGGAGAGGTGCTGGAGTGGTCGAACAGGCATGACTGGAAATCATGTGTATCCTTACGGATACCGAGGGTTCGAATCCCTCCCTCTCCGCCAAAAATATCACGAGGTTGTTATGCCGTATCCCATTCGCATTACAGTTGGCGATATTGAACTCGACGCCGAGTTAAACGATTCGCAAACAGCAGGCAAAATTCGCGAGGTTTTGCCGCTGGATTGTTCGTTTAACACATGGGGCGATGAGATTTACTTTGCAATTCCCGTTCAAGCTGGTCCCGAAGATGCGTGTGAAACTGTGGCGTTAAACGATCTCGGGTATTGGCCGCCGGGTCATGCATTTTGCATTTTTTACGGTCAGACCCCGGCCAGTCATGGAGATGAAATTCGTCCCGCAAGTCCCGTTAATATTATCGGACGGGTACTGGGCGATGCCACGGTGCTCAAATCTGTTTCGGGAGTAAGCAACATCGTGGTTGAAGCGGTTTAGGTGGGGCTGTAGCTCAGTTGGGAGAGCGCTAGAATCGCACTCTAGAGGTCGTGGGTTCGACTCCCATCAGCTCCACCAAATATATTGTTTAAGAGGCGAGAGGCGAGATCCCTCTTGTATCTCACTGTTTTCAGGTCGTGCTAGACGGGGAGATAGCGGTGCCCTGTAGCCCGCAATCCGCTATAGCGGGGTCGAATTCCACGTCTGAGAACCGGTATTTTGGATCGCGGTCAATGAGTAGGCAGCGTAGATCGTCAGGTCCTGCGCAACGTGCCTATGCCGAACCCCGTCAGGACCGGAAGGTAGCAGCGGTAAGCAAATTGGTGCGTGTGCCGCAGGGGCACCTGGCAGGAGCCAGCGCTCATTGAACGCCCTGGAATAGCGGCTCGAAGCGCGGTGCACGACCTTTTTTAATGAGGCAGAGGCTGGGGACTGAGGATTAGGGACTGGTAGGAGCATCCTTTGGAGTTTTTATGTCTTACACGGTAATGGCTCGCAAGCGAAGGCCACAGGCATTTGAAACAGTGGTTGCACAAAGCCATGTGACCACCACATTGCAAAACGCCATCCGGATGGAGCGCGTGGCGCAATCGTATCTGTTTTCCGGACCTCGAGGAACGGGTAAGACCACGACGGCGCGATTGCTTGCTATGGCACTCAACTGCGAACAGGGGCCAACGGCTGAACCGTGTGGAGAGTGTGCTTCGTGTGTTGCCATTCGCCAGGGCAACAGCATGGATGTGCTGGAGATTGACGGAGCTTCGAATCGCGGGATTGATGAAATCAGGCAATTGCGCGAAGAGGTGGGGTATGCGGCTTCGCAAGGCAAGCGCAAGGTTTATATTATCGATGAAGTACACATGCTCACTACCGAGGCTTTTAATGCTTTGCTCAAAACGCTTGAAGAACCGCCAGCGCATGTTGTTTTTGTATTTGCGACGACGGAAGCCCACAAAGTACCCGAGACTATTTTATCCCGGTGTCAGCGCTACAATTTTCGGCGCATTCCACCCACGGCAATTGTGGAAGAGCTCAAAAAGGCTGTGGATGAAGAAGGCGTAACAGCGGAAGAAACGGCGCTGTTTTTGATCGCGCGAAAAGCCGATGGAGGCATGCGTGATGCACTGAGTTTGTTGGATCAGGTCATTGCATTTTCAGATGCTGGTATTACGGAAGATGCGGTACAAAATTTACTGGGTTTGATTCCCCGAGATGTGTATTTTGACTTGACGCAGGCCATTGTGGAACGGGATGGTGCTCGCGCGTTGGAGATTGTTGATGAACTGGCGCGCGAAGGCAGTGATTTGGGTGAATTTGTGGCTGGGTTGATGGCGCATTTTCGACATTTGCTCGTTGCTTGTGCTGCTGGAGATTTGACTGATGAAAATTTACCAGAAGCTGACCGCGTGCAGTATGCAGAGGTTGCCGCGCAATTCGAAGAGGCAGATCTCGTGCGCATGTTCAATGCCGTGGGGGAATTGGAAACGCAGATTAGTCGGGTGACCGAGCCTCGGTTCTGGCTCGAATTGACGGTTATGAAGCTGGTGCAGATGACGTCAAGTGTAGATTTGCAGGTTTTGATTAGTCGATTAGAACAACTCGAACGGGGGTTAAAAAGCCGGGGGATGGCTACTGAAACGCGGCGGCCATTGCCCAGGCCCCAACCTGCACAGAAAGCGACATCATCCAAACCAGACACGCGCGTCAGGGAAAAGAGTGAGAAGTTACCACCGCCAACAACTGCTTCCAAATCTTCACCACCGCAACAGAGGGGCAACGGTCGGCCCGTGGCAGAACAGCCACAAGAAGAAACACCTCCAGTGCCAGATGTATCTTCAGAAGAACCGCCAGACTTTTCTGTTATAAAAGATAAGTGGGCAGAACTGGTCCAGGCAGTGAAGAGCAGGAGCATATCGGTGGGCACATTTTTGGCCGAAGGCCGCCCGCAATCAATGGATGGACGACTTTTAATGGTGTCTTTTCACAAGCAGAGCCACGAATTTCACGCCAATCAGGTGCGGCGCAGCCGCGGTCTGGTAGAAGAAGTTGCGCGCGGTGTTTTTGGCGGTACAGTCACCATCTCCTGTAAGGTTGTTTACGATGATAATAAAGAGCAGATAGTTGAGGAGAGGAATGCAGAAGAAGATGAGCGCGTGCAGATGGTGATGCAGGTATTTAGTGGCGAAGTGATCAGGTAGGAATTGCTGCGTTGAGAACACTGCTTTTTAAGGAGATAGAGTATGGCAAAAGGTATGGGCGCGATGATGAAGCAGGCTCAAAAGTTGCAGGCCAAGCTGGCCAGGGTGCAAGAAGAACTGGGAGCAAAAGAGGTAGAGGCGACTTCGGGTGGGGGTATGGTGACAGTAAGGGCCAGTGGTCATCAAGATATTTTGTCGATTAAAATTAATCCCGAAGTTGTCGATCCCGAAGATGTGGAAATGTTGGAAGACCTGGTGCTGGCGGCGGTTCAGCAGGCGCGTCAAAAAGCTGCGGATATGGCCGAGGCCGAAATGCAGAAAGCCACAGCGGGGCTTATTCCGCCCGGCATGAATATGCCGGGTTTCTGAGGGGAAACGCGAAGTCCTCGCACGATAGTTTTTGGAGTTTTCCATGGCATCAGAGGCCATTGAAAAATTGATTGCCGCTTTGAATCGGTTGCCGGGGATCGGCGCTAAAACAGCACGCCGTCTCGCGTTGGAGATGTTGACATGGGATACGGATGAGGTGCGCGAACTCGCCGATTTGATGGTGGATGTCAAGACCCGGGTGCGGCGGTGCTCAATTTGTTTTAATTTGACTGAGGTTGATCCGTGCTCTGTGTGCAGCGATATGCGTCGAGATCGTTCCCGTGTGATGGTAGTTGATTTTATTGGCGATCTTTTGGCATTTGAGCGCACCGGACTTTATCGGGGGCTTTATCACGTATTGGACGGGCGAATTTCGCCCCTGGATGGTATTGGTCCGGAAGACTTAAATATTTCCCAGTTGCTCCACCGCTTGCGCCAGGGGGAAATTCGAGAGGTGATTCTCGCCAACGGCCCGACCGTAGAGGGCGATGCCACAGCACAGTATTTGTCTCAATGTTTGACTCCGTTTGAAGTATCTGTCACACAAATTGCGCGCGGGTTGCCAGTGGGCAGTGATCTCGCCCTGGCCGATCAAGTGACATTGTCTCGCGCGCTGGAAGGCCGTCGGGAGTATTAAATGCCCCAGGTAAATACCATAGAGTCGAATCGCATGACAATGCCTGAGCCGCATACCCCAAATCGGTTGTGGACAGTGCCCAATGTCTTAACGGTGTCGCGTCTGTTGCTTACGCCCGTGTTTTTGCTGTTGATTTTTGCTGCCAACTGGTATTTCAAAATCCTCGCACTACTCGTATTTACCGTAGCCTCATTGACCGATTTCTACGATGGGCGCATCGCGAGGCGCGACGGCACAGTGACCAATTTTGGCCGCTTTATGGATCCGCTGGCCGATAAGTTACTGGTATCTGCGGCGTTGATTGCATTTGTGCGTTTGGGCATGGTAGAAGCATGGCTTATCGGAGCGATGCTCGTGCGCGATGTCGTAATTACGGGATTGCGAATTTTTGCGATTCGACGCGGCAAGCCCGTGGTAACTTCACAACTTGCCAAGTGGAAAACAATGCTGCAATTGGTGCTTGTTTTTGGAATTTTGATCTTTATTAATGTGCGGGTAGTTGAAGCCGAATTGGCTGCTCAACCAATTGTGCTCGTGGGCGATATTTCTTATTGGGTTTTGAATGTCCTGGTGGCTGTAGTGACCCTCGTTGCCGTGATTTCAGGCGTCCGATATTTAATTGAAAATCGCAAGACGTTTTGAGGCGAGCGAATAGCTAACTGCTATGACAGATTTTCGGCCTCCTGAGCCATCATTTTTTGTCCGGTTGATTGCAACCGGTTTTTTTTCTGGCTATTCGAGTTTTGCCCCGGGCACAGCCGGGTCAGGCGTGGCATTGGTGATTTATTGTCTGTTGCCACCACTGAATCCGTGGGCGTGGGGTGGGCTACTGGTCGGGCTATTTTGCGCAGGGGTTTATACCTCTGGGGCCTGTGAAAAAGTCTGGGGTAAAGATCCCAGATATGTGGTGATTGACGAGTTTGTGGGTTTTTTTGTGACGGTAAGTCTGTTTCCGCAGTCGGTGTTGGTGGGCATTGTTGGCTTTGTCGTGTTTCGCATACTGGATATTACTAAGCCACCGCCCGCTCGACAGGTCGAGGCATTGCCCGGTGGGTGGGGTATTGTAGGTGACGATGTGATTGTGGGAATTTATGGACATCTGATTTTGATATTATGGCAGGCATTCGCACCTTTATCGCTTTAGAGATGTTCCGTTTTAGATCGCTAAATAGTTTCTTGACGTATATACAAATGTTCACTATACTTGTTGCACATTGTGCGGTGCAGGAAACGAGAGGGGCTGCGCCGTGATCCCAAACCTTTTGTAAGGAGAGATGCAGATGGCCAAACGCAATATTAAAGGTACGCAACAGATGGATGGCAAGCAGCAAGCAATAGACAACGCCATTGCCCAAATCGAAAAGCAATTTGGACAAGGGGCTATTATGCGCCTGGGAGGCGAAGATGGGCAACCCCTTGTAACAGAGGTTATTCCGACGGGTTCTCTAAGCCTGGATGTCGCATTGGGTGCAGGTGGCGTTCCCCAGGGAAGAGTGGTTGAAATATATGGCCCTGAAGGGTCGGGCAAAACGACTTTGATATTGCACATTATTGCCGAGGCGCAAAAGCGCGGTGGTGCAGCGGCTTTTGTCGATGCAGAACACGCATTGAATGTAGAATTGGCCGAGCGCCTGGGCGTAGATATCGAAAACTTATTGATCGCCCAGCCCGATACGGGTGAAGAAGCACTCGAAATTACGGATACCCTTGTGCGCAGTGGTGCTTTTGAGGTCGTGGCTTTAGACTCTGTGGCTGCCCTGGTGCCGCGTGCCGAACTCGAGGGTGAGATGGGCGATTCTCACATGGGCCTGCACGCCCGTCTGATGTCTCAAGCCCTGCGCAAACTCGTCGGATCAATCAGCCAGTCTAAAACCTGTGTGATATTTGCCAATCAGATTCGCATGAAGATCGGCGTGATGTTTGGCAATCCCGAGACGACCACTGGTGGACGTGCGCTTCCGTTCTATGCATCGGTGCGTATGGATATTCGGCGCATTGGCTCTATTAAAGATGGGCAAGAGGTCGTTGGCAATCGCGTTCGGATTCGCGTGGTGAAAAACAAGATGGCGCCGCCTTTTAAGGAATGTGAAGTCGATCTGATGTTTGGGGAAGGCATTTCCAGAGAGGGCAGTTTGATCGATATGGCTGAATTAAACGGTATTATCAAGAAAAGTGGTACCTGGTTCTCTTATGGCGATGATCGGCTTGGGCAGGGGCGGGAAAATGTCAAGCGCCATCTGAAAGAGAACGCGAGTTTGTCTGCAAAAATCGAACGCGAGGTGCGTGAAG
>JAJEAX010000319.1 GCA_022822565.1 Candidatus Latescibacterota bacterium
TTTGGATCAGAAGGCAATACAATTTCCATATCTGGCGGCCAGCGCAGTGTGCGAAGATTATCACTGCGGCACGCCAGCAGCCTCAACAACAAAATCGGGATCAAAGTCTCAGGCGTGCATAGTTCAGCCCATGATTGGGAGTACATCGATCCCCTGGAAGTGGCAGCACGCGGTGAAAATCCACGCGACTACAATTCAAAAAAGACACTGGGAGAACTCAGACTCGATTATCGACCAACAGATGAACTGACAATCATAGGATCGACGGGTTATACAAAAACAAGCGGCATTGAATTGACGGGTTTGGGCGCGGGCCAGGCGAAAGACTGGACCTATAATTTTTATCAAGGCCGCCTGCTGTATCGCGGGTGGTTCGCACAGATCTTCTACAACGCCAGTAATGCAGGTGGCACGAGATTACTCATACCCGACGACCCAATCGTAGATAATTCACATCTGATGGTCTTGCAATTGCAACACAATGCCAGTTTGGGACAGAAACAACACTTTGCTTATGGTGCTGACGTGCTGCGAACCCGACCCGTGACAGGGGGCACAATAAATGGCATACATGAAGACAAGGATAACATCGATGAATACGGAGTCTATCTGCAAAGTGAAACCAGCCTGAGCGATCAAATCGAGCTGGTATTGGCCGGGCGCATCGACAAACACAGCCATATTGAAGACCCGTTTTTCTCGCCCCGCGCAGCACTGGTCATCAAACCCAGTCCGCTCAACACCCTGCGATTGACATATAACCGCGCATTTAGCACGCCTTCGACCACCAACTTATTTTTAGACCGGATCGGCCTCCCCGATCCCTTTGGGTTCGGGGCATTGCAACCGATATTGGGATTTAATCCAGCAATTGACGTTCGCGCACAGGGCACTGCCGGTACCGGATTCACATTTCGCAGAGACGACAATAACCTACCCATGTATCGAACGCCCTTTGCGCCCATAGCGGGCTTGTCAAAAGATCACTACTTCTCTTTGCACAGTCCTCAGGGTACCAATTTGATGTGGGGCGCTGCCAGAGAAATAATAATGGGTATCCTTTTGGCGGAACTGGAACCTCTCGCAACAGGACTTTTCGTCGATCGGCTTGGGCTGCCACAAGAACAAGCTGCTGCGGTAGCCGCACAACTGGTCGGAGACTTTCCCGGGATTATTCCAGAACAACTGCAGGGCTTGCAAAATACGGCCGGCACACTGAATACAGCAACGGCGAGTTTTGATCCCGATCCCGACCTCGCCAATGCAGTGGCAGACATAAACAAAATCGAATCGACCATCTCAGAAACCTTTGAAGTGGGATACAAAGGCGTCATCAAAAACAAACTCATTCTGGCAGCCGATGTCTATCTAAGCAGAAAAAGAAATTTCACCAGCCCGTTGCGGATTGTAACACCCAGTGTATTTCTCGCCCCCGGTCCCTTGAGCGAGGCTCTGGAAAACGAAATTACCGAGAACTTGAAAGACCCTGCCAACGCGAGTCTCGCAATTGCCATCGGTCTTTTAGATCAGCTCAACCTGCCGGATTTGGGCCTGGTTGGCAATGGCAACGGAACAGGCATAGATGAATTGACGCAGGTATTTGTATCCAACGCCGCGGGGATTCCCTTTGGCACCATGTCTGCCGAACAGGCATCAGACCCCACCGCGGTAATGGTCGCATATCGCAATTTTGGTAGCATAACACTCTACGGTGCTGACCTATCTTTTGCGTATTATCCAAACGAAATATGGACTTTCACGGGCAATTACTCCTATGTCAGCGATGATTGGTTCCCCAACTTAGACAACATCGGCGACATAGCCCTCAATGCACCCAAACACAAATTTAACATCGGAGTCGATTGTCAACTGCCCAATACACCGGTCACCATTCGCGGGAAATTGAGCTATCGCGGTGGTTTTCCAATGCAATCGGGTGTATATATAGGCGATGTAGATGCTTATACTGTTTTGGACCTGAGTACCTCATATCAGTTGCCTATTTCACATGATCGCTTCAAGATCACCTGGAATGTGGAAGCCAGCAACGTGTTAAACCAGGAATATCGATCATTTGTCGGTGCGCCATTTATTGGACGCCTAATTTTAAGTGGCCTGAATATTCGATTCTAAAGCTTTCCCTCTCTCGTCTTAAAAAAATCCAGATTATTGCGATATGGAGGGTTTGATGCGCGTATTGTATATCCTTGCTTTCGTACTGTGGAATGCTTACTCGGTCATAGCTCAGGACTTCGGCAGTTTGACGGGCAAAGTGAAAACCGAAGACGGAGAAATCTTATTCGGTGCCAATATCATAGTCAAAGGACCGGCCATTGAAGGCATCCGGGGCGCAATCACCAATGACCGGGGAAACTATCGCATCGACCGCTTGCCACCGGGCATTTACGAAATCACCATCAGTTATATCGGATATGAAACCATCGTTGCAACCGGCGTAGAAATCCGCGCTGGCGAAAGTATGACGCGGGATTTCAAATTGATCGCTGTAACCCTCATCGGCCAACAAGTCGTGGTATCGGCATCGCGCAAACAGGAAAAAGCCCTGGACGCGCCCGCCTCAATTGCAACAGTCGATGCGTCTGAAATCAGAAATCGAGAAGTCTTGACAATGAGTGAACATGTCAAGACTCTGCCCGGCGTTGACTATGCTCAAACAGGCATATCGCAAGGCAGCATGGTAGTTCGCGGATTCAACAAAGTATTTTCCGGCGCACTGCTCACACTCGTTGACAACCGCATTGCCCGCATCCCATCGCTACGCTTGAATGCTTATGATTTGATCCCCCTTACCAGTGACGACATTGAGCGCATTGAAGTGGTTTTGGGACCCGGATCCGCGCTTTACGGTCCCAACAGCGCCAATGGCGTGATGCACATTATCACCCGCTCCCCGTTTGGATCAGAAGGCAATACAATTTCCATATCTGGCGGCCAGCGCAATGTGCGAAAATTATCACTGCGGCACGCCAGCAGCCTCAACAACAAGATCGGGATCAAAATCTCGGGTGGATATGTTGCAACCCATGACTGGGAATATGTCGATTCCCTGGAAGTGGAAGCGCGCGGTTTTAATCCACGCGACTATAGCACAGAAAGGACAAGTGGGGAGTTCAGACTCGATTTTCGACCAACAGACGACCTGACGCTGATAGGGTCGGTGGGCTATTCAAAAATGAGCGGTCTTCAACAGACGGATCTGGGTGCAGGCCAGGCGAAAGACTGGACCTATAATTTTTATCAAGGACGTCTGCTGTATCGCGGGTGGTTCGCACAAGTATTCTACAACACCAGTAATGCAGGTGACACAGAACTAATCACAGCCGGCGACCCAATTGTAGATAATTCACATTTGATGGTCTTGCAACTGCAACACAATGCCAGCCTGGGCGAAAAACAACACTTCGCTTATGGTACTGACGTACTGCTCACCCGGCCCAAAACACAGGGCACAGTACACGGCATGCATGAAGACAATGACGACATCGATGAATACGGAATCTACCTGCAAAGCGAAACCAATCTGAGCGATCAAATCGATCTGATATTGGCCGGGCGCATCGACAAACACAGCTATATTGAAGATCCGTTTCTCTCACCTCGCGCAGCGCTGGTCATCAAACCCACGCCGGAAAATACCCTGCGATTCACATATAACCGCGCATTTAGCACGCCCTTAACCCCCGACTTGTTTGTAGATCGGGTCGGCGTCCCCGACATCTTTATGCTGGGGACAAATTTTAGCCCAGTATTGGGATTTAGTCCAGCAATTGACCTTCGCGCCCAGGGTACCGCCGGTACCGGATTCACATTTCGCAGAGACGACAATGGGCTACCCATGTTTCGCACGTCCTTCGCGCCCATAGCGGGATTATCAAAAGATCACTACTTCTCTTTGCACGATCCCCAGGCCACCAATTTGATGTGGGGAGCAGCCAGAGAGGCAATACTGGATGGCTTTTTAGCCGAACTGGAACCCCTCGCAACAGAGCTTATCGCAGGCGGACTTGGGCTACCACCAGATCAAGCGGTCGCGCTGATCGAAAAACTCGTCGAGATCTTTCCCGGAACTATCCCAGAACAACTGCCGGGCTTGCAAAATACGGCTGCGATACTGAATGCAGAAACGCAGGAGTTCGATCCCATACCCGACCTCGCCAATGCAGTGACAGACATAGAAAAACTCGGCCCCACCATAACAGAAACCTTTGAATTGGGATACAAAGGCGTCATCAAAAACAAACTCATCCTGGCAGCCGATGTCTATCAAACCAGAATCAAAAATTTCATCAGCCCGTTGCGGATTGAAACGCCCAACGTATTTCTCGCCCCCGGTCCCTTAAGCGAAGCCCTCACAGACGCGCTTACCGAGAACCTGAAAGACCCTGCCAATGCAAGCCTCGCAATAGCCCTTATTTTTTTAGATCAACTCAACGAGCCAGAGTTGGGATTGGTTGGCAATGGCAACGGCACAGGCGTCGATGAATTGACGGAGTTATTCGTAGCCAACGCCGCGCTGATCCCATTTGGCACCATAGTGCCCGAACAGGCGGCAGACCCCAATGCAGTGATAGTCGCACCTCGCAATTTTGGCAACATAACCCTCTACGGTGCCGATCTATCTTTTGCGTATTATCCAAACGAAATATGGGCTTTTACCGGTAATTACTCCTATGTCAGCGAGGATATGTTTCGCAACTTAGACAACATCGGCGACATAGCCCTCAATGCCCCCCGGCACAAATTTAACATCGGTATCGATTGCCAACTACCCAATATACCGCTCACGATCCGAGGAAAATTGCGTTACCGCGATGGCTTTCCAATGCAATCGGGTATATATGTCGGCAATGTAGATGCTCATACTGTTCTGGACTTGAATCTCACCTATCAATTGCCACTTTCAAATGATCGCTTCACCACCACCCTGAGTTTGGATGCCAGCAATTTGCTAAGCCAGGAATATCAATCACTTATCGGTGCGCCCTGGATCGGACGCCTGATTACAAGCAGCTTGCACATTCGATTCTAATGCAGGTGGAAAAGATGCTTCGGCTCCGTTCCACTCCGCTCAGCATGACAAAAACGTTAGACCTGCGGAACATCATTAAATAAAAAAATCCAGATCGTTGCGACCTGGATTTTTTTATTTTCATACAACTCTGATCTACCCAAGCGGCTGATACGTCCAGGATTCTGGATCGCGTTCGGGAAGCCCCAAACTATCCCAAAAAATTGTGTGTTCAAATGGTGTGAGGCGAAAATCCGGAATGGGAACTGGCGCACCGCCCAACTCGGCGGATTTATTTGCCAAAATCCCCGGCAGACAGTATTCAATGGCGCGATACACATCAATCGGCGATGGCTTGCCAGCGAGAATAGACTGTGTAAAATGTCGGGCGAGTTTTAAGTCCGCACCGCCGTGACCTGCAGAAGTATCATCGCCATGTGCGCCAAGACCAACGGGCAACACCTCCCAACCACTGCGATGATCTGCACCCCGGGAAAAGCGACGCGCGTGTTTTTCATAGCTAAACCATTCGGCACCACCCTCAACGCCAAAAATGCGATAGCGGTGTTCAGAAGGCCGGGCGGTATTCAGCGTAACCATAATTTTAATAAGTGCGCCCTTTGCTGTCTCGAACACAGCGATCTGGCCGTCGGAACGCAAAGGCGCGTCAGCACTTCGGAACGGCGCGCTACGGCAAGAAACAGAAACACAGCGATCGTCAATCACTTCGAGCAATGGCCCCAGGTCATGTGTCAGATATTGAATAGGAGGTTGATCGGCACGCCAGATCGGCATTGCATCCGCATAACCGGCTGCTCGCGCTCGAGTCGGCGTATGCCGCGAACTATCCGGGCGAAAAAGCGTACCCGGCAAATGGTGAATATATTCGCCTTCGGCAATGGAAATAGGGCCAAAGCGATCTTCGGCAACCCACTTGCGGAAATAGCGAAAAAAATCCCAATAACAGGTATTTTCTCCCAGCATATACGTTTTGCCCGTGTATTCAACGGTCTGGCGCAAATTCATACACTCTTCTTGTGTATAAGCACCGGGAACTTCAGAAAGCACATGACAACCCGCGCGCATAGCCTGGCAACCGTGTTCCACCTGTAATTTGCCATTTGTAGCAACCACAATAGCATCGGGTTTGAGATCGAGCAAATCGTCAAACTCGGGCAAAATCGGAGCCGATGCACCAACCGATGCCAGATGTTGCTCGGCGCGTTCTCTCAAGCGTGGAAAGCGGTCGCAAGCACCAATAACCTCAGCCTCTTCCAGAGCGAGAAAATTCCTGAAATGCGTAAAACCGCGACCAAGACCCAGGATACCAACTTTGAGTTTATCCATAATTAGACCTCACAATCAAGCAGACACAACGCGAATATCAACCTCAAATGCACTGACGGGATAATTTATACCCCAGGTCTCGAGAACGCTGGGATGCACTTCGCCAATAAGCCCGTAAACGCGCTCGCATATCCGGATCTCGCCACTGCGACCGGGCAAAAATGTGGGATGATCAATCGGCGCAATAGTATATTCAAAATTAAAATAATAGGATAACACCTCGAGAAAACTCTGAATACCGGACAAATTGGCCTCGTCACTCGCTTCGAGCGCGCAAAGACGAATATCTGTGCGCGTCCCGTAATCTTCCCCCGGCGCGAGAACCCCCACCTCACCCACTTCAAAAATCCGATGCGGGTACAACGCGCGGCGGCTTGTCGCTTCGGTCTTCAACAAACCGGGCAACAAAGACGCTCGAATCGCGCTGTAATTTTCGGACATGGGATTTGAAATCGAAATAATCTTTGCATCCGGATTATTCATATCCACGGTCTGTTCTTTTTGAGAACAGAGAATCGGCAAAAAGACCTCTTGAAATCCGCTCCCAACCATGAGATTGCGAAATCGGTCTGCAAGATCCTCTTCTGGCGCGGCTTTGCCAACCGTAAAATCCCGGGGCATCTCGGGTTCAAAAGCCTCGTACCCCACACCGATCACAACATCTTCCACAACATCC
>JAJEAX010000034.1 GCA_022822565.1 Candidatus Latescibacterota bacterium
TACAAATACTTATCCAAAAACGCGCGATATGCCTCCACATCTTGCTCAGCGTCCAACCACGCCTTGAGATGCACCTCATCCGAGAAATACTCCCCAGCCATATTCCCGGGATACGATCCATAAGGCACATGACACACCGCATCAACACAAAAAGCCGGAATCGCGGTCGCATTTGGATCGCTGCGAATCTCATCTGTACTCACAATGCGCTCCGCACTCACAATCACATGTTTGGAAGCACGCGACAAATCCCAATCCGCCACCGTAATACCCCGAATGCGACAATTCCCGAACAAATCACTCTCATGCACATGAATAAGCGCCACATCGGGATACAGAGCCGGCACAGCCGTCAGCGATTTGCCAGTAAAAGGACATTCGATCTCCTTAGCCGCACTCTCTCTAAACGTATCCGTCCCCAGCATACTGCGAACAGGCACAAAAGGCACCCCCGTCGCCGCTGCCCGAAACCGACATGCCAGCGCGTAATTTGTCCACTCACACACCTCCACCTCTCCGCTCTCCATCAACCGCCGCGCCTGTGCCGACAACCCGCGCGCTTCCAACCCTAAAATATATGCCGCATCCAACCGCGAAAAAATTCGCTTCCCCATGCGCGTACCCGCCGCCAAAATCTGAAAATCGTGCGTCGTCGTATGCCCGGCAAACCCCAGATCCGTCCGCTCCTGTCGCACAACCTCGTGCAAAAGCGCCGTCGCAATCCTGTTCCCACCAAACCCGCCAGAAGCCAAATAATCGCCGTCATGCACAAATCGGGCAACAGCATCAGACACAGACATCAGCTTATCTGTCAACGCGCCCTTCTTCTCTCGAAAAAACGCCCGTGCAACATCTGGATCGGGATCTGTAAACAGCGGTCCGCGACCTGTATTTTCAGAACTCGTCATAGTAATTTGCCCTTACGATCAACAAAAATCTCCTGGATCGCGGCTCAACACCATGCCGCGATGACAGTTGATGGTCCTTCACACTTCTCACTTCAAAGCGCTGTCCAACCCCCATCCACCAGCAGCGTATGCCCCGTAATAAGATCGGCAGCTGGACTCGCCAAAAACACCACAGCACCCACCACATCTTCGGGCTGTCCCACGCGCCCCAGAGGAATCCGCGAAAGCAAATCCTCGCGCAACGCCTCATTGTCAAACGTCGATTGTGTCAACGGCGTCAAAATAAACGTCGGACCCACGGCATTCACCGTAACCTGATAAGGCGCCCACTCCACAGCCAACACCCGCGTCAGATTCACCACACCGGCCTTACTCGAACAATAAGCCGCACGCTTGTAATAACCCACCACCCCATTTTGCGACGCAATATTCACAATTTTGCCACCACCCGTCTCAATCATCGACCGCGCCACGCGCTGCGACATAAAAAACAACCCCTTCAAATTCACATCAAGCACCCCATCCCAATCTGCCTCTGTCACCTCAAGCGCGTCCCTGGGAATATTCACACCCGCATTATTCACCAGAATATCAACCCGACCATAAGCATCGATAACCCGACTCACCGCGGCATCAATACTCTCCTGATCCGGCAATTCCAACGCCAAAGGCAATGCCCGTTGCTCCAAATCTTCAATCGCCTCGCACACCTCATCCAACATACCGACCTTCTGCGGCACCTCACACACCGCCACATCGGCACCCACCTCAGCCACCGCAATCGCAATCGCCTGTCCAATACCCGAACCCGCACCCGTCACCAGCACCACCTGATCATCCAATCGCATACTGGGCAAAACCATCGCGCCCTCTCCTTTCACGAAGAAAAAGAAATATCATTCTCCGTATGCCGACAAGAAATATCATCATCCCCGCGAAAATTCTTACATCCCCAGAATGCACCATAGCGCCCCTTGCGCTGAACCATATCTGCGCCACACTTTGGGCAAACAGGCATCCACGATTCACAATCGGGATCCAGACATATTTTAAATCGCCCAACGCGCTGCATCGGATTGCCACACGCTTGACATCCGCTCTCAGTATGATTGCACAACGGATAATTGCTACAACCGTAAAACGACTGTCCTTGCACGGCAACAAGCGTACCCGTCTTGCACTTCACACAGCGAATACGCTCAAAAGACGCCTGCGTCAAACTGGTCTCAAAATCGTCCAGCACCAACGGATATTTATTCTTCAACAACTCGACCAAAAACTCAGAAGCATTCGTCATATCGCCAATCAAATACACACGCTGTTTCGCACGGGTCAGCGCGACATAAAACAAACGGCGCTCCTCCGAATATAGAAAAGGATCTAACGCGGGCAAAAGCACCTCGAGCAAAGAATGAGAAGTCTTCTGCGAAGGAAAACCGTACTGACCGCGTTCAAGCCCCAACACCACCACATAATCCGCCTCTAACCCCTTTGCACCGTGAACCGTATTACACTCAATAGACAAAGTGGGAAACCGCTTCCTCAACATCATCATCTGCTTGCCATTGGGCAAGTTAAAACGAAACCTGCCCAACAAATAAATCGAACTCCCTTCTTCTGCCCGCTCGGCGACATGCGCCAGCACACGATCCAGCCGCTCATCAAAATCCGCCTCTGAACCGCGACGCTTCTTCTCGCGCAACAAAGAAACCGCAGAACCATTTACCATCGCGTGCGTAGTCAACGACTTCTTAACCTGCGCCGGATTCTCAAGCACAAACCGGGAAGCAACATCGCAAATACTATTATTGAACCGAAAAGTCTTATCCAGAACCGTAATTTTAGTAGCCCCAAATCTCGCCTCAAAATCCGTAGTGAACCGAATATCACTACCCGTAAAGCGATAAATCGACTGCCAATCATCCCCCACGCAAAACAGAGAACACGCATCAACAGATTCTCTCAGCGCCCTGACCAACCGCGCCCGCGGCTCGGAAATATCCTGAAACTCATCCACCAGAATAAATCGCCAGGGCGAAACAAAGCGACCACTTTGCACATACGCGATTGCCTTGCCAATCATATCGTCAAAATCGATATGCTCGTTCTCTCTCAAAAATGTTTCGTACTTCTCATAAATCGGCACCACAATTTTCAAAGCCTGCTGCTGAACCAAACTCAAATGACCACCCTGGACAATCTCCTCCAACGGTTGATCTGGCCGGGGCAAACAGCTCTTAAACCGCTTCAACAAATCCGTGAGCAACGGTGTCAAATCGCGAATCGCACCAAACTCCCTCAGCGTATCCAGCATCTCATCCGGAGAACGCAGATTAAATTGCACCCCAGCCTCTGTTAATTTTTCCTGCAAGCCCGTCAACAAGCAACCTTCGGAATATTCGTAGTGAAAAGTCTCAATCAAGTGCGTCCCGTACTTCTCGTGGGTTCTGCGCTTCCAATCCATCCCCGCGTGATACTTCTGTCTCTCCACAAAAGGTGCCGTGTTCCCATCGCGGTCTATACCAAAATGCTCCAGATAAATACCGTAATCCGGAAGATAAAAATCGGGTTGGTATTGCCGATAATCTGGTCCGCTCGTCTTATGCTCATAAGCGGCTTCGTACTGATATGCCACACCCAGCTTAAACAAATGATTGGCAACCCACAACTCACCCAGACCTTTTACCATCTCCCCCTGCAGAGTGCGAATCTCATTCGCAGAAATATATTCAAAGTACTCCCCCTGAGTTTTAAAATCAAAGGGATTGACCGCTTGATACCTGTAATAACCCAGATAATCCAGAACCCACTGTCTATAGCTCGGAATCGCAAGCAACGCCTCAAACCACTGATCCACATGCTTTTCTAATAACGCGCCATCTGTTGCCAGAGGCGAAATCGAAGGCTGCGCCTTTTCGACCGAAGCAATAATATCCTTACCCAGCTTATGAAACGTACTCGCAACAACACCTTTTTCATCCACGCGTTCATCCAGTCGCTCCTGCATCTCTTTTGCCGCCTTATTCGCAAAAGCCAGCATGAGAATCTGATCGGGCCGTGCCTGCCCGCTCTTAACCAAAAAACCCGCACGCCCCACCATCGCACTCGTCTTGCCAGTACCTGCACCGGCCAGCACCAGATTATTATCTTCATCTATCACACACGCATCTCGCTGGCTCTCGCTCAGCGGATTGCTCTCCACCCCATCAAAAAAGGTCGAAAACGCTTCTTTGAGACGACTGACATATTGCGCGCGAAAATCTTCCACCTCTTGATCGCCCCAATGTGCCACCTCCTGCACCAGCGTAAAATCAGCATCGCGATCCAAACTGCCCACCACCGGCACCTTGCGAAATTGATCGAGCATATCCCGCGCCATCGCTTTTATTTTTTCTAAACGGGAATGGCGCAGATACCCCGCATCCAGCAACCTGTTAATCTCATCGGCACACCGCTGCACCTCTGACGCAAACTTTTGAGCTTCCTCCAACCAATACCAATAATCCTGCAACCAGTCGAAAAACCCCTCCACCTCAGCCGTGCGCAACCCCTTCAGCCGCACCTCTCCGCGATCCGTCGGCAACATCAACTCAAAAAACAGCCGACCGCGACGCAATACATCTTCTCGCGCCAAATTCTCAGAGCTTATGGCAAAGCGTTCACCCCCGGCCCTCTCCAAAATCAGACTATCAGATGAAATTAAAATCGTAGCCTTCCTCGCGCCCAAAAGACGCATCATCCAATGCGGGGTAATGCTTCTGTTTTTAAGTATATTCATTCGTCAAATTCTCAAAAAAGAAAAGAAAAAGCCTCCTTGCTCAGGAGACTTTTTAGAAAACATAGATGCGTCAGTAGCCAGTGGTCAGTGGATTGGGACTCTTGTCTCCCATACCATAGGTATCATACTGCGCTCTATCTTCGCAACCGCAGGCTTCGACGTCCCAAACTGCACCTCAACTCCTCTTCCTTGAAGGACTGGAATATGCATATTGCGCGATAGGTCACTCAGGGGATTGTTGCTCACATCAATATAGTCGTCACTGCTCAATCCCGTATTTGCCACCAGGGGCGAGAGGTCCGAGATGTTGTTTTTGGAAAGAATCAGCCGTGTCAGGTTGGTCAAGGTAGAGAGTGATGACACATCAGAGATGTTGTTGCTCCAAAGCTCTAGCCAGGTCAGGTTGGTCAAGGTGGATAGCCTCGACACATCAGAGATATTGTTGTCGCCAAGATGCAGATATGTCAGGTTGGTCAAGGTAGATAATCCCGACACATCAGAGATATTGTTGCCGAAAAGCCACAGATCTGTCAGGTTGGTCAAGGTAGATAGTCCCGACACATCAGAGATATTGTTATTCCGAATCTCCAGCAATTCCAAATTGGTTAAGGTAGAGAGTGATGACATATCAAAGATGTTGTTGTTGTCAAGCCATAGACCTGTCAGCTTAGTCAAAGTAGAGAGTGATGACACATCAGAGATGTTGTTGCTGGAAAGAATCAGACGTGTCAGGTTGGTCAAGGTAGAGAGTCCCGACACATCAGAGATATTGTTACCACCAAGCTCCAGATCTGTCAGTTTGGTCAAGGTAGAGAGTGATGACACATCAGAGATGCTGTTGCTGGAAAGAAACAGCCAGATCAGTTTGGTTAAGGTAGAGAGTGATGACACATCAGAGATACTGTTGCTGGAAAGAATCAGACGTGTCAGTTTGGTCAAGGTAGAGAGTGATGACACATCAGAGACGTTGTTACCAAAAAGAGACAGATATGTCAGTTTGGTCAAGGTAGAGAGTGATGACACATCAGAGATGTTGTTTTTGGAAAGAATCAGATCTGTCAGTTTGGTCAAGGTAGAGAGTGATGACACATCAGAGATGCTGTTGTTGGAAAGAAACAGCCAGGTCAGTTTGGTCAAGGTAGAGAGTGATGACACATCAGAGATGTTGTTGTTGTCAAGCCACAACCGTGTCAGTCTGGTTGCATGCTCAAGTCCAGTCAAATCGCTAATGCCCTTATCCGACGCGTCAAGAACGGTCAGAGTCGCCATCTCAGCGACGGTGATCGCCTCGCCGCTTGCCTTGCCCAGTCTGTCTGCGATTACCGCACGCAGATTCGCATCTGGCATTGTAAATTTTGGGACGGTTTGTCCGTACAGATCAACGAAGGCCAAGAAGTCAGGAATGCCGATCGCGCCATCGCGATCAAGGTCAATTTTCGCGTCGTACCTGTCATCGCCTGTTTGTGTGCCATACGCCTCAACGAACTGGAGAAAATCGGGAACGTCAACCTCGCCATTGCCATTAAAGTCCGCATCTGCCGCGGTTGGGGTTTGTGACCATGCCGATCCCGCCAAAGTGAGCATAGTTATCGCAATAAAAAGCAAGCGATACATAACTGTTCCCTTATTCAATCATCTATCTCATCAAACCCATTCACAACCCGGCTGATCAACCCGTATTCCACAGCCTCATCGGGACTCATCCAATAATCTCGATCCGTATCTTCCTCAATCTTTTCAAGTGGCTGACCGGTCTCATCGGCATACATCTCGTTAATCTTCTTCTTAATCTTCACAACTTCCTCAGCCGTGCGCCGCACATCTTCGGCGACCCCTTGAAATCGCATCGAAGGCTGATGAATCATAATGCGCGAATTTGGCAGAGCCAGCCGATCTTCCTTATCTGCCGCCAGCATAATCACCGTCGCTGCACTCGCCGACAAGCCCGCGCTGATCATCTTTACTCTGGGCCGGATAAACCGAATCATATCGTAAATCGCAAACCCATCGTACACACTACCGCCGGGCGAATTAATAAAAATTTTAATTGGCTCTTCCGAATCTTGATGATCCAAAAACAGCAACTGAGCCGTCACCTTAGCCGTCAACTTGTGATCCACGGGATCGGAAATCAAAATCGTACGCGCATCTATCAACCCCTTGTTCAAAATACCGTTCCTCGACGCGCTGTCTTCCTCTTTTTCCTCATCTTCGAGGATCATATCGTCCTCACAAATCATTCAGTCCTCCAAAAATAAAAATCAAAAAACTCGTTATCACCAATGGCTCAATTTATCCCATATCCCCATTTGAGTCAAGAGCCTTGCCACTAATTTTTTATCTTCAAGCGCCTAATCCGCCCTCACCAACCTCACCGCCACGCTCTTGCCATCCTGACAGATAAACGCCACAACCGTCTGATCCTCCCGCTCCTCTACAACCTCTACCAGATCATAGGACTGGTCCAAACGCCATATCCCTCGCACAGTCACCTCAACCTTACGAGACTCACTCGCCTGATTGACAATAAGTGTATTGTCTTGCCGGTGCGGTGTTTGAATCTCCCAACGCCACCCAAAATCCGGATCCGCAACCGAAACCAATAAACCATCCTCCACTTCGCGAGCCATCACCAAACTCGGCAAAGACACAGACACAACAGGTCCATCCATCGGCCTCGCATCTGTATCAAACAGCGCGTAACCCGTCATCTTCATCCCCCGATGATGCACAATATGTGCCTGACCATCTCGCTGCCACACATCGTATTCCAGTGCATTGGCAAATGCACTTACTCTATCCGCCGACCTCTGAACCAGCACCGCATAGTGATAGGATGCACCACGGGGCGCGCTACCGTGATCCAGATACGCCAATTCAAAAGCTCCTGTACCACCGCTATCCCTGCCATAATTTTTAGAAACCTGCACCTGTCGCTGCACCTGCAGACCCTCCCCATCGGGAATCACATACCCATTGCCCCGTGAATCCATCAGCCAGGCCATCTGCCCCGTCGTCCCCGAAAACGCATAAGGAACCGCACGCACCCCCTCCCCATTCACCCCCGTCGGACGATCCTCAGAAATAGCCGCCTGAAACAGCGACGTCACCGTCGCATGCCCGCCATCATCATTCTCAATACCCGACCCCAGACAAACCAGCACATCTCCAAAACAGAACACCGTCTTAACCGCCCGAAAACTCGTATTGAATCTCGTATCGTGCAACTTCAGCGCGAACACACCGTCTTGCCCTTCCAGATTCACCCCACCCACAAACGTCTCATCCGAAAAATTGCGATCGCGCCCCTCGTGTTTGAGCTGCTCATGACTCAGGCGAATCGCCGTCGTACCCGGCCACATACTCCAATCCCACCCATCCCGCACAATCCCACTCGCCTCCCGGCCAACCGGATCACCACTGCCGTAAACCAACATCGAACCATAGCTCAAATAACGACCGAGCGGATTATTCCTCCCCGACGACTCGTAATCCCACACATATTTACCCCACCCCTTCATACTCACCATCCAGTCCGCACGCCGATGAATAGACAGCGCGCCATAAGGCAGCGTCCAGTGCCCCGAAGGCGGAGCAATAGGTGTGTGACCCGCACCTGCAAAATCCGCCATCATCTGCATCGCACCTGGCGTATGCAAATACATCAGCCGCACCGATACCCGCTCAAACAAATCCTCTATCAGCAACTGCGAATCCGGTTTCCAAAGCTGCATAAACGCACCCGACAATTCCGCATCCACCGAATCATAACTCAACGCCACATACATATAAGCCGGCAACAGCTTAGTCGCCACCGCAGTATTCCGCGGAAAACGACCATTAACAGCCATTGAAATATCATACGTATTCGCCATAATCCTGGACGTCAACAGCGCCTGCTTCAAATTGTCGCGCTTATCATCTGCAACTGCAAAAGGCGTATCGTGCAACAAATACACCAGAATAGAAGCCACATGGAACGCATTTGGCGCATACCCACTCGCGTAAATACCCCGATGGTGAAAACCCACAAAATCCGGCTTAATCGTATCCAACCATCCCGGCGCAATATCCAGTGCATTATTGAGCCATACAATATAGCGACGCATATTCGCCACCTTCTCAGGCGTATCCTCCATCATCAAAATGCACAACAACCGATACATCGCCACCGAACGTATAAAATCCGCATTCGCGCCCGGCACCTGCGGATCCTCGTACAACTCGCCAAACATACTGAACCATTTCAGCGTCGCCAATTCTCGTTCCAACATCCCTCTGCTCTGCAAAACATCCCGCATCAAATACACCGCATGGGCATAGCCTGCAACCCGCAAAAACTCGTGATGCATCGCGCCAACACCACTGCCATCTGCCCAACCCTGATCGTGCA
>JAJEAX010000270.1 GCA_022822565.1 Candidatus Latescibacterota bacterium
ATTATCGACCTGATTGACGCCATAGAAAGCGATCGCGTACCCATTTCCAGTGATCGAGATGCGCGTTGGGCACTGGAAATGATTCACGGGGCGTACGCATCTCAAATTTCTGGGCAACGCGTTATTTTTCCAAATCCCGACCGTTCTCATCCGCTTGAAAAATGGCATTCTGGGCATTGATATAGTTGTGTTCTTGCCTGTAATTTGATATTATTTCTAAAACACTTTGTCCCTTGCGGAAAGGTTGCAAAATGAAACTAAACGTATTGAAAGAATTGCCCCGCTCCTTTCGGGCATCAGTACTGCTTGCAGGATGGCCTGGTATGGGTAGCGTTGGCATTGGTGCCATTGACTATATCCGGCGCAAACTCGATGCCGTCGCATTTGCTGAAATAGACATGCAATCTCACTTCCCGCCCGAAGCCATGATTGTAGAAGACGGGATCGCTACCTTTCCCAATCCACCTGCTCATATATTTTATGTAGTGGAAGAACACGATTTGATTATTTTTCAAAGCGAGGCGCAAATAGGCGGAGCACCCGGCGATGAATTGCTGGACAAAGTCCTGGATGTAGGGCAGCGGGTAGGCATCGATACGGTCCTCACAGGCGCGGCCTATCTCACACAGTCCAGTCACAAAGAAGATGCACAGGTGCTGGGAGTGGCGAACAACTCCGAATTTCGAGAATTGCTATCATCTCACGGAGTGGAGATATTAAAAGAAGGGATGGTTTCGGGACTTAATGGCCTGTTGTTGGGCTTTGCAAAAAAACGCGAACTCAATGCGGCCTGTTTTTTGGGAACGATGCCGCAATATGCTGCCCCCATTCCAAATCCCAAAGCTTCAAAAGAAATTGTGCTGACTTTGGCAGATTTGTTAAATTTTTCAGTCGATATGTCAGAAATTGACGATGCGGCCGAAAAGATGCAAGGCACAATGGAAGATATTGAGATGCAGATCCAAAAGACATTTTCCCACATGGACGATATTCCAGAAAACGAATTTCCAGGCGGAAAAATCGAAGAAGATAAAGTGCCGCAGTCCGTTATGAAACGCATTGAAAAGATGTTTCGCGAAGTGAAAGAAACAGATCAGTTTCACAAAAAAGCCAATGAACTCAAAGCCGAACTCGACCGTTGGAACCTCTATCCATTTTACGAAGATCGGTTTCTGAATCTTTTCAAATCTGGCCCAGGAGAAAGCAGATAAATGACTGACATTAGAATTGATCTTTACAGTGATACATCCACCGTGCCAACGCAAGCGATGCGCGAATTTATGTGCCGGGCAGAAGTGGGTGATGAGCAAAAGGGCGAAGACCCGTCGGTGAATGCCCTACAGGATATGGTCGCCGAGATGCTGGGCAAAGAGGCGGCTCTTTTTTTGCCATCGGGAACCATGTGCAACCAGATTTCTTATGCGGTTCACTGTCGCGCAGGAGATCTCATTTTAGTGGATCGCACTGCACACCCGCTCATATCAGAAGCAGGCGGTGCAGCAGTGCTCGCTCGCGCAACGCTGTATCCCATCGATGGGAAAAATGGCATGTTTACACCCGAGCAGATGGCAGAGGTCATGGTGCCGTCAACGCGATACAGACCCCCCTTTCGCCTCGTCTGTGTCGAACAAACCACAAATATGCCGGGGGGACGTATATGGCCCCTCGAACATATACGCGCAGTATGCGATATGGCGCACGAAAAAGGTACTTTAACGCACATGGACGGTGCACGGCTCCTGAATGCAACCGTTGCGACTGGCATTGCACCAAAAAATTATGCCGAGTCTTTTGACACCCTGTGGATCGATCTGAGCAAAGGCCTGGGCGCGCCTGTGGGGGCTGTGCTGGCGGGGCCCTCAGATTTTATTCTCAATGCCTGGCAGTGGAAACAGCGCATCGGAGGTGCTATGCGACAAGCCGGCATCATTGCCGCCGCTGGTATCTATGCATTAGAACACAATGTCGAACGAATGGCAGAAGATCACGCAAATGCAAAGCGTCTGGCAAAAGGTATTGCACAGGCACCCGGAATAGGAATCGATGTCGAAGGCGTAGAAACCAATATGGTGCGCTTTGACGTGGCCCAATTGGGCATTTCCGCCCGTGAATTCGGCGAGCAATTGCTCGCCGAATACGGCATACGCGTAAGCGTCATCGGCGCACACCTGATAAGATTGATCCCACACATCGGCATTTCCGAATCCGATGTTGACGAAGCCGCCCAGGCGATATGTCGCCTATCTGAAAAAGTGGGCTGCAAGACGTAAAATGTGAAAACCTGCCTTCTTCTCGACTGACCACTGGAGATTACAACATGCCAGAACTATCTATTTCCACCTGGAGCTTACACCGCGCTCTGGGCAAAGCGTGGTACGATCGCACGCCCGATGGATTTGTGAACCGAAATGGCGATGAAGGGCGCATACAGCTACTCGATGTTCCCCGCGAAGTGGCATCACATGGCATTGAGAATTTGGAAATCTGCCATTTTCACTTCCCCACAACAGATGAGGCATTTATCGCGGATCTGCGCGCAGAACTGGACAGACATGGCGTATCGCTTTACAGCATCTTGATCGACGCCTGGGATATTACGCATCCCGATTCCAACCAAAGAGAAAAGGACCTGGCGGAAATTCGGAGATGGATCGACATCGCATCCACCTGTGGCGCGGCGAATGTGCGCGTAATAGCTGGCGAAGCAGAGCCAGACGCGGAATCCATAGCGCTCAGCGCGCAAAATCTCCTGCAATTGTCGGACTATGCACGCGATAGTGGCGTGCGTGTCATGACCGAGAATTTCAAGCGCTTGACCCAGCGTGCAGCCCCACTATTGGATATTTTGAACAGATGCGATGGGAAAATCGGATTGTGTACCGATCTTGGCAACTTTAAGGGAGAACACAAACTGGACGATCTCACAGAAGTCTTACCGTTTGCAGATACGATTCACACCAAAGCGGATTACGAAGATGGAGTAATGTTGCGGGATCGTTTTCTCTCCTGTTTGGACCTGACGCGCAAAGCCAATTTCTCGGGATATTATACATTGATCTTCCAAGACCCCGGTGAAGAATGGACATATCTCAACGCGCTTAAGAGCGAAGTACTCCCGTATTTATAGCTCTATCCATGAGGATTATGTAATGCAACCGGTTCGCGCTGGCTTATTTGGCCTGACACATCCCCATTCGAAAGCCCATTTCAAGACCTTACAGGCTTCTACACTGGTAGATGAAATTATTCTGTACGACACCGACCCTTCAGTTCTGAACAGCTTTAATTCAACAGATAAAGTCGCAGGTGCTTATTCCGATCTCAACGTACTTTTAGGCTCCGAAAAAATAGCTTTTGGTGTGGCTTGCGCCCGCAACGACCAGAATCCAGACCTTTGTCTGCGCTTGTTCGAGCAGGGCATTCACATCATCAGCGAAAAACCCATCGGTGCTTCGGTTGCCGCTGTTTCTCAGGTCGTGGATGGCGCTGTAAAAGCAGGCGTACAACTGGGCGTGATGTATCAGAATCGCTATCATCCAGCCTCTTGTGAAGCGCGAAGAGTCGTCCAGGGGGGTGCCATAGGTCGCGTGACATCATGTGAATCTCGGATGGTTACATCGCAGGTAAAATTTCGCAACCCCAAACACTGGCTATTTGATCGGTCAATTTCAGGCGGCGGCATCTTATCGTGGTTGGGCTGCCATTATATCGACCTGTTGTGCTATATCATGAACGCGGACATCGTCTCCGTTTCCGCCGTTGTCGATACCCTCAGTGGCGAAGACATCGATGTTGAGGATGTGGCATCTCTATCCTTCCGGTTTTCCAATGGCGCGCTGGGCAGCATGCAGGCCGGTTATCAACTATCAATAAGTGGCGCGGGTTATATGGGGCCGAATTACGATACATATATGGGATTTCGCGGCAGCGAGGGCCGCGTGTTCTGGACGCCCTCGGGCGGTCCATCAGAAGTATATCTCGAAAGTGTCGCAGAAGGCTGGCACACCGCGTCTCAGCGAACCTTTGATTATACGTTACCGGAAGTCGATGCTTATGGCGGGGCTTATGGGATCGCTTTTATCGATGACTTTATTCGATCCACTGCGGGCAAAGGCACGGCCCCGACCTCTGGAGAAGATGCCTTAAAAGTCGCCAGAATCATTGAAGCGGCATACAGGTCAAATGACACGGGTCAACGCATTGAATTAGGTCAGGCGTAAAAGTACCTGCCCCGAACATCCTCTTTCTCCTGATTGATCCATCTTCCTCACCTCTTCTCCAATATATCTATCTCACACTACACGAGTGATCAATGGCTGCTCTGTAAGCCCCGCGAGAAGATTATCTACTGTACGCTGGGCCATAGCAATGCGCGTCTGGCGTGTGGCACTACCCAGGTGGGGAACGATAACCACATTGTCCAGGGACAGGAGGGGATGGTCGCGTGGAAGGGGTTCGGGTTCGGTCACATCGAGCGCGGCAACTGCGATCCAATTATTCTCAAGGGCTTCTACGAGTGCATCGTGATCAATAACGCCTCCGCGCGCCAGATTGACCAGTATGGCGGTTTTTTTCATTCGCCTGAGCTGATCTCGACCAATCATATTTCGCGTTTCCTCAGTTAGCGGCACATTCAAAGTGACAAAATCCGATTGTTCGAGCAAATCATTGAGAGATACATAAGTTGCGCCTAACTCGATCTCGGCTTTGGGATCGGGTTTTCGATTGTGATAGAGCACAGTCATGTCAAACCCCTGCGACCGTCGCGCTACCTGCCTGCCGATATTGCCCATACCAATAATACCCAATGTTGTACCGTGGATTTCGTGACCGATCAAAATGCGCGGATCGTAGTGCGTAAAAGCCGCACTGCGGGCAAAGCGGTCACCAATAACGATATTGCGGGCGGCAGCCATGAGCATTGCAAAGGTCATATCGGCTGTTGCGCCATCGAGCATATTGGGTGTATTGCCCACTGGAATCCCGCGCTGTTTGGCTGCTGAGAGATCAATGTGATCTACGCCAACACCAAAATTGCTGATGACTTTCAAATTGGGCATGCGATCCATAAAATCACCATCGATAATCGGATGTCCATAAGTGAGCAGCCCTTGTGCAGACGCGAATCTATCATCTGAAACATCGCCGTGTGCCAAAATGTGAAGTTCACAGCGGTTATTCATCATCTCTGGAATTTCATCTGGAAGATCGACATCGACGAGAACTCGATATTGCATACGCGCTCCTTTCGCAAGTGTTGTTTTGCAAGATAGCACGCGATGAAAAATTTTACAACATGAGTTAAGTATTGCAGGAGACACGCGAATTGCGTAAATTGAAAAGTGATCGTGCGTTTTAGAAGAACCAAATAAACACTGGAGGAGGGATATGAACCGATCAAATTTTGGCGTCGCTGTCAAAGAAACGCGGTTTAAAGTATTGAGAAACTGCGTTCTAATTATGACGGCGTTCATGGCATTTGGACAGGCAAACGCGGGCGTTCTACCAGAAACCCCTACGCCTCAAGGTGGCGATATCGTCGGCTCCTGGGTAGCTGAGAAGGTCGGGCTGGATGCTTATGCCCCGGCCGGACTCGTGCAGGCTGTATCGCCTCTTACAGTTGAAGGCGAGATCAACGGCACAATAACTTTTGGTTCAGATGGCAGTATTCAAGCGGATTACACAACAGTGACCAATGTCTCTGCGGTACTATTGGTTCCGCTTACGGTCGCTGTACTCGATACGAGCCAATATGAGGGAAATTATACAGTCGCATCCGATGATACCCATGCACTCACCATAATGCGCGAAAATGAAGACCCACTCAATTATACGTACACAGCGACGGCGGATTCACTGAAGATCATACGTCCGCTTCTTTTAGATGAATTATTGCAGTCATTATCCGAAGCTGTAAGACCCCTGGCTATGAGCGCACTGTCTCAGCACGTACCGCCGGATGATCCAATCAGGATCGTCATTACTTTCGCGAAAAAGACAGATACGGCACCACCAGTACCACCAACACCACCAACACCACCAACTACGCTAACTGGTGATTTTGACGGAAACGGTGCGGTTGAATTTCCAGACTTTCTCCTCTTTGTCGCGCAATTTGGCAAGTCTTCATCTGATGACGGTTTCGACGCCCGTATGGATCTGGATGGAAACGGTGCGGTTCAATTTCCAGACTTTCTCCTCTTTGTCGCCGCGTTTGGCAGCAAGAGCGGTTAGTGATCAAGACCACAAATAGAAAGCCTTCTATGACCAAGTTTATGGCAAGTGCTTATCTGATACTCAAATTGATTTGTCAGCGAGTCGAGATCGATCCCGACCTTGTTCTTGTGATGTGGTGCAATCGCCCGGCCATTGAAATTTACGAGCCGGGCCTTTCTGTACGTCAAGGCCAGCGATTACATCGCGTAAAAAACGTTTTTCCATACGCCTCTACTGAGTATCCCATTGTCGATCCCTTTGAGTGGGGTGCAACTGCGACGACTCGACTGGGTTTGCCGCAGTCATCAGTTCAATGGCCCTACACTGGACGCCCCTTGCATCTATAGAGGCGAATTGATCGCGGCAAGGCCTGTGCTGAAGAGCCTGTATTCAGTAATGCCGCTCCAACAGGTGTATGGTAGGAGGGAAATCCTTTTCACGATCCTGCTGAGTTGGCATATCTAAAGCGTTGCGCGATTTTTTAATATTGTCAGGAAAAATATATGATATTGCGACTGGGAATAATCGTCATTGTGTTTTTTTGTGCCGAAATCTCCAGTGCTCAAGAGGTATTTGAAAGCAGTGATCCAGCTATTCTCGCCCCCGCATTGAAAAGTGTTGTCGATTCCCTGGAATCAGGCAATCCCGGCGGTGCTGCTGTCGCGTTGCGCGATTTTTTAGAAAAAAACCCTTTACACACACAAGCATTGCGCCTTCTCATATCGTCTTATTTGCGAATGGAAGACTTTGATCGCGCGATTGACGCCTGCCAACAGTTGGCCAGCCAGGACTCGACCGACGCAAGTGCTCTGGTCACGCTTGGGTATTTATATCAACAAATAGGCGATATAATTCTATCAGAGCAATATTACCAGCAGGGGCTTGTCCTGAACCCCGATATCATCGCAGCCTATCAGGGTTTGGGCTGGATTTATCTGAAAACGGGGCGATTAGAGCAAGCACTTGACATGGCCAGCGAGACCACAGAACGCATGCCCCATTACGCGCTCAATTATATTTTAATGGGACGCGCCTTGACTGCTCAGGGGTTTTTTCAAGATGCGGCAATCGCCTATAACCGCGCCTTTGCCCTGCAAAACGATCTCCGCAAGCAGTATGGTATTTTGCTTCAGGAATTGGGGTTGAGGCATCAGTTGAAGCGTTAGGGGGCAGGTCGTGGCGGAAAAACCCAGACGGATTCGCGTTGACCGCGCAGAGGGATGGCTCGAAATGGATTGGGCAGACGATGGGATTTTGCGTGTGAAACTGCCCGACGTGCGAAAAGCCTGTCCGTGTGCATTGTGTGAAGACCTGCGGGCAAAGCAAGATGAGCAATTGCAGATGATTACTGCGGAACAAATACCGTCGATAGATCTGTCGGATGTCATTCCAGTTGGAAATTATGCCATCCAAATTCGGTGGGCAGATGGACACGACACGGGAATTTATACCTATTCTTATCTCAAACAATTAGCACTGGCGTCGCGTAGATAGAGGATTTATCCGGCACTGCCAAAAGTGCTATGAGGAGTGTACTATGAGGATTTTTGCTGGTGTCGGATTTTTGGTCTTAATTTTTTTTGCATCGAGTGTCCAGGCCGGTTTTAAGCTCTACAATCTGGCAACCAAGGTTGGTTTAGACGTTGTACAGGCAAACGACACGCGGCATTTCTTTGTGCTTCAAGCAGATATCGCAACCGTATTTTCGCCCAATCTTCGCCTCGAAATAGGTGCTGAGACAGGAAGCGGATCCGATCTTGACGGTACTGAGATCCAGGCAAGAGGAGGTGGGGCTTTTCTAAAGTACTTGTGGCCGCATAAATCGGGGACTGCGTATGCGTATATGGGTGGAGGATTGGGGGTGAACCGGGTGCGGCGCGAGCGGTTGATCATCAACGAATTTCAAAACGAATATCAGGCCGCGCTTCACTTTATTCTGGTCGGCATGGAAAAACAATTGTTGCGCCGCAGAATGGAGATTTTATTTGAGGTTCGCTGGGTCATTGGCGAGGAAGAAGACGCAAGTGCCCTGCGCACAGCCGTGGGGATTGGTTTCAACATCGGCAAACCCTGAGTTCCGCTACCAGTACCGGCCTATAACGCGAAAAAATAAAACCGACCTCATCCATCAGGTCGGTTTTTGTTTTATAAATCAAGCCCATTCTAACCCTCGACCTTCGCATTCGCAAAGAGATTGCTGACGGATTCATCATTGTTGATGCGGCGAATGGATTCGGCGAGAATGGGAGCGACGGATAAAATTTTGATCTTGCCATTTTGGGCGCGTTTGGGCACGGGAATAGAATTGGAAACGACAAGCTCGGTCAGAATAGAATTTTCCACGCGCTCAACGGCGGGATCTGCCAGCACCGGGTGAACAATAGTAGCGCATATATCGCGTGCGCCTTTGTCTTTGAGTGCGGATGCGGCTTCGATTAGGGAACTGCCCGTAGAGATAATATCGTCAACAATAACGATATTTTTGTCTTTCACTTCACCAATAACGTTCAGAACTTCGGTCTTTTGACCGCTCCAGCGGCGTTTATCTACAATAGCCAACGGCGCACCAAGCAGTTCGGCATAAGCGCGTGCCATTTTTATACCGCCGACATCGGGTGCCATAACAACGAGATTTTTGAGATTTTTTTGCCTGAAGTATTCGCCTAAGATGTTAATGGAATAGAGATGATCAACCGGTATATCAAAAAACCCCTGGATCTGATTGGCGTGCAGGTCCAGAGTTAAAACCCGCCGCGCGCCAGCGGTATAAATCATATTGGCGACTAGTTTGGACGTAATGGGCACACGGGGACGGTCTTTGCGATCCTGCCGCGCATAGCCATAATAGGGCACAACCGCTGTGATACGTCGGGCAGAGGCGCGTCGCGCGGCATCGATCAAAATGAGAAGCTCCATCAAGGCGTCATTGGGCGATATGCCTTCTTCTTCGTTTGCACAAATAGGTTGAAGAATAAAAACATCACAGCCGCGCACGTTTTCATCAATTTGCACATGTGTTTCGCCACCGGAAAAACGGCTCACAGAGGCTTCGGCAAGCCGAGTGTCGAGAATATTGCAAATATCTTCTGCCAATGGCCGATTGGTATTGCCCGAAAAAACTTTAAGATCGTAACCCACGTTTTCTCCCTCCTGTCGTCGGGTACTCTGATTTGTCTGAATGAATTGCTGCGGCATTTGTACACTATTTATCATATGAGCAATATAGTATTGAGAAGAGTGTGAATCAACCCGGATTTCAGGGTGTAATATCGCGCCTCATCAAAACCATCTGAATTTTGGAATTTGAGCGAAGCGGTTCGATTAAATCGGTATCTTCAAATCCGATTTTTTCATAAAAGAAACGCGCTGGATTATTTTCACTAACCCAGGCTTCGAGCGTGGTAGCCCCACCCTCTCGTGCCCATTCTATGACGGCGCACACAATCTGCTCACCGATCTTTTGTCCTCGAAATTCGGGCGCAACCCACATCGCGGTAAGCACTACTGTATCTGATGCCGTGCGATAACACCCCGCCATCCCACAGGGATTATCTCCCACATAAGCCATGAAATAGGCGCGATCCGACAGAGTAGCATGGTCCCTCGCCATGTCCTGCCAATCTCTGTCAGTTCTTTCTTGACCTTCCGATAGCGTTGTACCAAAAGCATAAGGCGCTTCTTCAAGTGCGCGAAGGCGCACATCCCTGAGTATCCGCCATTGATCTGAACGGATTCGGGTAACGACCTCTGATGGCATGACTCATTACTCCGGTATGGTTTTGGGGTTTACAAATCTCAGGTTTCCACTATCGATACTGCGGTAATAACAGCCGTAACGCGCTCGACCATTTTCTTTCGTATGGCACGATCCACCGCCTTTGAGACGCACGAGATAAAGCAGTGAATTTTGCTCGCAGTTGATGCGCACATCAACCAATTCGAGCATATCACCAGAAGTGGCCCCTTTAATCCAGAGTTCATTGCGCGATGTACTCCAGAAAGTTGCCACGCGGTGTTCAAGCGCATAGTCAAGCGCCTGTTTATTGGCATAGCCGATCAAGAGAATGGCTTTGCTATCCACATCCTGTACCGCAACGGGAATCACGGGATGATCGGCCTGTGCAACCTTGCGTAGCTTCTCAAAATCGAGATGAACTTCTGTGCCTTCTTCGAGTTGATAATCAATAGACATGGTCATTCTCCTAAAAAAAAAGCCCACTGTCTCTCGACAGCGGGCTTGTACATTTCATTTGACAAACTGTTATGACATATCCACCGCCGAGCACATCATGCAAAAAGTCGCAGACGTAGCATGATGGGTATGATGCTGGGCAGTATGGGCAAACGCATCCCCGGCCAAAACAGCGTTTGGATTTGAAAAAATAACCGGGTTTTTGATCAATGCGTTCATAATGACCACAAAATAGAAAGTCTGTGTTATCGCGTCAAGGTTTTTCTTTAAAAATGGGCAAACAATCACCCGCAAAGAGATTGGCTATGAGTTCAGACTTGCCCTTTAATCATAGAGACCTTACATTGGTCTTGATTTGTTTCGTTTTTCAAATCATATCACACGGGAGATTGTGCTGTGCTCTACTGGCTGGGAGAGCAATTGTTGGACATCTATGGGCCATTTCGCCTCTTCACGTCTTATCTATTTTTGGTCGGTGCAGGCTCGGCACTCGCCTGCGTATTCACCTGGAGAATTTTGCCCAAATTGTGGCATCTGCTACCGCAAGATCAGGGACGCATTCATGCTGTTGGTGCCGCACAAAATAAGGGCAAACCCGTAGGGGCAGGCATTATTTTTATTTCCATTTTTATTGTCGTCGGATTTTTATTTGTACCGCTGGGAACGCGATATCTAACTGCTTTGGGATGCCTGTTTTTGGCAATGCTGGTGGGATTTTTCGATGACCGCTATGAATGGAGTGAATACCGCATGGGATTATTCGATCTGGTCATCTCCATTTTGGGTGCTATGGTAGTATGCCAGATGGCACCAGTCGAAGTGTGGTTACCACTAATTAAGACATCGGTTATTGTGCCACCCTGGATTTATATCCCTATTGCTACAGGCTTGTTGTGGATGACTATTAATGCTACAAACTGCACAGACGGCGTGGATGGCCTATCGGGCAGCTTGTGCATGTTGGCATTTATTTTTTTGGGTGGTGCACTATACGTCATTGTGGGACACCGGGATATCGCCCAATACCTGCTTGTACCACACTACAAAGAGGCGGCCAATTGGGCGGTAATGGCTTTTGTCATGACGGGTTGTCTGGTGGGCTATTTGTGGCACAATGCCAATCCAAGTGCCGTGTTGATGGGCGACGCTGGATCTCGTCCTCTGGGCTTATTACTCGGCATGCTGGTCCTCGCGTGTGGCAATCCGTTTTTGATTATTATAGTTGCCGGAGTCGTGCTGGTCAATGGCGCAACAGGCCTTCTGAAAGTCGCTTTGTTGCGCTTTTTAAAAATCGGCATTTTCAAACAGGTGCGTTATCCCCTGCACGATCACGTCCGGCAAAAATGGGGCTGGTCCAATACGCAGGTACTGGTCAGATTTACACTTTTACAGGCCATAGTAACACCTCTTCTGCTGATCTTATTACTAAAAATCAGGTAGAAATAAACGGAGAAAAATATGCCTACAAAAACTGAGCTTAAAAAACGCGTTTGTGAAGCTATTGATCGACGTCGAGATCAGATTTGTCGCATTGGCGATCATATCATGTTAAATCCCGAGTTGGGGTTTAAGGAATTTGAGACAGCAAAGCTCGTATCACAAACAATGGATGAGTTTGGCCTACCACATGAAACCGAGTTGGCGATTACAGGTGTAAAGGGCGTGTTGCAAGGAACTGAACCTGGCCCAACCGTTGCACTAATTGGCGAACTCGACTCGCTCGTGGTCTCCGGCCATCCCAATGCCAATCCCGATACAGGTGCCGCACATGCTTGTGGTCACAATGCACAGATCGCGGGATTGATGGGAGCAATGATGGGCATGGTGGATGCGCGCGTGATTGACGATCTGGCGGGCCGAGTCGTCTTTTTTGCCGTACCAGCAGAGGAATTTGTGGAGGTTGAATACCGTCTAAATCTGGTAAAATCTGGTAAACTGAGCTTTTTGGGCGGCAAACCCGAATTGATCAAGCACGGGCATTTTGATGATATCGATATGGCAGTTATGATTCATACACATAGTGATGATTCATTGACCAGAGCCGCGGCCTCCGCCTCATCTAATGGATTTGTGGCAAAGATGATTCGGTTTGTGGGCAAAGCCGCACACGCGGGAGGCGCACCTCACCGGGGCATCAATGCTCTAAATGCCGCTCAAATTGCTCTGAGTGCCATCAATGCGCAGCGCGAAACATTCCAGGACCACGATTCTGTTCGAGTACATCCCATCATCACCAAAGGCGGAGATTTGGTCAATGTCATACCCGACGAAGTTTGTATGGAAACTTATGTTCGGGGGCGCACAGCAGAAGCAATTCTCGATGCCAGTATGAAAGTAGATCGCGCACTTCGAGCCGGCGCAATGGCACTTGGCGCAACAGTAGAAATAGAAACGCTACCGGGATATATGCCATTAAAAAACAATGCGGATTTGCAGGGACTTTATGAAAAAAATGCCAAAGCGCGTCTGGGAGAAGATGAGTTCTGTACAGTTGGGCACAGAACCGGCTCAACTGATATGGGCGATATATCCTGCATTATGCCCGCGATTCATCCCTATATGTCGGGCGCTACAGGACCGGGACACAGCGTCGAGTGGCATATTTCCGATAAAGAGATGGGATATGTAGAACCGGCAAAATCACTGGCACTGATGGCAGTGGATCTACTATATGACCGCGCGGCAGAAGCAAAAGCCGTCCTTGCAAATCACAAGCCAGAGATGACAAAAGATCAGTACCTCGATTTTCAAAACAATCTGTTCCAAACAGAAGTGTATGATGGTGAGTAAGATGGGGCGTTGACCAAAAACACACAGGTTTATATCAAAACGCAAAAAGGGATCAGGATTTTCAGGATGAGAGGATGATCAGGATGAAAGGCACAGGTTTCACACGCAACATCAAAACGCAAAAAGGGATCAGGATTTTCAGGATGAGAGGATGATCAGGATGAAAGGCACAGGTTTCACACGCAACTCGAAACAGGCCCGGAATATATCGGGCCTTTGGTATCGCGTAACTGTATTTTTTAAACGATCATACAATTTCCAGCATGCGTTCCACAGCCTTTAATGCGCGCACGCGGATATCTTCGGGCACTTCGATGATTTGCTCGTCAAACTCAAGTGCATTGAGCGTATCTTCAAGTGTAATCTCGTTCATATGTGGACAGCGAATGCTGCACAGACCAACCATTTCCTTATCCGGGTTTTCCGCGGCGATGTTGTCGCCCATGCTGCATTCTGTAAGCAGTAAATAGCGCTCGGCATCCATGTCGCGAACATAATCGACCATGCGAGAGGTACTGCCCGAAAAATCGGACGCAGCGACCACTTCAGGACTGCATTCCGGATGGGAGAGAACAACGACATCTGGAAACTGATCGCGCACATTTTCAATATCCTGAACGGTAAATTGCTCGTGTACTTCGCACCGACCATGCCAGCCGATCATTTCGTATTCAAGACCGGGTTTGGGATCGGCAAATCCCGTTACTGTGGGAAAAATAATGCGTTTGTCGGTCTCTTGCGCTACATTGGCGGCTAAGTACTCGTCGGGCAAAAAGATAATGGTATCCGAATTGAGCGATTCGACGACTTTATGGGCATTGCCCGATGTGCAGCAAATATCGCATTCGGCTTTGACATCGGCATAAGTGTTGATATACGTGACAATGGGAACGCCCGGATATTGTTCGCGCAGATGGCGAACATCTTCCGCGGTAATGCTCGCAGCCAGCGAACAGCCCGCAACGCGAGCGGGCAAGAGCACGGTTTTGTCGGGGTTGAGAATTTTTGCAGTCTCGGCCATAAAGCGCACGCCGCAAAAAACAATGGGATCGGCGTCGGTTTCTGCGGCTTTACGCGATAACTCGAGCGAATCACCCACGACATCTGGCACAGAGTGATAAAGTGCCGGCTCCATGTAATTATGACCGAGGATAATGGCCCCACGCTCTTTTTTTAGCTTATTGATTTCGTAAGCCAATTCGGCTTTGTAGCGCAATTCGATATCGGGCACAATGCCCTCTAATCGCTCGGCCATCTGTTGATAGGTCTCTTCCAAAGTAGTGGCAGTCAGTGCCATAACAGTCAGCTCCTGTTGTGGGGAAACAATCCCCTTGAGGATATTTCACGCGTATTTGAATAAAGATATAAAAAGACGGCCTTTGCTGCAAGGTTTCGGTTGTGCCCCCTTGCTGGAGATATTACTCTGAGTTTTATGATAGCTGGATACGGAACATGAAATTTGTAATTCGCGCGGGTGGTATTGGCACGCGGCTATGGCCTTTGAGTCGCCAAAACAGGCCCAAACAATTTCACGCTTTAACAGGTGAACACACGATGTTGCAGGAGGCGGTAAATCGCCTCAATTCACTGGCTAAAATAGATGATCTTTATGTCTCTACCGGCGTTAAACTATTGCATAGCGTTCGAGAGCAATTGCCCGAATTACCTCCTGAAAATACAATTTTAGAACCAACACTCCGCAACACAGGACCTGCGGTGGGGCTTGAATGCGCTTTGTTGGAAGCCCGTTTTCCCGGATGTACAATTGCGAGTTTGGGGTCTGATCACCACATTGGCAAACCAGAGGAATTTTGTCGGTTGCTCAAAGTAGCAGCAGACGCAATAGAGGATCGTCCCGAGACCCTGTTTGTACTCGGTGTAAAACCAACGCGCGCGGACACGGGCTTTGGCTATATACAAAAGGGCAATGTGAGTGCAAAGGTAAACAACGAGCCAGTTTATGCCGTAGAGTCATTCACAGAAAAACCCGATGCAGAAACCGCAAAAACATATCTGGAAAGCGGTCATTATCTGTGGAATAGCAATATGTTTGTGTGGAAAGCCAGAACAATGCTGGATCTTTTTGCTAAATTTGAACCCGAGATGTATATCCTGCTCGAACAAATTGGCACCGCTGTCAAAGAGGGACGAGAAGCAGATGTCATTACCAAAGTCTATCCGCAGATGAAAAACATCGCCATTGATCATGCGATTATCGAACGTGCGTCAGATATTGCGACCCTGCAAGCAGATATCGATTGGAGCGATATTGGCGCGTGGGGCGCTTTGACTGATGTCTTGCCCGTAGATGAAAATGGCAATTTACTGCATGGTAACGTCCTATCGCTCAATGCGAAAAACACAACAGTTTATGGCGGAAAGGACAAAATAATCGCGCTGGTCGATGTCGAGAATTTAATCGTAGTCGATACGGGCGATGCCCTGCTCATTGTACCCCGCGATGGCTCTCAGCGCGTAAAAGATGTGGTCGCGGCATTGGACGAGCGATCAGATAGTGAACGGTATCTTTAAAAGGAGGTTTTATGAAGATTCTAAAAAGTTTTTGTCTCGCAATATGTGTGTTGTCTTCTAATATGGGCACTGCCGATGCGGCATTTATCGATGGCGTAAACCTGGGAGGAGGCTTTATGTGGAACGGCAGTACCCGTCCGCGATTTGATTCAGCTGGCGGGATTACACTGCACACCTCTATCCATGTCAACCTGCCCGGCCCATTCATATTCGCGCCGTTTTACGACATAAGTTTTGCCAACCCGATAATGCAGACCCTGGGCACGAGTCTCAATTATGAGATTGGCATGCGCGATTTTGAAACCCACAAATTATTTATGGGACCGAGTATTGGATTTGTGCTCTCCGATGGCGAGACTGAGCGTTTTATAGGTGGGGAATTGGGATACAAATTTCCAATAGGTAAAAAACTGGGACTATTTGCCAGAATCAAATTTGTCGAAGACCTAAATGAAGCCCGAAATCAGGTCTTCAGTGGATTTTCCGGACACATCGGCGCGACATTCAAACTCTTTCATTAAACCACTTTACCAAACATCCTGCCGGTCCAATTCATTGTGTAGCAATACAATACACTGAGAAGCAAACAATATCCGAGGCCCCACGCAAATTGGCTTTGCGCCGAGGCGTCTCAAATATTTAGCCGTTTTTTTTGGCATAGTGAGATGGTCTGAAAAAACAAACGTCACATCCTGGGGAAATGTCACCGTGCGAATGTCAACACCTCTGCGCTCGAGTACATAGAGCGATTCCGTGTGATCTTGCACAACGCGTTCAAATCCCTTTTTAGCCACAAACAGGCCGTTATCAACCTGTCGCTCTTCGCCCAATGACAGACCTTTGCCAGCAGATAGTGCTTTCTGTACCGCTCCTGCCAAAGTGCGTTCATCAAACCCACCCAAATAGGGTAAATGATCGCTCTCAAAGCGCACGGTTTTCGGCGGATCCGAAGGTCCATCAAAAACGCAATGTACAGTAGTATTGGTTCGTATATTTTGAGAATAAAAAAGCGCGTTAGCCAAACAATGCGCCACAATCTCCAATCGTCCAACTCGGCTCAGATCATCCAGTGAAAAATCGGGTGTGGTGGGACCTTTGCGAGCGCGAAGAATAAAATTTCTCATAAGGAGCACATTATGAAACGCTGGGTGATCGCAATGCTGATCCTCACAACTCAGGTCAGCGCGGAAAA
>JAJEAX010000243.1 GCA_022822565.1 Candidatus Latescibacterota bacterium
AGAAATGATTGATGAATGGATGAAAGATCCAGAATTTGTTACTGAATACGACGCGCTTGCGGATGAATTTGCGCTTTTTGATGAAATGCTCAAAGCGAGAAAGCATGCGGGTTTAACCCAGGCTGATGTGGCTAAAAAGATGGGTACCAAAACGCCCGCAGTTGCGCGTCTTGAAGCATCGGGACGCCATAAAAAGCATTCTCCTTCTCTTGCCACCCTTAAAAAATATGCAGAGGCCGTTGGCTGCCGCTTGGACATTCGGCTGATACCTCGTTAGATAAAAGAGACGGTTTAGAACACTACTGCATCGCGGCAAAAAAAGCAGGCTCGAAAGGCCCGCTTTTTTTGTTGCCTGAAAGTGTGGCTTAGATTATTATTTGATGGACATTTTGTGGCTAATAGCCACATTTCCTTCTTTTTGCTCTATATATTGTGCTTTATTTTAAGGGCGATATACAATATATTGTATAATATCGGTGGCAAATTGGTTTTCTCGTTTTTTGTGGCTATGATTTAAGACACACTGACGTTTTGCGGTGGGAGCACAACTATGGCGTGGCTTTATCAGCGGGGAAAGAAATGGTGGATCGGGTACTACGATGAAGATGGCAAGCGCGTGCGGAAGTCGATTAGCGACACCAAAGAGGGAGCCGAGTTGGCTATGAAGCGGATTGAGGCGGAATTGGAGCGCAAAAGTGCGAAATCTATTACGGTTCCTCAAAGTACGCTTGAGGTCATTGGGAAACAACTGGCTCCTGTCAGTCGAGAACCACTTTTGACGTATCCCGCTGTGCGAAATGCGACCAATGTCCGCGAGTTGTTTATTCGGGTTTACGACAAATTGGGATTTGAGGTGCTCAAATCCCAGGAGGCGTTTCCCAATTATATTCTGTCGAGTAATGAATTGCCGGTTCGAGCGCACGCTGTGTTGCGCAGCAGTGATTTCGAGCGCGAAAATCTCGATTATATGGCCTGTGATAGCATTATTTGTTGGATTGACGATTGGGAATCTGCTCCCATTCCTGTTCTGGAATTGTCTGCACACTACGATTTTTGGGGCTGATTCTCTTTTTTGGCGGCTTCCCACAGCGCGTCCATTTCTTCAAGCGTAGATTCATGGGGTGTTTTGCCCTTTTTGCACAGTTCTGTTTCGATGTACTGAAATCGCGATTGAAATTTTCTGTTGGTTTGTATGAGTGCTTCTTCGGGGCATATTTGGAGAAATCGAGCGAGATTGACCAGGGCAAATAGCAAGTCTCCAAATTCTTCTTGAATTTTTTCTATTGCGCCGGATTCTCGTGCGTGCATTAATTCTTCTGTTTCTTCCCGCACTTTTTGAGCCACATCCGCAATGTATTCCCATTCAAACCCCACCCGTGCGGCTTTTTCCTGAAGTCTGCGCGCTTTCAATAATGACGGCAGATGTTGCGGCACGCCGTCGAGCAGAGAGGCTTTTTTGTCGGGCTTTTCTTCGGCTTTGATGGCTTCCCAATTTTTGATTACCTCGTCGGGTGTATCGGCTTGTGTGTCGCCAAAAACATGCGGATGGCGGCGGATGAGTTTGTCTGCGATGGCTTCTGCCACATCGTCTATGGTAAATCGGTTTTCTTCACTGGCAATTTGCGCGTGAAAGACGACTTGTAGTAAAAGATCGCCCAGTTCTTCTTTGATTTCGCTATCGTCATTGCGGTCAATCGCATCGAGGAGTTCATAGGCTTCTTCGATGAGGTAGGGTTTCAGACTCTGGTGCGTTTGTTCTTTGTCCCACGGACAGCCCGAAGGTCCCCTCAAGCGTGCCATGATGTCGATGAGTCGTTCATAATTGGACATGTATTTCCTTTCGCATGGTGTGTATGACTGCAATATGTACGCAAAGAGTGTCTGCGTCAACCCCGATGTTTTAATAGCGAGAATTATCTTTGACAAATGGGATGAGGCGCGTTATTTTTCGGTTACTCGGCAGTCTTAAATTGTAACTATTTAGGTTCTTGTGGTCGCGTAGGAGGGAAATCCTTTTCCCGACCTTGATCGCGGCAAGGATGCCGCTCCAACAGCATTCTTTTGTGTTTTTTGTGCCTTTTGTGGCTATTCATTCAAATGACCTAAACAGTTATCTTAAATTTATCTGGCTTTGGAGGGTTTTGAAAAATGAGTGATTCACTGCGAGATATTATGCGAAAAGTGGGCCGCGATGATGTGCGCGAGCGCGAACAGGAAAAGTGGTCAGAGCGGGAAGGAGATTTGCTCAGTCACAAGGAGCGAGAAGAGGACAAGGACGAGGTTGAAAAGCGGCACGATCAGTACCGCAGACGGCAGGAATACGCGAGTCGATTGGGTCCCGCTGCCGAGCGATTGCCTATTTTGAGCAAGGAAGAATCCGAGCGCAGAGCACGCGAACGGCCCAAGCGCCGAACTTATGAATTTGAAGGTCCGATTGAAAAATTGCTGGAAAAATACGGCGATCCCAAAGAAGTGTTTAACCATATGTCTATGGGGCAGTTGATGAAGTACGAGTTGGATGAAGAAACGGGCGCGATTTACGAAAAGGACAAAATGATTTTTGACGGTGAAAAGCTGGTTGAATGAGATCCCGATGAGATAAAACAAAAGACGGAGCCTTCGATAGATCGAAAGCTCCGCTTTTTTTATGTGTGTGAATCAGGCGATGGTTACATCGGGGCAGAGATAGACGTCCTGGATCTCGTTGAGCAGTTGGATGCCTTCGTGCATGGGGCGTTGAAATGCCTTGCGCCCAGAGATGAGGCCGGTGCCTCCAGCGCGTTTGTTGATTACAGCGGTTCGCACGGCTTCGGCGTAATCGCTGGCGCCTGAGGATGCGCCTCCGGAATTGATCAGTCCGGCTTTGCCCATATAACAATTGACGACCTGATAGCGGCACAGGTCAATGGGGTGATCAGACGAGAGTTCGGTATAGACTTTGTCGTGGGTGCGTCCAAAATTCAGGGCTGTGTAACCGTTGTTGTTGGTCGGCAATTTTTGTTTGATGATGTCTGCGCCAATGGTGACACCGAGGTGGTTGGCCTGTCCCGTAAGATCCGCGGCTTCGTGGTAGTCGATGTCGTCGGTTGCAAATGCCGAGTTGCGCAAATAGCACCACAGTACGGTAAATAGCCCCAGTTCGTGTGCGCGGGCAAATGCTTCGCTGATTTCGACAATTTGTCGATTGGATTCGGGCGAGCCAAAATAAATTGTGGCGCCCACACCTGCACACCCCATTTCCCAAGCTTGTTCGACTTGTCCAAATACGACCTGGTCGTATTGGGATGGGTACGTGAGCAGCTGATTGTGGTTGAATTTGAGGATGAAGGGAATTTTGTGGGCGTATTGACGGGCGACCATCCCGAGTACGCCCAGTGTGGTTGCCACGGCATTACAGCCCCCTTCAATGGCGAGTTTGACGATGTTTTCGGGGTCAAAGTAGATGGGGTTGGGGGCAAAGGATGCGCCGCCGGAGTGTTCGATGCCCTGATCAATGGGGAGAATGGAAATATACCCGGTGCCCGAGAGTCGTCCTGAACTGTAGAGGCGTTGCAGGTTGTTGAGCACGGGAATGGGGCGGTCGGACTCTGCAAAGACCCGGTCGATAAAGTCGGGGCCGGGCAGTGTGAGCAGGTTTTGGTTTACCAATGCTTCGTAATCGAGTAAGTCGTCGGCGTCACTGCCGAGGTAGTCTGCGATTTTGTCAATGCCACTTTGAACAGCAACTGCCATGGAGAACTCCTTCTGAAAAATTAAATTGGGTCAGGCCAGTGAGGTTACTGAATTGCAAAAGCGCGTTGATTTTTCTAAAAATAGGTGAAAAAGATACATGCAGGTGTGGTGCTTGTCAATAAATGAGGGAAATTTTCTTTGCGGGTTGGGGGATTATCGGGTAGATTTGATTTATAGGCATACCTACATTTCACAAGGTGGTTGTTATGCATGCGATATTGACGGGTTTTCTGATGGTTTGTGTGTTGAGCACAACGCTTTGGGCGCAGGAGGGCGGTTTTGACGATCCGCTGTTGGTACAGGCGGTTCAGGCGCAGTCCGTTCGAGATTATGCGAAGGCGCAGGCGCTGTTTGAAGACTATATCAAAGACTTGTCAGAAGAAGAGCAGGCGCTCTATCGCGATTTGGCGCAGGTGGCATTGCCCGAGGATCTGGAAATTTACCGGGATGCGAATACGGAAAAGCGCGCCGAGTTGACTGACCGCTTTTGGCGACGTCTGGATCCCTCGCCGTTGACAAAGGCTAATGAGCGGCTCATTGAGCATTATCGGCGCGTGGCGTATGCACGCCGATATTACGGTCAGGGACAGTTCCCGTGGGATGATCGGGGCGAGGTTTATGTGCGGTTTGGCAAACCCGATCACACGAGCAAGTCGGGCGATATTCAAAATGAAATGGATCGAGAGATACAGGATGCGCGGCAAAATTACGTGAATCGCAGACGTATTGCCCTGAGGATCAGGCCCGGGCAACCCATTTTTCCCGTGCCAGCGGTATCGTGGTGGGAGTATTGGGTGTATGCGGATTTGGAGGGGGGGACAGAGTTTGATTTTGTGCGCCGTGGCAAGGGGAACAGGTATGACTTTGCACCGATGCCCGAGGGCTTGAGTCTGTCACTGACAACGGATTTGATGGCGTATCAAGGCGAGATTGTTTTGCGGCAAGTGGCAGCGCATCAGCCCTCTGTTTACGATGCAAATATCGCCGCGCTCCCAGTTGATTTTTATTATTTTCCCGTTGGATTTCGCGGTGAAGATGGCGCGACGCGGCTGGAGATCTACTATGGGTTGCCGGCTGCGGAAATGGCGCGGTTGCCCGTTGATGATAAAACCGATCGGGTGATGCTGGACCGCGGTCTTGCGATGTTTGATAGCCTTTGGTCAGAGGTCTATCGCGTGCAGGATCAATTGACATTTCAGGCACCTTCAGACCAGCAAGTGTTGGATGGGGCGTTTATTCCGGGTGTGCTCGCGTTTGAGGTTGAAGCGGGGCTGCACTATCTTTCTTTTCAGATTCGCGATGTGGTGTCGGGAAAATCGCAGGTGTATCAGCAATCACTGGCCGTAGCAGATTTTTCGCAGCGCGATGATCTTCTGATGAGCGATATTGCCCTTGCATTTTTTGTTGGTCCGAGTGAAGAGCAAGGTCCGTTTCAAAAACGCGGATTTAAAATTATTCCAATGGCATCAAAGGCGTTTCGCCCAGATCAAAATGCTTATGTCTATTTTGAAGTGTACAATTTGAAACGCAATGAATTTGGACGGACGAGGTATCGCGTGGATTATTCTTTTCGCGCTCAGGAAAAAGGGCTTGCGCCGATTCGCGCGTTGCGCGGATTGGGCCGCATGTTGCGCTTGCAAGAGAAACGGCGGGAAGTGGTGATTTCCTATGAGCAATCGGGTGATACCCCAGAGGATATAGCGTATGTCGAATTGGATTTGAAAGACGCCGAGCCGGGAGGTCAAGAAGTCCGCGTCAAAGTGACGGATTTGCTGGCAGATCGCGATGTGAAGCAAGAGATTGTGTTTAAGATTGTGCCGTGAGAAGATGAGAGCTTGGTCTTCTCACCTTTTTTGGAGGCATTTTGATGAACTATAAAGTACCACTTGTTCTGACACCGCAACCCGAAGGGGGTTATACTGTAACATCGCCCTTGTTGCCAGAGTTGGTTACTGAAGGGGATTCTATGTA
>JAJEAX010000307.1 GCA_022822565.1 Candidatus Latescibacterota bacterium
TCCCCGAATGTCGTATATAATACAACCAAAATCCACCAAAACCACCAAAAAATCTCCAGGACAAATCCAAATGACACAACGCCCAAACATCCTCTTCTGCATTGCCGAAACTTCAGAAAACACTTAAACAACACGGCGACCCCCGCATGGAAGACCGGGGCCACATCTTTGACGAATATCCCGTCACCAACCCAGAACAAGAGCAAAGAGTCAAAAAACGGTTCCGCATTGCCAAGGAAAAGGGTATTTTCTTTAAAAGCAATTAGATGAGGGGTATGCATGAATTGGCCAAGTTGGTGGGAAGGAGAGATACACCCATGAAAACTGTTTCCCTACAAATCACATACCGCAAAGGCAAACCATTTGCTGCCTATATTTACCTATCGCATCGGGGTGGACAGAAAAGTGTACGCGCCGAAGCGATAACAGAAGACCTGCTCATTGACTACGCTCAAGATGATACACCTCTGGGAATTGAGATCGTCTCACCTGGAATAGTGGGTATAGATGAGATACAAGGCGTCTTTGACCGTCTGGGGCTTGGCAGGCCAGAACCCGTAGAACTGGAGCCGCTCAACGCAGCGTAAATGTGACTTGGGATACATTAATTTAAAACGTTTGACAAATCGCTTGATACTCGCCCCACGGACATAAATTCACTTGAGGAAAATTGATATGGACCTTGGATTGACAGGAAAAGTTGCAGTTATCACGGGCGGCAGCGAAGGAATCGGCAAAGGAATCGCATTGCGGTTCTTAGAAGAGGGCGCAAAGATCGCGATTTGTGCGCGACGCGATGATGTCTTGCAGCAGGCAGCGGAAGAACTTCGCACCTCAACTGATGGTGATGTTCTTGCTGTCCCTGCCGACGTGACCAAACCGGAAACACTAACGAACTTCATCAACACAGCGGCCCAGCATTTCGGACGGATTGACATCCTGGTCAACAACGCCGGCCGGTCAGCCGCGAGCGCCTTCGACGAACTGGACGACGATGATTGGCATGCCGATTTAGATCTGAAACTGATGGGAGCTGTGCGTTGCGTGCGTCTGGTCATTCCCCAAATGAAACTCGTCGGCGGAGGACGGATTATCAACGTCACGCATCCGGGGGGCAAACAGCCTGGCGCAGCTTCTTATCCAACCTCCGTGAGCCGCGCAGCGGGGATAGCCATGACCAAAGCGCTATCTAAGGAACTGTTGCCTTACAACATCCTCGTAAACACCGTATGCTTGACTTCTATCAAGAGCGCGCAGGGAGAACGCGCCTGGAAAGCGGAAGGTTCTCCTGGCACTCTACAGGACTATTGGACTGAGCGGGCTGAAGAGCATCCGCTGGGACGTTTAGGTGAACCCTCTGATGCTGGTGCTCTCGTCGCCTTTCTCGCTTCGGAATGCGCTTCTTTCATCACAGGCACGGCGATTAACCTCGACGGCGGATTGTCCAACGTCGTATAGACGCATGTCAATATCCTATGCTTCTCAAATAATCGCGATTGGACTTTGCCGCTTCTGCCGGGGGTTTGGGCGGATAGGGGCGGTCGAGTTCTACAGACACCCACCCATCATAGCCCACTTCTTCCAACTTCTCCAACGCTGCCCGTGCGTCAAACCCCATATTCCCCGCGCCGAGTTCTGCGAATCGCGCCTCCTCATTAAACTGCCCCGTGCGGTGATTCCACGTCGCTGGATCATTGGCGTGTACATCCTTCAAATGCACGTGTCCAATCCGACTCCGCAACACATCGCGTTCAAAAACCCGCATCGGATCGCTACCCGCCGCCAGCATATGTCCCGTATCGTAGAGCAACCACAAATCGGGCGCAGCCGTCATCAATCTCTCGGCATCTTCAACCGTCTCGATCAACGTCCGCATATGCGCGTGGTGAAAACCCTTCACATTGTACGCCTTGCAATATGCCAGCACCTCATCGAGTGAACGAGCCGCATTTTCAACATCTTCATCACTCGGATCATCGCCACCCCACATCGCGCGACGACACGACGGCACCTCTGCCGCATCATTGCCCAAAGCGATATTGAACCGAACCCGATCAAGCGGACTCGGCCCCCCCACATTGACCAGATGCAAACCATTCTTCCTCGCCAGATTGGCCTTAGCAACCAGATCATCGCCACTGTCGATCTTCAACCCCTCCACCCCATCCCACCCTGCTTCTGCCACTTCTGCCAGCACCTTCTCGGGATTTTCGTGTTGCTCGCCCCGAAACTGAATCAAATGACAAGCCAGTCTAAATTTGCCCATGTGTGTCCTTTCTGTAAGAGGGAAATCCCTTTCCCGACTAATCCACCGTTCGATGTGCGAAAGCATTCCACACACTTGCCAGTTCGTGAACGGTCCTAAACATCGGATAAAGCGCGTCCCACATCGCATCTCGTGCTTTGAATGCGGCTTCTCTATCGCCCTCTGCGAATGCCTTCTTGAAAGCCGCAATCTGTGCGCGCTGCGTCTCTGCTGTCTCCTCTACGCACGCGACAAAATCTTCCACAGATTGCAAATGTTCATCTGCTTTTGTGTCTGCATCAACGCTCAAATCTGGCGTCTGATCATAGGAAAAAGAGTTCGCAAATCGCGGCGGCTCCTTCTCCCCCTCTGCCGTCCAATACGTATGCGTAGGCAAAATATGCGGCGTCACCGACAAATACATAATCACCTCATCATCGCCCACATTGTGCACCGTATGCGCCTCATCTGTCAGAGCAATACACATCTGTCCGGGACCCAACACCTCCTTGTGTCCTTCGATATCAAACTCTGCCTGCCCTTGCAAAATCAGAAAAATCTCGTGCCCCAAATCGTGCGTATGGCTCTGATTGAACTGCCCCACCTCCATCTTCAAAAAACGCGAGCGAATCTGGGGTGTCACCAGCATATTGGTAATATCCTTGCGATAGTCAAAAACTTGAAATGGCATGATACCCTCCTCATTAGATCGCGGATGAACTGCTGTCGCAGTTGTACACCGCTTAAGCGGATTATTGGATTGCGCTGATTTAGAGCGAAATACTAAATGATTCTTGATTCAACATCCCAAACACAGCATATTACTCCCTGCGCGGGCGACCACAGAGGGTCGCCCCTACAATCACACCAACCGAAAGAAATATGCATGAGCCTGCCCAATCCCGCGCCACAACCTGACCCCGCGTCACACATCACCACCCGCGCCATTATCGTCGGCCTGATCCTGACCATAGTCATCTGCTATTTTGCCACCGACACCACCTATCGCCTTCGCGCATCCCGCGTATCTCTGGGCCACATGCCCATGTCATTGTGGCTGCCATTTCTCCTCATCTTCCTGATCAATCCCCTGCTCAAAAAAATCCGGGAAAACTGGATGCTTCGCCCGCATGAATTGGGCCTCATCCTCTGCATGGGATTTATAGGCAGCGTCTTTCCCACCAAAAACGTCGCCGGACGCCTGATCGCCGTACTCGCCAGCCCCTATTACAAAGCCACGCCGGAAAACCGATGGGCGGAATTTACCCACGAACACATCCAACCCTGGGCTGTACCCAGTAATCGCGCGGGCGACATCACCAATTTGTGGGAGGGATTGCCAGCGCATCTCTCCACTCCCTATCACGTCTGGGCCGTGCCGCTCTTCTGGTGGTTCACATTTTTCTTCGCGCTATTCATCGCCTGTTTGTGCATCACCGTCATCTTGCGCAAACAATGGGTCGAACACGAACGCATCACCTTTCCCCTCGCGCAATTGCCCATCCTGATGATTCAGGATACAGCATCGGGACAAATCGGCTTCACGAAAAACAAATTATTCTGGGTGGGATTTGGCATCGGCTTATTCATCTTATCCTGGAATATTCTGCCTCTCTTCTGGCACAATCTCCCAATCATACCCATTGGTCCCACCTACCGCACCACCATCTCATTTGGGCACGACTTTCCCCCGCTACAAATCAAATTCAACTTTGTCATGGCGGCCTTTGGATATCTCACCAACCTCGAAGTCCTGCTCTCCATCTGGCTATTTCACATCCTCTCGCTCATCGAAATCGGCGCATTAAACCGCTTTGGCATCACAGTGGGCAAAGACTTTGGCAGCGGCCTATTGCTACAACAGGTCGGTGGCTTCATCGCATTTGCCCTGTTTGGCCTCTTCATGGCGCGGCAGCATATTGGAACCGTCATCCGCGCACTCTGGCAACCCGATGCAGAGGACAAAACCGAACTCCTGTCTTACCGCACCGCAGTAATCGGCCTGATCATCTCACTCATCTATGCCAGTGCCTGGATGTACGCGCTGGGCATTTCTCTACTCGGCATTGCAATACAACTCGGTCTGCTCTTGATCTACTTCATCGGCCTAGCCAAAATTGTCGCAGAAACCGGCCTCGTATATGTCGAAACCCCACTGCGAACCCAGGAACTCGCCGCTGCCGCACTCGGCACAAATGTGCAAACCCCCGACCATGTCGGCATGGCCTTAGCAGCCAACAGCGTGGAAAGCCACCGCGAATACATCCTCCCATCTCTAACCCACACCGCCAAAATCCACGATGTATTTCGCTGGCCGCGCAATCGCATGGTCGCCGCCTTAATGCTCGCCTTTATCATCGGCTTTGCCGTCTCAATTATCTATACCCTCAACCTCTGTTACGGTGCAACCGGTGCCGCCAACATCCGCCACGTCTTTGTATTCGGCGGATACAGCCAGCGCATGTTTGACCGCGTTGTCTCCTGGGCATCGGAACCGACCTCTTTTGGCCGCGTTGAATGGCAATTTCTGGCCGCGGGCGCGCTCGGCACCCTGTTTTTGAGCCTTATGCGCCTGCGCTTTGCGTGGTGGCCCCTCCATCCAGTGGGATTCACAGTGGGATATGTCTATCCCGTCAGGGTCACAGCCTTCACTGTCCTTCTCGTGTGGGCATTCAAATCCATTGTATTGCGCATCGGCGGCATTCGGCTCTACCGCAACTTGCAACCCTTCTTCATCGGCCTCTTAATCGGCTACACCCTCGGCGTAGGCCTTTCCACACTCGTAGATCACATCTACTTCCCCGGCAACGGCCACATGGTACATTCCTGGTGAGTCAAAAAGGGTCGCCATCGCACGATGACAACCCCTTTCAATTCAAGATGGTTCTCGGAGTGCCTGTTCCCGGATAGTATTTACATACGGATGCCCCGTCTCCTCCAACCAGCTCAAAATGCGATCTCGCATCGATGCGGCACGCACGCGATCTCGATACGCCAGATTGTGTTCCTCAAGAGGATCATCCGCCAGATTGTAAAGCTCGTCCAAATCGCGCTCGCCATCTGAGGGCTTCCAATTCAACACAAACTTCCACGTTCCCTGCCTGAGCATCACACCGCGATTCATCAAATCCGTAAACGTCTCCTCACGCGCAACATCGCGCTCCCCCTTCAAAACACCGCCTATACTCTCGCCATCCACCCCATCGGGAATATCCACACCCGCCAGATCCAGCAACGTGGGCATCACATCCACACTGCTATTCAGTGAAGTATTCACAGACCCCGCTTCAATTCGCCCGGGCCACCGCACCAAACACGGCACCTTCATCAACGTATCGTAGCCACAATACGTCAACTTATACACCATGCCAAACTGCCCCACCATATCGCCGTGATCTGAAACAAACATCACAATCGTATTCTCCGCCTGACCATTGTCATCCAGCGCGTTGAGCACCCGCTCGACTTGTACGTCGATATAACTCACATATCCCCAATAACGCCGAATATAGTCCCGAACCTCATCTCTCGACCAGACATCGCGCACATAAGTGCGATCATGACCCGATTGAAAACGCGGCTTATCCTCCAATGGCGCGTCGTAATTATCGGGCAGGGCGACATCGTCCAAATCGTACATCGCATCCCAGGGCTCGGGTGGACAGACGGGCAAATGCGGTCCGTAAAAAGACAACACCGCACAAAATGGATTGTCCCGATTTGCATTGAGAAACGTCACCATCTCATCGGCAAAAAAGTGCGCCATATGGTGATCCTCCCCCAACAAACTCACACTGTGCTCCCGGTCTGGCGCACTCGGCGCTGCCTGGTGATTGCCCACGCGAGGCAAATTTTTAACCTCATCGGGCAAATTGGTTGTCTGCAAATACGCCTTGAAATGCTTCCATCCCCCAACCCAGTGATCAAATCCACTGCGGGGTTCATCCTCGCCCGTACCGCCTTCCACCTGTACAAACTCAAAATCGCGCGTACTATCTACCCGCTTTTGCACCCAGCAATCGTCAAACGGACCGCGTCCTGTAAGCTCGCGATACATCTGCCCCCCCAAATGCCACTTGCCAATCCACGCGGTTTGATAGCCCGCATCGCGAAACGTATTGCCAATTGACGGCAACGCATCATCCAATTCCACATCGTTGACCACCACCCCGTGGTTGTGCGTATAGCGACCAGTCAAATACGTCGCTCGAGACGGCGTACACGGAAACGCCGCAATATAAAAATTGTCAAACCGCATACCCTCGTGTGCCAGGCGGTCCTGCGCGGGTGTCTCAACAACCGAATTGCCATAACAACCAATCGTCGATACCGGTTGCTGATCCGTCATAATCAAAAGCACATTGGGACGATCACTGGACATCGCAAACCTCTCCTTCTACGCCAAAAACTTCAGGCAAACGGGCATGGGCACTTCCACGACATTCCGTGTCTCTGTCAATTTTCCAGTCTCGCGGTCAATGGCAAAAGAAACAATCGTATCGCTGCTTTGGTTCTCTGCCAGCAAGTAATTGCCATCGGGCGAAAGCGCAATATTGCGAGGCGTCTCTCCGCCAGTAGAATGAATATCGACCGGCGTCAAGTGACCGCTGGACTCGTCAACCGCAAAAATGGCGACACTATCGTGACCGCGATTTGACCCATACACAAACTTACCATCAGACGAAACGTGAATATCCGCCGTATGACTCGTATCTGAAAAATCGCCGGGCAACGTGTCGATGGATTGCAATTCGGTCAACGCACCCGTCTCTGCACAATATGCATACGCATTGACAGTATTGCCGATTTCATTAATGAGATAAGCGTATTCTCCCCCGGGGTGAAAAGCAAAATGGCGCGGTCCCTCACCAGGCGCCACAGAGACGGATGGCGGATCATTCGCAACGAGTTTGCCGTTTTCGAGATCGAGCTCAAAAATCAACACCTTGTCCAAACCGAGGTCAGCAACATAAACGCGCTTGTTATCCGGCGAAATATTCGCAGAATGGGCGTGGGGGCCTTGCTGTCGCTGAGGATTGACACTACTGCCCTCGTGCTGAATAAAATCCGATGCTTCGCCCAATGCGCCATCTTCCCCAAGAGGCAAAATACAGGTACTACCTCCACCGTAATTTGCCACCACTGCATAGCGACCCGTCGCATCGATATTCAAATGGCAGGGACCCGTGCCTATTGTCGATTGCCGGTTGATAAACGCGAGATCTGCAGCCTCTGCATCAATGGCATAAGCGCTAATCGCCCCCGCGCTCTCGCCATTGTATTCACTGATCTCATTGACCGCATAGAGAAATCGTCCATTGGGATGAATGGCGAGAAAAGTCGGATTCTCACTCTCGATGCTATTCGCCGGAATGAGTTCACCTGTCTCGGTATTGAATCGGTGAACGTAAATACCTTTGCTCCCAGTGCGAGTATAAGTACCAATAAAAGCGATGATATTGCTCATAGAAAACCTCCTTTAACGACTTAAAATATCGACGACCATATCGCCAAAATCACTGGTCGAAAGAACATTCTTGGGATCGGTTATTTCTGAAGCGAGTTCAGAAGTGGCATATCCTCTTTCGAGAATATCGAACATAGCATTCCACAAAGCGTCGGACTCCTCTTTGAGACCCAGACATTTATCCAGCAAAAATGCAATACTGCCAATCATCGAATAGGGATTGGCGATATTTTGACCCGCGATATCGGGTGCCGAGCCGTGCGCCGGTTCCACATAGCCCTTTTCTGGCCCCATACACGCCGAAGGCATCAGACCGAGAGAACCGAGCAAACCGCCCGCCTGATCGGTAAGAATATCGCCTTGCATATTTTCCAAAAGCATAACCCCATTGAATTGCCTGGGATCTCTAACGAGTTGAAAAGCCGCATTATCGACGATAATCGACACGTATTCGACATCGTCGTATTCTTTTGCCATATCTTCGATAATCGCATCCCAAAGCCGAGACGTCGCCAGCACATTGGATTTGTGGACATGGGTCATCTTAACGCCGAGACGTCGGGCTTCGTCAAACGCAATTTTTCCAATCGCGCGCACCTGTTCTTCGGTATAAATACAATCGTCGCGCGCGTATTTCATACCCGTAGCAGTACCTTCTTCTTTCTCGCCAAAATAAATACCACCCACCAATTCCCGAATCATGAGAATATCAATACCCTCTCCAATGACGCTATCGCGCAGGGGGGAAAATGACGCGAGGGATTTGGGCAGCCTGACCGGGCGATAATTGGCATACGTATTAAAACGCTTTCGCAAAGGCAGAATAGCACCGAGTTCCGGACGCAACTCCTGTGGAATTTTCTTCGTCTCTTCAAGAGAAAGCCCCACCGGACCCTTGATAATCGCATCTGCCCGATCGCACAGGGCTTTTGTCTCATCGGGAAACGGACTGCCCTCGTCAAAATACGACGCCGCACCAAAAGGCGCGTATTCCAGCACAAATTCGTGATCGAACTTTTTTTCAATCGTGCGAAGAGCTTTAATCCCTTCGCGTACAATCTCGGGACCAATGCCGTCGCCTTCAAGCACGGCGAGGGTCTTTTTCATAATAAACCTTTCTGTTTAATTAAAAATTACGAGTTACGAGCAGGGATAACTTTCGATGCCGCCTCTCTATCTAAAATAAACGTACAATCCGGATGTGTCTGTAAAAAACTCGCCGGACAGGCCGGATGCGGGACACCCTGAACAGCGCGGGCAATCGCTCCTGCCTTATCTGTACCCGTCGCCAGAAGGAGGATGCGCTTCGCCTCGCAAATCGTCGCAATCCCCGCGGTCAGCGCCTGTTTGGGCACATCTTCAACACGCTCGAAAAAGCGACTATTCGCCGCAATCGTACTCTCGGTCAAATCGACCAGACGGGTGCGAGAATCGGGCGCACTGCCCGGCTCATTAAACGCAATATGTCCATTGCGACCAATGCCGAGCAACCAAAGGTCCACGCCACCACACGCCCGTATCCTGGTCTCAAAAGCCTCGCACTCGAGATCGGCATCCACTGCCGTGCCATTGGGTACATGCGTATTCCACATTTGAATATCAGTATCTGCAAAAAACGCGTAATTCATAAAATAACGATAACTCTGTGGATGCGTGCCATCAAGCCTCCAGTACTCATCGAGATTAAAGGTCGTCAAACGCGAAAAACTCAGCCCCCCCTGATTCATCCGCACGAGTTCGGCATACGTCTTCACAGGCGTTGATCCCGTCGCCAAACCCAGCACGGCATCTGGCTTCTGGCGAATAAGCCCTGCTATTTCCGACGCGGCAGCGCGGGCCACATCGTCGGGCGTATCGCAAATTTTCACTTGAATAGGCATAATTAAACGCGGCGCAGCACCTGACCGGGCAACGCACCTGTGGGTTCTCCATTGGCGATAACGGACTGTCCGTTGACAAAAACATGCGAAATACCGACTGGCGGCAGCGTGGGATTTTCAAAAGTAGATCTCGCAGCCACCGTATCGGGATCAAAAACAACAAGATCCGCAGCCTTGCCCACAGCGAGTTCGCCCCGATCGGGAATATTGAACCGCTGTGCGGGAAAACCACTCATCTTGTAGATCGCTTCCTCAAACGTCAGCAACTCGCGCTCGCGCACAAAATGACCCAGCACGCGTGCAAAACACCCAAAACCCCGCGGATGTGGATGCGGAATATTAAAAATGCCATCGCTGGCAATCATCATACGCGGATGAGTGGCTGTGCGCGTCACCGTCTGCGCGGCGACTTCGGGATCAACCTGCCAGGGAAAAATAACAGCATGATCTTCCCGCTCCTGAAAAATCAGATCGTAGGCAAAATCTTCGATAGATATATTTGCCTGCGCCGCGAGATCGCACAGGCGTTCCCCCGTGTACTTGCCTGAACCAGTATAACCCACGATTTGATCGCCGCGCCCGAGCCATGTCTTGAGTTCGGCGACGGACTCAGCGCGAATATCAGGATCTTCAAGACGCGCATTGACCTCATCTGGACTACCGACCTGAAATTCCATAGGCAACATCATGTATAAATGCGTCATCCCGGCCGGATAGAGATAAGATTCAAATGTCAGATCAATATCCTCGCGCTCGATTCTCTCCAGCAAATCGGCATTCTCATCGTTGACCCGCTCGTGCGAGATGTGAACCGGTATATTTGCAGCGCGGGAAAGCGCGATAGTCTCTTCCCATGCAGCAACGCGCCCAATGGTATGATAACGCACATGAGCCGCATAAATACCCCCGTATTCCGCTGCGACTTTGCAAAGCGCGACAAGCTCCCGAAAATCCGCATTGGCACTCGGCTGATAATCGAGACCCAGATTGAGCGCACCGGCCCCCGCCTCCATCCATTGGCGCGTAAGCTCCGCCATCTGTGCAATCTCACCATCTGTTGCAGGCCGCGCATCCCACCCACATGCAGACAGGCGAACCGCGCAATGAGGGACTTGCGGATATACATTTGCCGGGCTGTTATTGGGAAAGAGACCCAGATAATCCTCAGGCGTTTGCCAGCCAATTGGTATATCGACCTCACCAACGGAAAAGCGCGTATATGTCCACAATTCGCGCGTGCGCTCGGGCGACAGCCCCGTCCACCCAAACCCATCGGGCGTCAAAAGCTGCGTCGTAATCCCCTGCTGCACTTCCGCATAGCGGTGAACACCTGTGAGCAGGGCAATTTCCGAATGAACATGCACATCGATAAAACCGGGACAGACGATATGTCCCGTCGCGTCAATAACCGCATCGGCCTCTGCCTGAGACAAATCGCCAATGGCCTCAATGCGATCCCCACAAATGCCAACATCCGCCTGAAAACCGGGCGTTCGGCCCGTGCCGTCAATGACGGTTGCATTGCGAATGAGTAAATCGAAAGTCACTTTTTACCACCTGTTGAGTTTGTGGCCATTGCCTGGGAAAAAAAGCGCATCCACAACAACGCCCAATGCAATACCGGCAATTTGACCGGCAAGCATACCCAGAAACAAAGGCGCGATTTTGCGATAGAGTTCAAGACCGCCAAATTTGAGAACGAGCGTCTTGACCGCCCAGCTAAAGAAAATAGAAAAAAGGCTACTGCGCAAGACGCCCGACGACGAAATCGCGAACCCAATCGGATGAAGTGGAAAGTGGGGAAAGCGATAGCGAATATAGAGCAAAATACCTGTAAAAACGGCGCCAATACCCAAAAACCGCACGCGATTCCAATCCGTACTCATCGTCCCGGCGTGTATGCGGTTGGCGGTATAAGCCCACGAACCCACGGCACCATCGCCGGACCCATTAAAACTAACCACCCCAAAATTATAGCTACCAATACCGTAATAGCCCTGATAGAGAGTAAAAGCAATAACAGTGGTTGCGCCGATCAGTGCACCTGTGGCAATCGCGGGAACAAAAGCGCGGCGGCGTTCGGCGGGCACAACCGCGGCCAGACGCGGGACATGCGCGAGCGTTGTAATCGCAAAAGTTTTGGCATCGCAAAAAAATGTGTACGTCAGCCCCAGTGCAACAGCACTCGGCGCGCCCATACCCGCAACACCAAGGACGTGCCAGGTAAATGCCTGAGCGGTAATAGGACCGCGCAAAAAAACCAGACCGCTCTCGGCGATAATATGTGCAAGACCGAGATAGAGAATCAGCGTCGCACCCCAGAAGGTCAGTAAGGTAAGGACATTCATACCCGATTGCACGAGAAAGAAAATCGTGTACACACTACACAAGATCAAAATAATAAACGCCGTGCGATAGGATAAAAGTTCCCCCTCATCATCTATCGGCGCATTGCGAGACCACACCTTGTGCCAGACATCGCGCAAATGTGTGCGCGCCATCCACAGCCCCCACAGAACGAGAACAATAAAACCGCCAAAACTCTGCCATCCAATAGCCGGAGCCATAGAACACCACATATCGGAACCGCCAAAATCCAAACCAAAGCGATTGAAAATACCAACCTGAAGAATCGCGAGCAGGTGAAAAAACCAGATGCTATACAACACATCTGATTTCGTGAAATAGGCAAATGCAATCGTCATCGGCTGAAAGAGAAACCACAGCGGTGGAAAACCCCGACCAATGGGGATATTGATCTGCCTCATAACATCCAGACGGGGAAATGCCGTGACAAACCATGAGGCGACATTCCAGCAAAAAACGCCAAAAATGAGTGCAAATCCAATCTGAAAAAAGCGCGAGCGAACAAGGGCAGCAAACGCATCTTTTGAATCACCCGTACCCGTCAATTCGAGCAATGCCGTGGCAATGGGAAAAGAGAGCCGTTCGTGCTCCATCCACTGTTTTCGGAGGAGAATAACCACACAGAAATTGGCGAGAAATACAGCACCCAAAAAAAGGACCCAGCCGGGAAAAAGCGCGATCCACGCATCCCAGGGAAAAGGGGCACCAGGCGGTAGCCCTTCGTAAAACCCCGTAGCCGCAGCGCGGTCTGTCAGCACATTCCAATCGGTAAAATGCGGCCACAGCCTTTCGTCCCACATATTTTGCGTTGAAGCAAAATATGTGGGCGCAGTAACAACGCCAAGAAAATAACCCGAAAGCCACTCGCCTTGCATATTGGCAGCCACCATGCCAATGCTACATATCGCGATGAGCTCAAAGGATGAGAGACCCCTGAATCTGCGCGAAAAAACGTGATTGAAAGCGAGCAGGGCCAAAAAGGGAATGAGAAAAGCCACAGACAAATGGGCAAAATCTCCGCGGGAAGAACGCAGAATCAGGCTGCTATACGCAGGCCAAAAATTCACCCAAACAGATAGGCAAAGGCCAATAATGATCGCGCGAATGGTCATGAGGCACCAAAATATGAAAAATAAAAAATGGGTGCCCATAATAACACCGAGAACAGCGTCGGTCAAGCTGCGTAATATTACCCTGTCCCTTCCCTTGCCGATACCTTGACATGGGAGAAATAGCGACTTATCATGAGCGTCCCACCATTCGCACAGCATTACACATAGACGAGGCTTATTATGCGCCAGAAATTCTCGGGCATCCTGGAAGAAATGACCATAGACGACGTGCGGTCACTCGCACCCAATGTAGCGGTCATTCCCATAGGCTCCACCGAACCGCACGGACCTGCATTGCCATATGGAACGGACAACTTTCAGGTCGAATACGTCGCTTATGGAGGCACGCGCAAAGCCAATGAAATGGGCGGTCGCGTCGTGTGTTTGCCCACACAGCGGGTGAGCTTAAACAACAACTTCCGCGCCTTCCCATTCGCGTGCCGCATGCAAGTCCCCACATTTATGAACCTGTTGAAAGACCTCGTCACAATGTGCCGCGCGGAAAATGTACACCGCATTGTATTCATCAATGGTCACGGCGGCAATCCCGACACCATCCGCGCAGTACAGCGCGATTTGGCTGCACAAGACGGACTCTTCACCTGCTTGATCAGCACGGGATCCTGTGCATCGGAAGACGCAAAAGCTATATGGGAAAACCGCAGCGATCACGCAGGCGAAGAAGAAACCTCCCAAATCCTGTTCTTGCGCCCCGAACTCGTACGCGAAGATCTGATAACCAACAATCCCCCCCAATATCCCAAATTGAAAACACTACGGGAATTTAACATCGACTTTGTGCGCCCCTGGCATTTGTATTTGCCCACATCCGCAGGCGGCGATGCGCGAAAAGCCTCAGCGCAAAAAGGTGAAACAGTCTTAAACTCAGCCGTGGAAGGAACCGGGCGATTCCTTGCTGAACTGTCACAGGCAGACGACTCAGAGACGTTTCCTTATTGAAAGGACCTTAACATGATCACCTACGACACACTCGGCGTAAAACCATTTATCAATGCGAGTGGCACCATTACCACACTCGGCGGCAGCTTAATGCCAGATGAAGTCCTGGAGGCGATGTGCGCGGCGGGAGGATCTTATGTCGATTTAAACGACCTGCTCGTAAAAGCAGGTGAATATCTGGCAGACCGCATTGGCGTACCTGCAGCCTTTATCTCGTGTGGCGCTGCCAGCGGTGTACAATTGTCCGCCGCGGCGTGTTTGACAGGACCTGACATAGCAAAAGCGCGCCAGTTGCCGCATACACAGGGATGGCAAAACGAATTTGTAATCAGCCTGGTCGATAGCCATACGTACATCCATCAGGGCATAGAAGTCTGCGGAGGCAAACTCGTGCGGGTAGGCAGCAAACAAGCGGTAACCAGTGAAGACCTCATAGGCGGAATCGGTGAGAAAACAGCGGCTGTCGTGCATTTTTTGGGCAAACAGAACAAAGAACAGCTCGCAGAAGTTATCGTTGGTGCCAACAAAAAAGGCGTACCCGTCATGGTAGATGCGGCAGCACAGTTGCCTCCCCGATCAAACTTAACCGAACTCGTCGAAATGGGTGCGAGCCTGGTGACATTCAGCGGCGGCAAGGGATTGTGCGGGCCTCAAAACAGCGGTCTGGTCGTGGGCAAAGAAGGTTGCGTAGAAGCCGTGCGGATCAATGCAAGTCCCCACTCGGCAATTGGACGCGGCATGAAAGTCGGCAAAGAAGAAATCCTGGGCCTGGTCGCGGCTGTAGATCTGTTTTTAAGCCGAAGCGATGATGAAGACTGCCGGCGCTGGCACGGGCAAGCCCGTGTCGTCGTAGATGCAGTCAAAAACATCACAAACGCTTATGTAATGACCAAAGGACAGGATGCCGCGCCCGAGATCGCACCCCGCGCATACATAGACCTGCCGGAAGAACAGCGCGACGCGGTGATCTACGCATTGAAAGAGGGCGAGCCTTCAATTGTCGTACGGCGAAGTGCCAGAGGTATTTTAATCGACCCGATGACCATGCAAATGGGAGAAGAAGCCGTAGTCGCAGAAAAATTGCGGGAGGTATTGACATGATCGACGCGCATTTACATCTCACACACAACGGCAGATCGGTTGAAGAAACCATCACACATATCAAAGCCATCGGCGCAGAAAAAGCCGTAATGCTACCCATTGAAGATGGCGACGACGAGTTTGGCTGGATGACCGAAGACATAGTAAAGACCCATCGGGATTATCCGGATACCATCATACCCTTCTGCCATGTAGATGTCACGCGGAAAGACGCCGTACCCGAACTGGAAAAACGCGCCGCCAACGGCATCTTTAAGGGCTATGGCGAACAAAAACAGCACCTGCGACTGGACGATCCGCGATTGGAAAAAGTACTGGCAGTCTGCAATGAATTAAACTGGCCCGTAACCTGGCATTTTCAAGAAGGCGCGCGGGGATATAACCAGGGAATTGAACACCTCGAAGTACTCTTGAAAAAATTCCCCAATATTAAGTTCATCGGCCATGCCCAATCGTGGTGGGCGCATATCAGCGCCGACGTACCCGCCCCCGAAGAGACCTTATATCCCAAAGGCGCAGTCAAACCCGGCGGCTTAATAGATCGGCTATTGGCAGACTACCCCAATATTTTTGCCGACTTATCCGCGGGTTCGGGCCTGGGAGGACTGACGCGAGACGAGGACTTCACCGCGGGATTCTTAGCGCGGCATGGCAAAAAATTGATGTTTGCCACAGATTGTCCATGCAGAGATGGCAAAGGTGCGGGCCTCTCCCGCGGCGCGTGCTTCGCGCAATTGAGTCTCCCGTTCCTCAAGCGCATCCTCGCCCCCGATGCACTGGAGGACATCTTGCACAACAATGCAGTGAGAATTTTAAACCTGTGAGAACCAGACTATCCTACAGGGGCATGGTGTGAAAAAAGTTTATATATTGCTGACAATGGACTGCGAGACGGCCAGATCCGACGTGACCCCACATGCCAGACGGATGTCGGGCAGTGGTCCTGCGGATTACCGGGAGAGTGAACGGTCAATCTATTTTTACGTTGAGACGGCAAAGGCGTACGGGTTTCCAGTCACGCTTTTTGCGCACCCGGAAGTAGCGCTTGAAAATGCAGATCTGCTTCAGACGCTGCAGGATCAGGGCGCGTGTTTGGGACTGCATTTGCATCCATACAAACTCAGAGGCGGGAGATACAAATACGACCTGGGCGCGTATTCTGCGCGTACACAGCGCGAGATTATTCAAGAGGCAATGCAAGTATGGGCGTCTGCACTGGGCAAGGCGCCCCGTTATTTCAGAGCGGGTTATTTTTCGGCCAATGATTGCACATTTGGCGTGCTGCGCGAACTGGGATTTGTGGGCGGCAGTCTTTCAAATCCAGGGCGGGTTTTGCCCGCGCACTGCAGTGTTTGGGCCGGTGCAGAGCCCTATCCTCACCGGGCGCATCTGGAATTTCGTTTGATTCGAGGAAATAGCGACTTTATCAATGTACCGGTATCCGCAGCATTTGGCAGGCCGGTTGCGCAGGGCCATGCGGGCGAACGGGGTTATGAATGGTCCTATGTCCCGCACACTTACGACCACAGAGCAATTATTCGGGATGTGCTAAATCGTTTCCGAACCGAAGATCCCCGGTTTGGCACCCTTGTGACGGACAGCCATAATGATCAGGATTATTCCGACCCCGGGCATCCCGCAAGGCAGAACCTGGAGTTGATACTCAGATCAATTGGAGATTTCTGCGAGCAAATGGAGATGCTCCCCGTAGGGATTACGCTCGATGCCCTGTGTGAGCTTGTTCTGGCGGATGGGGATGCCTATTAAACGGGAGGAGACCGTGCGAATCGATTCTCACGTACACGTATGGACAATGGGGGCACCGCCGTTTACCCATAACGATGACATGACCGCGCAACGGCCCGATTATCCGGGGCTGGTGGAAAATCTCATCAGATACATGGATCTCAATGAAATAGACCGCACTGTACTGATCCAGTGCATGTATCACGGGTATGACAATCGCTATATGTGCGATTGTTTGAGGCGATTTCCAGATCGCCTGCACGGGGTAGCGCTGATCGATCCCCAGAAACCCGACGCATCCGAAACGCTGGCGCGTCTGCACCGGGATCACGGGGTGCAGGGGATGCGATTGTATCCGATTAAAGATCGGGATGCATCGTGGTTGTCAGACCCTGGACAGCATGCGCTTTGGGAGACGGCACAAAGACTGGGCGTGCCGTTTACATGGTTTGGACGCTGCCATCAGATTCCACTGCTGGAACCGATGTTACAGCAATTTCCCGAGGTAAATGTGATAGTAGATCACCTGGGCGAGCCGATACTGTCCGAGGGGCTGGATTTCGGGATCTTGCTGGCAGCGGCAAAATATCCCAATCTCTTTGTTAAAGCGACCCGGATTGATGGGATTTCCGAGCAACCCTGGCCACACGAGGATGTGTATCCCTATGTCAGAGCCGTGTACGAAGCTTTTGGGCCTGAACGGATGCTGGGATGCACGGGATTTCCCGAGAATCCACAACGCGGAGATGCAGTTGGTTTTCGCGTGATAGAAGCGATGGATTTTCTGTCGGATGAAGACAGAGCATGGATTTTGGGAAAAACAGCCGATACACTCTACGGCGCATAAGGGAGATGCCGAAATGTACAAACCTGAGGATATCGAAAACGCCCGACAAAATCTCTCTCGCTACAGTTGGGCGCAGGAAATCGTAAATAGCTGGGCGCAAAGCGTCGCATTTGCCATGCGGCAAGATCGAGCGTTTTTCGACACAATGATCCCCGAATTGACCCCCGGCACGCATTACGGCCAGAACTGTCCGCACTGTGTGGGCAAACAATCGTTAATGGGCGGCGGACTCTTTGACTGGCACATCGACAGACCGGATGAAATTACGTGTCGCGCATGTGGCACAGTTTATCCCAACGCGCAGTACCCGGAGACCGGCGTACTGGTATGCCCGCGGATGGGGCAAAAATTCACCTATTACGAAACGCCCGAAGAAGTAGCCGACCCCGAAAATCGCGCAAAGCACGCGCTCAAATGGCTTGGAGACCGCCCCACAATGACGAGTTTTAGCGGTCATATTCGAGATCGCAAAGCAGGCTGGGCGCGAAGTCAGGCATTGACACTCGCCAAACTCTACGCAGTAACGGATGAAATTGAATACGCCGAGCGCGCGGTATGGATCCTCGACCGTATCGCCCGGGTATTCCCAAATTATCTCTACCACTCCTACGACGGAAGTGTTGCGGATCTGCCGCCCGCAGAGGTAGCGGCCAACATGGGCAAAGAAGAGGCCGAAGGTGGCCCTCGCGGAGGGCGCTTTCCAAAAGGTGCAATCCGCCATGCTTACGGCTTGCACCAGTTTGAGAATTATTCGACGATGAACAACGGATTCTGGGGCGCGGGCCGCATGAACGTCCACGGAAAAGGAAGCGATGCCGGAGCACTATTTGTATTAACCATAGCCTACGGTCTCATCCGCGATGCAGAGTACACGTCTGGTCGTCGCCTGATAGACCAAGATACAGCACGACGGATAACAGAGGACCTGATCCTCGCCGGATGTGCGGACATGATGCACTGGAATTCTCTGAGCAACAAGGGCACAGCGGTTTTTGTATTAAGCGCCGCAGTGGGAACGCTTCTGGATCACCCCCAGAAAGTGCGACACGCGCTGGATGGCTTCAATCGGATGCTGGCGGAGCGGTATCATCACGATGGCTTTTACTCGGAATCGCCAGCCTATTCGGCCCACAACCTCTCCAACGTACATGAACTGGCCGACCTGCTACACGGATATAGCGATCCCCCCGGTTATCAGCCAGAAGAAGGCGAGCGGATCGAGCAGTTAGACATGTTTTCAAGTGGGCATTACCCTCTCTCCCTGCTATCTCTGGCAAGAATGCTCGCACCCGGCAACCGCATGCCAATAATTGGCGATACGCGGTACGATACCGAAGCAAACCTTCTTTCCGCTGAAATTCTCGCCGCTCGTCTCGGCGGTGACTACGCTGGCCTGTTGGAAAGTGTTCAAGGGACACCTTTATCCGAAAAAGGCCAGGAATACGCCCTGTGGTACCGCCCTTATGATCTACAGACAGATGCGGCGACGCTACCCCTGCACACCGAATGGTTCCCCGGCTGGCATGTAGGCGTCTTGCGAGGTGGTCGAAATGACACCGCCCTCTATTTAAACGGCAATGAACACCAATGGACCCTGCAAACCAGTCACCGGCAGCAAGATATCTTAAGCCTGAGCTATTACGCTTATGGGGAGGAACTCGCCTCGGACCGCGGTTATTTTTCCGGTAGCAGCCAGCAGCTTCCAGACGGGCGCAGCGGACAGGTTTGGGTAAAAAGCAGTCTGTCGCACAACCTGGTAGTAGTCGATGAGAAAGAGCAGAACAACACGGCTTGCGGTTCCAACCTGGAATTATTTGGCACATCGCCCGGCATAGAGATAGTACAGGCCTCGGGCGTAAATGTGTATCCCCAATGCGAGGAATATCGACGTACCTGCGCAATGGTGACAACGCCGGAAGGACAAACCTATAGTGTAGATCTCTTCAGGGTCAAAGGCGGGCGGATCCACCAGTACAATTTTCACTGCAATGGCTCACCAATGGGCATAAACCCGGCAACGCCATCGCCACAGGCAGTAACTTTGGGAGACGCCTGGGATATATGGCTCGAAAATCCACAGGCAATTGCGCCGCAGGAACCGACCGCATTTACATGGCAATTTCGGGATGTAAATCTGGACCTGATGTTATTAAATGTACCAGACCGCATTATTCTCGCAGACGCGCCCGGCTGGCGGGTTGGAACACCTGAGGAATTGGAAAAACCATCGATCAGACAAATTTTCGCGGAGAACTCAGCCGGGGATGACAATGAGACACTTACAAGCCAGTACGCCGCTGTAATCGCGCCCTACAAAACCGAAAATTCTCCAATACTTAGCGCGCGGTTGCTCGCAGATGATCCAGACGCCGATGTTCTCGCTATTGAAGTAAAACTACCGGACCGCACCGATTATGTTATATCGGCGAAGGACCAAAAAGAGCGACAATTCGGACCGGTAACTACTGCCGGTCAATTTGCATTTGTATCGGTGAATTATCAAGGCGTGCAGGGTTATTTGCTAAACGGTACGGAACTGATATGTGACAATCTAAAAATTTCACTAAAAGAGCCAGATACCACTCTAAAAGTACAGTCGGTAGAGGAAAGGATATTTCACCTCGCAGAACCATTACAAAACCCACAGGCCGTCATCGGCTCTTATTTACTGGCAGGAGAATCACCTCAGACCGGTTTTGAAATTGCATCGGCCACAGAAAACGCGATTACCGTGCGGGACTATCCCGCGATCGCTTGTGACGCAGTCAGAATCTTAAATTCCGCCTGGGCGCATGTCGCGCTTTAAAATAGGGAGAGCTTCACATGCAAATCTTTGATCGATATTCAGATATCCTGCAGCGAATTGAACAGAAGGGATACCCATCCCAGGTACTTGGACATACGCCGGATGGATCACCGCTGGTATGTCTCAGAACCGGAGGCGAGAAAACACCGGCTATTTTTATCAGTGCGGGCAGCCATTCGACAGAACAGGCCGGGGTAGGAGCGGCAATGGGGCTTCTGGACGCGCTCGACACAGAGCATCAGGTCTATGTGATTCCCACCCGCGACCCAATGGGAATGAACGGATATGCGTACGCACTGAGTTTGAGCCTCGGTGAAGAGCCGGAATTAAACGCCATAGAGGACGTAGAGAAAATTCTGAAAACACGCGGCGAAGTACTCCACGAAGAAGATGAAACAGTAGTCGCAATCATAGGCGAATACGGGTATTCGACTGTGGGGATTTTTGGGAAATTTGAGGTAGGGGCCGACTTTCTAAAACCGCTCTTCGGACGGCGCATTTTCTTTCCATCGAGTGCCGAAGGCATTGAAGGCACTGCCCTCTGCCAGAGAGCCTATACGCTAATTGTCAGTCCAGAAGGCGAAGTATTGCACATCAACCGCTTTCACGACACAGCCTGGTCGCCCGTGGAACCGCGTTGCACGCGCAATTTGATGGCT
>JAJEAX010000215.1 GCA_022822565.1 Candidatus Latescibacterota bacterium
GAAAAATATGGCGGCAGCCAGCACGGCGCGGCGGGCGACCCGCCGGTGGTTTATATCGGTTCGCGATGGGTTTAATGCCGGTCTTGAAGAGGCATCGGATATGATTGATGCCGCAAAAGAGTACGGCATTATTCGCGCCAAGTATTATGAAGCAGTGTTCAATTTTAACCGATCCTGGGCAAAATTACAACGGGCTGTTGGGCGCAGTTTTTTGTAAATCGCTCGGGATATTGCGAAAGGTAGTAGAAGTTATGGTGAATAAAGCTGTAATTATTGCCGCCGGTATGGGCAGCCGGTTGAGAGGTTATGGGGCGGATTTGCCCAAGCCTCTCGTGCCCCTGGCCGGCGTGCCATTGCTCAAGCGCACGATTTTGTCGGCTATGCGCGCGGGCATTTCGGAGTTTGTGGTTGTGGTGGGGTATCGGGGCCACGAGATTATGCACGCGCTTGCCGATGATCCGCAACTTTCGGATGTGGCGATTGACTGGGTTCAGAATAAGGAATGGGCGCGCGGCAATGGGGTGTCGGTATTGAGTGCCAGGGAATATGTCGATGAGCCGTTTATTCTTTTGATGTCCGATCATCTGTTTGATCCCGAGATACTGGTCAAGTTGCGTCGGATGCCGGTTGGTCGGGATGAAGCCATTTTATGTGTCGATACAGATATCGATGGCATTTTTGATATGGAAGATGCCACGAAGGTGATGACACAGAACCATCGCGTGGTCAAAATTGGAAAAGAGTTGGCCGATTTCAATGCGGTGGATACGGGGATTTTTTTGTGTAGTCCGTTTTTGTTTGGCGCGCTGGAACGGTCTATTGCAGAGGGCGAGGGGTCATTGTCGGGGGGGATTCGCGTTCTGGCTGAGAGAGGCAGTATGCGGACTGCGGATATCGATGGCGCGTTTTGGCTCGATGTGGATACGCCCGAGGCGCATGTTCACGCGGGGCAGGAGCTGTTTCGCAGGCTTGGCAAGCCGACCGATGGTTTTGTGTCGCGCTATTTCAATCGCAAAATTTCCACGCGCATTTCTCGCCTGCTCGTGCATACACCTGTTACGCCAAATCAGTTGTCGATTGCGACAATGTTGTTGAGTTTTTTGTCGGCATGGCTGGTTTTTAAGGGGAGTGCGAGTTATTTGCATCTGGCACTGGGCGGGCTGTTGTTTCAGTTTGCGTCTATTGTAGATGGGTGCGATGGCGAGATTGCAAAATTAAAATTTATGGGTTCTCGCATGGGCGAGTGGGTCGATACGCTGGCGGATAATATGTCCTATCTCGTGTTTTTGGTCGCGGTGCTCGCCGGGATGTACGAATATACGGGCGAGGCATTTTATCCCCTGCTGGGCGGTGTGATGGTTTTTCTGGATGTGTTGGGGGTGTTGCTGATTTTTCTGTATATGAAAGTGGTGGGATCCGGCAGTATTGTGAGTTTTAATATGGCGTTTTCGAGCGATGTTCCCGAGAGTGAACGCGGGTGGTTTCACCGTTTTTGTATGTCGCTCAAATTTGTGAGCCGCCGCGATTTTTTTGCCGCGTTCTTTTGTACATTGGCTGTTGCCAATAGTATCGAGGGGATGTACTGGTTCCTCGTGATTGGTTCGGCGCTGTTGACGGCTGGTATTTTTGGCTTTGGCGGGCAGATGTTGCGCGCGCGCGGTGCTTTGAATGTGGATGAGGCGAAGCTGGGAGAGAAAGCGGACTGATACAAATTTTGTCTGGATTGAGATAAACTTCTGTTGGGGGGTGTATGGCTTCAACAGAAGTTTGTTTGTACGCAGTATTTTTTTTAAAGATAATCAGAGAATTTTGTTGCAAAATAAGGCATTCTTTCTTTTTGTTAATACTCAAGTTCTCTTTTTTTAAGACAGACTGTCGCTGTCTTGACTTTGGGAGAGAAAAATATTAAAATTGACGGAGATACCGTCTGTAAACAAGTTGTTGATATAATAGGCGATATATTATGATTTTATGGCTCAGGCATGTGTTTCTGATACTGGTTTTGATGGGCGTGGCGGGCGCGTCTGATCAGGGCGATGCGCTGCTCGATATGGTGAAGGGGCGCGATCGGGCGATTCAGGATATTGTGCGTTCAGAAACTAAAGGCGATACGCCCGAAGAGCGCGCCGCGCTTAAAGCTATTGTCGGTGAGTTGTTCGATTTTGAAACATTTAGCCGGGAGTCCCTCGGCCGGGATTGGGCAGCGCGAACAGAGGAAGAACGGGCTGATTTTGTGGCTGTGAACAGGCGGTTGATCGAGAAAAATTACGCCGATCCCGCGTTATATACGAAAGCGGAAAAGATCGATTATACGGGTGTCGAGGTTGACAGCACACAGGCTATTGTCAAGACGGTGGTATATTACAGGCGCGAGTCGAGTACGATTGATTATAAATTGCATCTCGTTGATGGCAAGTGGTTGATTTACGATATGGTGATTGATGAGTTGGGTGTTGCGCGCAGCAACCGGTCGCAGTTTCGCCGGGAGATTCGCAGGTCTTCTTTTGCGGGCTTGATGGATAAGTTGAAAGAAAAACTGGGTGAAGATACGTCGGATTAGAAAGGTGGCATTCATTGGTTGAAGTGGTGCTTCGTTTTTTGGCGGGGTTTGCATATCGGCACTACAGAGGTATTCTTGTGGTGTCGATTTTGTTGACGGCTTTTTGCAGTGTTTTTGTGTACAGGCTCGGACGCAAACTCGAGACGGATCTCGTTGCCCTGATTCCGGAAAATTATCAGAGTGTGAGGACGCTCAATGAGATCAAACAGCGCGTGGGTGGTGTGGGTAGTTTGGTGGTTTTGGTGCAGAGTCCCGATTTTGAGGCTAATAGGCGTTTTGCCGAGGATCTGGCACGTGAGTTACAGGACGAAAAATACGAGACGTATATAAACTTTGTCGATTACAAGCGAGATGCGGAGTTTTATCGCAAGAACGCGCTGCTGTTTATGGAAACGGACGATTTGGATGAGATTCTCACGCGCATAGATAATTATATCATCCAGGAAAAGTTGAAGCTGTCGCCGTTGTATATTTCTCTCGATGAAGAAGAAGCCGTGCTCGATTTTTCGGATATTGAGGCTAAGTATCGCACGGCAGATAATGGAGATGAGACGTATTACACCAATCCCAACCGCACCATTTTGGCACTGGAGGCGATGGCAGCGGGTACGGTGAGCAATATCGGTTTTGCCAAGGATATGCAACGGGAGATCCAGCAGGCGGTCAAGAAGGTAAATCCACGCGCGTATCACCCTCAGATGTCGATTGAATACGGAGGACCGTTTAAGAACAAGATTGACGAATACGATACCATTTTAAGCGATGTCCGCTCAACGCTGATATTTGGTGTCGTGGGTATTGTCGCGCTTTTGACGTTTTATTTCCGCCAACCATTGGCGGCTTTTTTTGTGGCTATTCCGCTGGCGATGGGCTTGATCTGGGCATTTGCCATTACGTACTGGGTTATCGGCAATTTGAATACTATGACGGCTTTTCTATTTGTGATTTTGTTTGGGTTGGGGATCGATTTTGGTATTCACATGTTTGCGCGATATCTCGAAGTTCGCATGGACAAGACGGATGTGCGAATGTCTATAGAGACGATGCTAAGTCAGACTGGACAGGCTATTTTGACGGCGGCGATAACCACATCCATTGCGTTCTTTTCTCTGACGCTGACAGATTTCAGGGGCTTTTCCGAGTTTGGTTTTATTGTGGGCACGGGTATTTTGATGTCGCTGGTCTCTATGACGACTGTATTACCCGCTGTGCTGGTGCTGGCGGATCAAAGGTTCATGTGGATTCGCATGCGGCATGTGTGGGGACACAATTGGGGTGGCAGCCGGGGGCATTTCCCATATCCAAAGCTGGTGATTGCCAGCGCGCTGATCCTCGCGATATATTTGGGCATTCATTTGCGCGATATAGATTTTGAATACGATTTTACCAATTTGCGCTCCAATTTGCCGGCATCGGTCAAGGTGAAACAAAAGATGGCGACGATTCCGAAATACGGCAGCGAATCGCAGTCTTATGGCATTGTGCTGGCGGATAGCAAAGCGGAACTCGATGAAATTGTTGCTGCATTGGAAAAGAAGATAGCCGAAGATGATCCGACGCCGACGATTGACAAAGTCAAAACACTCTGGACAGAGTTGCGCGGTCAAGACGAGAAACTGGATATTATTGGAGAGATTCGCGCGTTGACCAATGGCGAGGGCGCGAAGTTGATCAAGGGTGAGCAGAAAGCACAGCTCGATTCTCTGCGCGATTTGTTGGATGTCAAGAGACTTTCGGTTGAGGATTTGCCCGAAAATTTATTGAGAAAATTTGAGACGATTGATGGCAGCCAGGCATATTTTGCACAAATTTTGCCGAGTGTACAGTTGCGCGATGGAAAAAATGCCATTGCATTTGCCGAAGATTCGCACGAAATTCACACCGCATCGGGCAAGGTGTTTTATTCGTCGAGTTCCAATATCATTTTTGCCGATATGTTGCGCCTGATGTTGCGCGACAGTCCGCGTGCGATTTCGCTGACGGTGGTGGTTGTGTTGCTCATTGTGCTGGCTGATTTTCGCAGTTTGCGCTCTGCTTTGCTGGTGATCTTTCCCCTTGCCTGTGGTACTGTGTGGATGTGTGGGTCGCTGTATTTGCAGGATTTGAAGCTCAATTTCTACAATATGGTCGCGCTGCCTACTATTATTGGCATGGGGATTGACAATGGGGTGCATCTCTATCACCGATATCGAGAGGAGGGGCCTGGGTCGATGCCGGTGGTGATCAGGAGTACTGGTGGGGCGATGTTCATTTCTATGCTGACGACGATGGTGGGCTTTTTTGGATTGATGATGGCGACACATCCCGGTCTGAACTCAATTGGGCGGTTGGCGTTGATTGGTTTGTTGACCTGTTTTGTGGCTGCCGTGCTGGTGCTGCCCGCTATTTTGGAAGTGCTTGAAGGAGATCGAGGGCGTGAGAAAAGTGAAGTGAAGGCATTAGACGAATCGGAATTATAGCTATGAATTTCTACATTGGTCTGGGCGTGAGTATTGTATCTGGACTTTATACGTCTTTGTGGGGGGCGTTCAAGGACTCGCCTTACGAGGATTTTAAGTCCAGAACTTTTCCGCGAAGTATTTATTTTCATGTTGTGATTTTTGCGGTGTTGTATTTTGTCCCGATTTTTAAGGCGAGTTTTTCTGCGTTGGGATGGGTTCAGATTTTTTTTCTGATTATGGGGTTGGAACGGTTTTTGGCGGAGCTTTACAAGGGGTTTTTTCGCACGGAAGATCAGGATAAGTATTTTGTGCCTTCGCGCATTACGTTTTTTGGGCGGTATGTGGCGAGCGATTTGTTGCGCTATGCTGTGGGAACTGTGCTGGTGCTGGGCGTTTTTGCCGTGTTGTTGATTCCCGCGCCTGTGACGAGTTTCTGGGTTTTTCTCCTGACGGCTTATATTACGGGTCTGCTGGTGTCGCTTGGCGGGGCGTATAAAGACGCGCCGTTTGAGGGGTTTAAAATTTTGAAGTTTCAGCGGTCGGGCCTGGTGCTGGCGGTTTGTTCGCCGCTGTTCTATTTTTTAAATGATCCCATGCATCCCATATCGCTGGGGTTTCTGGTGTATATGAATGGCGGTTTGGAGCGTTTTGTTGTGGAGTATTACAAGACTTATATTCAGCGTACGATGTCGGGTAAGTTCCGCCCGGATTTACCGCGGATTCAGCGGTGTATTGATGCCAGAGAAAAATTCCACTACGGGGCACTGGTCATTATTGTTGGGTTAATTGTTTTGTATGTTTTTGAGATTTTATGAATTTTAACGATTACGACGCCGTTATTATCGGTACGGGATTTGGAGGTAGTGCCTGCGCTTATGTGTTGGCTGCGGCGGGTATGAAGGTTTTGCTGTTGGAGCGGGGCGATTGGGCAAGGCGCGATGCAGAGGATTGGGATCCTCGTTCTGTGCTGGTTGAGAAACGCTATCAAGGTCCATCGCCGCTTCGCGTCAGGCAATATGAGGATCGCGATTTTGCAGATGTGGTCGAGAATGAAGTGGTTGGTGGGATGTCCGTGTTTTACGGTGGGGCATCGCTGAGGCTGCGCGAAGAAGATTTGGTCGCGTGGCCGATTTTGTATGGGGACCTTGCTCCGCATTACGATTGTGTCGAGCGCTTGTTGGAAGTGCATGGTGAGGCGGGTGCTGATCCGTGCGAGCCGCCGCGCGCGGGAGACTATTTGTATCCGCCTATTGAACTTTCCCATCCTGCACAGCGCATTTGGGATGCTGGACGCGCATTGGGATATCGGCCTTTTCGGATACCATTGGCGATCAATTTTTCGGATCGGGCGCGAACCGTGTGTATCCGATGTTTGACTTGCGATGGGTTTCCGTGCCAGATTGAGGCTAAAAATGATCTGACTATGACGTTGCTCAAATTGGCGCAGGATGCAGGGGCTGAGATTTTGACGGGTGTGCAGGTCGTGCGTGTTATTTGCAAAGGGGCGCGCGTGCGCGCTGTGGCGTGTGTGGATCGGCGAACAAAAAAGGCGTTTGAAGTACCCGCGCCCATTGCTGTTGTTGCCGCGGGAGCGCTGCAAAGTCCGGCTATTTTGTTGCAGTCAGAGTTGCATTCGTTTCCGCAGGGCGATTTGATTGGGCGTTTTTTGATGCGACATTGCAATGCTGTTGTGGCGGGGGTGTTTCCGTTTCGCACGAATCCCGAACAGGTGTTTCACAAGCAGGTGTGTTTTTCGGATTT
>JAJEAX010000217.1 GCA_022822565.1 Candidatus Latescibacterota bacterium
CGATGGCTATTGAAGACAAAACCCTGCTGACCGAAGATGAGATTCGCGCAGAGGTTGCCGATCTCGAAGGATGGGAATATTTGGAAGACGCAAAAGAATTGCAGCGCGTTTGGCATTTTGAGAAATTTGTGCCAACTATGGCTTTTGTACGCAGGCTGACAGAGATTATGGATGAAAATAATCACCATTCGGATATCAGCCTCAACAGCCGAACAAAAACTCTCACAGTCACGGTGACGACCCATAGTGAAAATGCCGTCACTCGTGCAGATATCGATTTTGCAGGAGCAGTAAACAGAGGATAGAAAAGCATTGGAGATAGGATGAAGGTAAATGTCAATATTCAGCCTGGCGACCTGAAAGTCAGGCTGAATCGTTTTTTTGAACTGGCCGCACAGAAAATTCGGCGTATCGATTCGACGTGGGACCCCGGCCGGGGAACGCCGGTATTTACAGAAGGAGGTAAATACACCACGCGCGGATGGACGGAGTGGACGCAGGGATTTCAATTTGGATGTGCCATTTTGGGATATGAAATTACGGGCGAGGAAGATTTATTGCGGATTGGGCGCAAGGGCACGGTTGAGCACATGGCGTCTCATGTGACGCATATTGGCGTACATGATCACGGGTTTAACAATGTATCGACCTATGGCAATTTGAGACGGTTGATGCGAGAAGGTATGATTCCAGAAAACGAGTGGGAGCAGCACTTTTACGAACTGGCACTCAAAGCATCTGGCGCAGTGCAGGCTGCTCGCTGGACGACCATTGGCAATGGGAAAGGGTATATTCATTCGTTTAACGGACCGCATTCCCTGTTTTCAGATACCATCAGGTCGTGTCGCGCACTGGCTGCGGCACACGACCTCGGTCACGTTTTAATGGGGGAGAATGACCTCGCAATTTCGCTGCTCGATCGCTTGATTCACCACGCCGAGACGACCGCGCAGTTCAATGTGTATTACGGCGAGGGGCGCGACCAGTACGATGTGCGGGGACGGGTGGTACACGAGTCCATTTTTAATGTCACTGACGGCAATTACCGCTGCCCGAGTACACAACAGGGGTATTCACCATTTTCGACATGGACCCGGGGGTTGGCCTGGATTGTGACTGGCTATGCAGAATTGCTCGAATATGTGGCGCACCTGTCGGATGACGCGCTCGATCTTTATGGCGGTAGGGAAGCGATCAATGATTGGATGCTCAAGGCCGCTTGTGCAACGGCAGATTATTATATTGACAGTATCACTTCTGCCGATGGCATTCCATTTTGGGATGCAGGCGCGCCGGGCCTGATCGAGGGCTATGGGGATAAAACATCAGATCCTTACAATAGCTGTGAGCCAATGGATAGTTCTGCAGCTGCCATTGCCGCGCAAGGGCTTTACCGTTTGGGCAAATATCTGGACGATGCGCGTTATAGGCAGGCTGCATTAACCGTAGCTCATACGCTATTTGATGCACCCTATTTATCCGAAAATGAAGAACACCAGGGTCTTATTCTGCATTCTATTTATCACAATCCCAATGGGTGGGACTATGTGCCCAGCGGACAAAAAGTCGCATGCGGCGAGTCTTCTATGTGGGGAGATTACCACGCGATAGAATTGGCGGTTTTGCTCCAGCGAGAGATGGATAACGCGCCGTATCTGACGTTTTTTGATCAATAGGAGCAGGGCGAGAATGTGGCGAATATTAAATAAAAGAACTTTGGCATATACATGGATAATCGGCCTTCTTTTTGCTGGATTCGCGTCTCAAAGTGGTGCCGATTCCTTCGATTATGCACCGCTTAACCGCACGCTCGGACGGGTTGTAAATGCACAGGGGCGCGTGGATTACGAGGCCGCAAAAACAGATGCAGATCTGCAGGCTTTTGTGGATCAACTCGCACGGATCAGTCCCGATACACATCCCGCGCTTTTTTCCAGTCGCGCAGACAGCCTTGCCTTTTGGATCAATGCGTACAATGCCTGTGTGCTTGCGGGAGTCTCAAAAGCTTATCCCGTTTCTTCCGTGACCGAAATCGCGCCGCTTTTTGGCTTCTTTAAAATATATCGGTTTGTCATTGGCGGGCACAGGGTCACATTGGACCACATTGAGCACGAGATTATTCGCCCGCAGTTTGCCGATCCGCGCATTCACGCAGCAATCAATTGCGCGGCAGTGAGTTGTCCGCGTTTGCTAAATGAAGCATTTATACCTGATAAACTGGAGGACCAACTCAATTCGGTTATGCGAGATATGATTCACAACCCAATACATGTCCAGATCAATCGGGAGACGAAGGTTGTGAGTCTATCAGCGATTTTTGATTGGTTTTCCTCTGATTTTACGTCTTATGTGCAAGCGCGTGAGACAGGAGAGACGGTGTTGGATTATGTCTCTCTTTTTTTATCGAAAGACGATATCATGTATTTGCAAAATCACCCCGATTTTCAAATTGTATTTTTTGATTACGATTGGTCTCTGAATAGCCAGTAAAAATGAGTATCGCAGATATGCAAATGTCTTTGGGCGCGTTCCAGTCCGCTGTTGATCGCGCTTTGAAAACATGGTCGGAAAATGGCAATACAGAACGGCTGTGGCGCGGCGATGCCACACTCTGGTCGGGGGCTGATGAGGCCAACTGGTTGGGATGGCTCAATATTGCGCCTCAAATACGCGATCGTGCAGGTGATCTGTGCGCTTTTGCACAGCAGGTGCGCGATAGAGGGATAACGGATATTCTGCTTTTGGGAATGGGTGGCAGCAGTTTGTGTCCCGAAGTGTTGGCGATGACTTTTGGCTGTCGGGAGGGTTGGCCCAGGTTGCATGTGCTGGATTCTACTATTCCCGCGCAGGTACAGCGGTTTGCCGATGCCGTAAATTTGGAGACAACCCTTTGCGTTGTGGCCAGCAAATCTGGAACGACAACGGAACCACACGCATTTTGCGAGTTCTTCTGGGCAAAAATGTGCGAAACCATCGGCGATGCGGCTGGCCAGCATTTTATCGCCATTACAGATCCTAATTCTGATCTGGAAACGATTGCTAAAGAACGGAACTTTCTGTCTGTTTTTTATGGTTTGCCAGAGATCGGCGGTAGATTTTCAGCGCTCTCAAATTTTGGGATGGTGCCCGCGGCATTGATCGGCATTGATGTGCGAGCATTTTTAGGACGCGCAATAGCGATGGGTGAGCGGTGCAAAATATCAGATGACCAGAATCCCGGTCTTTTGCTGGGCCTTATTTTGGGTGAGTTGGCAAAAGCTGGACGAGATAAAGTAACGCTTGTAACCTCTCCCAAATTGTGGGATTTGGGGGCGTGGCTGGAGCAACTATTAGCCGAAAGCACGGGAAAAAATGGTCGGGGTCTCATACCTGTTGATTTAGAAGAGGTTGCCGCGCCCGATGTGTACGGTGAAGATCGGGGATTCGTCTATATCAGACTAAAAGACAATGCGGATGCTGAACAGGATACAGGTATAGAAAATCTGCGAGCCGCTAATTTCCCAGTTATTCAGATTGATGTGGCAGAACTATTAGACCTGGGAGCAGAGTTTTTCCGGTGGGAATATGCAACCGCGGTCGCTGGCGCAGTTATAAATATCAACCCCTTTGACCAGCCCAATGTGCAGGAGAGCAAAGATTTTACGGCGCAATTGACTCAGGCGTATGAAAAAGAGGGAATGTTGCCTGTTCAAACGCCGTTTTTTGTTGAAGATGATGTCGAAGTATATGCCGATGAAGCCAATGCACAGGCGTTGGGAACAATTAAAGATCTCAATAGTTGTACTGCTGAACTGCTCAATCAAATTCGGGCAGGCGACTATGTCGCTCTGTGTGCTTATCTCGATATGAATGAAGATACCGTCGCTGTTTTACAGGCTCTGAGACACCGGATACGCAATGTATATCAGGTGGCAACCACATTGGGGTTTGGTCCGCGATTCTTGCATTCTACGGGGCAATTGCACAAAGGAGGACCGAACAATGTGGTGGTCGTGCAACTGACGAGCGACGATGCGACAGATGTAGATATTCCTGGGCGAGCGTTCTCTTTTGGCGTGCTCAAACAAGCACAGGCTCTGGGCGATGCCCGCGCTCTTTCGAGCCAAAAAAGACGGGCGATTCGAATTCATTTTAAGGCAGATATAATTGCTGGTATCCATCGGGTGAAGCAAGCGGTTTGAGAGGATTGAATATGGCACTGGCGACAATGGATTTGATGCAAATTGCAGGTGATGATCACAAGACTGATTTTGCGAGCAAACTCCGCGATGAGCAATTGGAACTCACGCGCAACCGTTTGGATATTTTGCAGGTCAATGTCGGCAAGTTGTGCAACCAGGCGTGTCACCACTGCCATGTGGATGCCAGCCCGATTCGCACAGAGATTATGACCCGAGAGACCATTGACCGCATCCTGTCATTTCTCGAGACATCCAATATTCAGACGGTTGACATAACGGGTGGCGCACCTGAGTTGATTCCAGATTTTCGCTATTTTGTCGAACAAATACGCGAGCAGGACCGTCGCGTGATGGTGCGCTGCAATTTAACCGTGATATTTGAAATCGGGCAAGAAGATTTGCCTGAATTTTATCGCAAACACGAAGTTGAATTGGTATGTTCGCTGCCGTGTTATCTCGAAGAAAATGTAGATGAACAACGCGGGCGCGGTGTTTTTACAAAAAGCATACGGGCATTGCAGATTCTCAATGAAATTGGATATGGTCGTCCTGGCACGGGATTGGAACTCGATCTGGTCTATAATCCCGTTGGCGCGTCTTTGCCGCCTCCGCAGGCCGAACTCGAAGCCGATTATAAAGAGGAACTGAAAGTCCGTTACAACATCGATTTTAATAAGCTCTACACCATTACCAATATGCCTATCAGCCGGTTTGGGGAATTTCTCAAACGCCGGGGCATTTACGACAGCTATATTCAAACTTTACAGGACAATTTTAATCCACATACGATCGATAATTTGATGTGTCGCTCGCTGATTAGCGTGGGATGGCAGGGTGAAGTTTACGATTGTGACTTTAATCAAATGCTCGATATGCACGCTTTTGGGCGCGAAATCAAACTCTGGGAATTGACAGTTGAAGACCTGATCGGGTGCGACGTGCGGGTGCGTGACCACTGCTTTGGATGTACTGCGGGTGCGGGAAGCAGTTGTGGGGGAGAGCTTGTGTAGGAAGTGTGAAGGATGAAGTGTGAAGGATGAAGTGTGAAGGACCACTAAAACTCAATCGCTGCAAGAGGGCACCGAGATAGGTGCCTTTTTATTTTACATTTACTACTACGCGCTGTGTCTGTGGTGACAGGCAGCGCGTGCTATCGCATGCTTGATATGTGAGTAGTAGCGAGAGGTTTTGCGGTCGGGTTTTGAATGATAGGGTGAGGGGTACATTGAGGCTGTCTTTATAAACGGGAATGGCGCGCTCGGCAAAGGGGAATTGTAAGTCCTCGGCTGGAGGATAGTCGATTTGGGTAATTTCGGCAATGTCTGTGTCCAGTGAGAGGCGCGTGGGGATCAAATAATCGTCTGTGGGATTGGGTGCTTGAATATGCCAGCCCGAAGTGATATTCAGGCGCACGTTCACCTTGAGGGTATTCGCGCTATCAGAGGACAAGGCCGTTGCGGACGCAGTGACGAGACTATCGGGTGCGAGGATGGGGGAAGATGCCATCATTGTGCCGTGAATGAAGTGCAGGAGAGCACCTGGCGTATTCTCTGCAAGGGGAGCGAAGCTGTTGGTGAGCGCGAGGGCGCGTTGAGCATACAGGGGGTTTTGTGTCAATGTCCGAAGTTCCCACAAAACGTGCAGGGCAACGGCATTGCCAGAGGGCAGGGCGCTGTCGTAAAAACTCTTGGTACGCACAATCATTTCATTTTGATCCCGCGCAAGAAAATATCCGCCACCTGTCGCATCCCAAAATGCGTTGTGCATTCGCTCTGAAAGCGATAGGGCGTCCTGAAGATAGCGGGCGGAACGCGTTGCGCTATAGAGGTGGAGGAGGCCGTCGATTAAAAAGGCGTAATCTTCCTGATAGGCTTCTCCTTTGCGTTGCCCCTCGCGATAGATGCGATACAGGTCGCCGTCTGCATTGCGGAGGTTGTTGTGGATAAAATCGGTCGCCTTTTGTGCGGCTACGAGGTAATCGGTCCGGTCGAGAACGCGATATGCGCGGGCATACGCGCCGATCATGAGGCCATTCCACGCTGTGATAATTTTGTCGTCGAGGAGGGGGCGGATGCGTTGGCTACGGGTATTCAGGAGTTTTTCTTTTAGCGGGGATAGACGCGCGTGCAGGGTTGTGGTGTCAATTTGATTGCGGACTGATAGCGCGCTGTCTGTATCGGTTTTATAGATGACGCCGGTTGAGCCTTCTGGCAGTGGCTCAAGCGCGTAACACGAGAGGAAGAAGTCCGCATCTTTTTTCAGGGTCTGGCGAATGTCGCGCTCTGTCCAGGTGTAATACGCGCCTTCTTCTGCTTCGGTTTCTGCGTCGATAGCGGAGTAAAATCCGCCTTTGGAGTCTGTCATTTCACGCAAAACAAAGTCCAGAATTTCCTCTGCTGCAATGCGATAGGCCATTTTATTGGTGATCTGGTACGCGCGAAGAAAGTTGTGGGTGAGAAGCGCCTGGTTGTAGAGCATTTTTTCAAAGTGCGGCACGCGCCATTTTGCATCTGTTGCATAGCGGTGAAATCCACCGCCGAGATGATCGCGGATACCGCCCAGTGCCATGTGATGCAGTGTTTGCCCGACCATATCGAGGTATTCTGCCTGAGGATCTTGTCGATAGGCCGTCAGCAACAGGTTGAGCGCGTGATCGGGCGGAAATTTCGGGGCTGTGCCCAGACCGCCGTTGACGGGATCAAATCGCTTTTCTATGTGATCAATCGCCTTGCCAAACAGGTCTTCTCCCGTTTTTTCTGAAACGGTTTGTGTCGTGTGCCTGCGCGCGATAGATTGCGATATCTGATCGGCCTGTTGTTCGAGTTCCTGCCTCTTTTCCTGCCAGGCCACATGCAGTGCCTGAATCACGCGCGGAAAGCCCGGACGCCCATGTGAATCTTCGGGGGGAAAGTACGTGCCGGCAAAAAAAGGTTTGAGGTCTGGCGTGAGAAAAACAGAGTTGGGCCATCCGCCGTGCCCGGTCATGATCTGGGTGGCCGTCATGTAAATTTTATCGATGTCGGGACGTTCTTCGCGGTCAACTTTGATATTGACAAAAAACTGATTCATCAAGTGGGCAATATCCGGGTCTGAAAAGACCAATCTTTCCATGACATGGCACCAGTAACAACTCGAATATCCCACGGAGAGAAAGATCGGTTTGTCCTCGCGACGCGCTTTTGCGAGTGCTTCTTCTCCCCAGGGATACCAGTCGACGGGGTTGTGGGCGTGAAGGCGCAAATACGGGCTTAGTTCCTGGCTGAGGCGATTTTGATGCGTGGGGGAGGGGGTAGAAGGATTGTTAGAAGAATAAACACCCCACCAATATCCCGCAGCAATGGCGAGGAGAATGATGGGGATGAATAGGAGGCGTTTGGCGATTGCCATATCATCAGCCCCTCAAGCGGCAAACGCGCGTTTGACTTTCGCGACGGCTGTTAAAATATCGTCCATATCTTCCTGTTCGCCCAGCAGCATATTTTGCAAGAACCAGACACTGGAGGCGCATATTGCTTCTACATTGGGACACGGCAAACGGCGAATCAGATGTGGGTGCCGTTCCATCACGGTTTTGAGGCCGCCTTCATCGGTTAAGGGCCGCTGATAGCCCGGCGTGCTGGGAATGCCTTCGGCCTGTAAGGCCGCGATAAATTCACCGCGTGTTTTCCCTCCGAATGCCTCGCTGTTGTAGCGCATCATATACAGATGATAGCCGTGCTGCGTGACCCACGGATGCCATCGCGGCGGTTCTAATCCGCCAATTTCGTCCAGGCCCTTGCTGAGATAAGCCGCATTTTTATTTCGCAAATCGATTTGTGGTTCAAGTTTTGGCAGCCGTTTTAACAGGATACCTGCAAGATATTCAGAGGTGCGATAATTCCAACCCAGGCGGGGATATTCCCACCGCTCGCCCCCAGGGCGTCGTCCCACATCTCGGAATGCCCAGGCCCGGTCTCTGAGGTCTCGATCATTGGTGAGAAGACACCCGCCTTCGCCTGAGGTCAGATTTTTGCTCGACTGAAAGCTGAATGCGCCCACGTGGCCCAGAGAACCCACTTTGCGGCCTCTGTGCTCGGCTCCGTGCGCCTGAGCGCAGTCTTCGATGACTTTGAGGTTGTGCTTGCTCGCAATGTCATTGAGCGCATCCATATCGGCCGGGTGTCCGCCCAGGTGAACGGGAAGGAGCGCGACAGTCTGATCTGTGATGGCGGCTTCGGTCGCTTCGGGCGACATAGTGAAACTCACCGGGTCGATATCGACAAGGGCCAGAGAGCATCTCACCGAGAGGGGGGCACTTGCCGTGGCAATAAAGGTGTAATTGGGAATAATGACTTCCCCGCCATCAACCATGCCATCGAGGTCGAGCGCGGCGGATAATCCAGCTGCAATGGATGTCGTTCCGCTGGGCATCATCACGCCATAAGCCGCATCGCAATAGGCGGCAAATGCCTGCCCAAAGCTGTGTCCCACAGGTGCGGGGAGACCTTCGGTTTGACCGAGATAGACTTCTTTGAGGATGGGGGCGATTTCTTCTTCCCATTCCCGTTCTGTGTTGTCCGGCCATGTCGGCCACGGCGATGCTTCGGTATCGCGCACGGGAACACCACCATCTATTGCGAGTGTTTCTGACATATAAAGCTCCTTGGTTGGTTGGAGATGACGCGCCTTGACCCGTAGTCAGGCGGGATGTATATTTAATTTGTAATCCAATTCAAGGTACGATTTATAGATTGATTGTCAAGTTATCAAGAGAGGATGATTGACGATGAACCTCGCAGGAATGTTAATGCAAAAAATTGAGGGCGAAGTGCGGTTTGATAAGATGTCGCGCATTCTTTACAGCACAGATGCGAGCATGTATCAAATTGAACCCGTTGGTGTTGTTTTGCCCAAACACAAGCAGGATGTTTTGCATGTCATCAATCTCGCCAATGAATACGAGGCACCACTGATCCCCCGAGGTGGTGGCACCGGGCTTGCCGGCGGTGTGGTGGGAAGTGGTATTGTGATGGATATGTCGAAATACATGAATCGCATTCTCGACTTCAATGCCGATGAAGGCTGGGTCAGGGTCGAGCCTGGCGTGGTGCTCGATGAACTCAACGCATTTCTCAAACCGCACGGATTGCAATTTGCGCCCGATGTGGCGACCAGCAGCCGCGCGACAATCGGGGGGATGGTGTCCAACAATTCTGCGGGGGCGCATTCGGTTATTTACGGCAAGACCATCGATCACGTTTTGGAACTCGATTTGATCTTGTCCGACGGTACAGAAATAACGGTGGGGGAGTTAGACGAACCTGCTGTGCAACAAAAATGCGAGCAACAAGACCTCGAAGGTCAGGCGTATCGGGAGGTCATTCGCATAGCTCGGGAGAATGCGGAAGAAATCGAGCGGCGATATCCAAAAATTTTGCGGCGGGTCGGCGGGTACAATCTCGACGAATTTATCAAAAAGCAACCGTTCAATCTCGCGCGTATGGTCATTGGATCTGAAGGTACTCTGGCGACAGTTGTCGGGGCAAAGCTCAAGGTCATTCCACTGCCCGAGGCAAAGGTGTTGGGCATTGTTCAATTCAACGACCTGATTGCGTCTATGAAGGCCGTTGCGCCGATTCTGAAAACGGGTCCAGCCGCAGTAGAACTGATCGATAAGATGATACTCGATCAGACCAAAGGATCTATGGAGTTGTCCAGAATGCGTTCTTGGGTACAGGGCGATCCAGAGGCTGTGCTGGCTGTTGAATACTACGGCGATTCAGAGGGTGAACTGGCCCCTAAGCTGGACGAACTCGAGGTAGTTTTGGGCAATCAGAACCTCGAATATACTTTTTCTCGTGCTATTTCCGATGTCGAGCAGGCCAATGTTTGGAATGTGCGCAAAGCGGGGCTGGGTTTGCTCATGGGGGTAAAAGGCGATTCCAAACCCATCGCTTTTGTCGAGGACGCCGCTGTTCCGCCGGAAAGGCTACCCGACTATATTTCTGATTTTGGCGCGTTGGTAAAGTCGCTCAACACGCGCGCGGGTTATTATGCCCACGCCAGCGTGGGCTTGCTACATGTTCGGCCAATGGTCGATCTCAAAGATTCCGCCGAGATCGCCAAAATGCGCTTTATCGCCGAATCTGTACGCGATCTGGTGATGAAATACGGCGGTGCCGTGAGCGGGGAACACGGCGATGGCCTGGTTCGCAGTTGTTGGAACGAAACATTCTTTGGCACGACGCTTTACGATGCTTTTCGGGAGGTCAAGCGCGCTTTTGATCCCAGGGGACTGATGAATCCCGGCAAAATTATCGATGCGCCGATGATGACCGAAAATTTGCGTTATGGGACAGACTATCGCGCGCAGGAAATAAACACTCACTTCGACTTTTCTGCCGATGGAGGATTTCACCGCGCAGTTGAAATGTGCAATGGGGTAGGGGAGTGTCGCAAAAAACTGGTGGGCACGATGTGTCCGTCTTATATGGCAACGCTGGAAGAAGAGCACTCGACACGGGGGCGGGCAAACGCGCTCCGAGCGGCGATTTCAGGGCGGTGGGAAGGCGGGCTTACGGATCATCGCATCAATGATGTGCTCGCGCTTTGTCTGGAGTGTAAGGCATGCAAAGCCGAGTGCCCGTCCAATGTGGATATGGCAAAAATTAAGTATGAATTTAAGGCGCATTATTACGCCAAACACGGGCGGCCATTGCGATCTATTTTATTTGGCAATGTGGAATTGATGGGCAAACTTGGATGCCTCGTTGCGCCCCTTGCCAATCGTTTGTCCAGAATGGGTATTTCAAAGTGGATGATGAAGCGTTTTGGGATTGCCCCTGCGCGGTCCCTACCACCATTTGCGCGTCAAACATTTACACACTGGTTCGCCAGCCGCAATACGCCTTCGAAAGATAAACGCGTCGTGTTTTTTTCCGATACGTACATGACCTACAACTATCCCGAAATTGGCAAGGCAGCCACGGCCTTGTTTGAAGCGGCGGGTTATGAGGTGATTTTGGCCGTGAAGCGCTGTTGTGGTCGCCCAATGCTTTCGAGCGGTTATATCGACCGCGTAAAAGAAAACGCCCTGTTCAATATTGAAAATCTCTATCAATATACCGAACAGGGGTATCCCATTGTGGGATTTGAACCGTCGTGTGTTTCGATGTTCACGGATGAATACGGCGATTTAATTGACGATCCGCGCG